>JAGNSU010000178.1 GCA_017987895.1 Flavobacteriales bacterium | reverse complement strand
CCCCGAAGGGTCACTCGAAGAGGACCCTGGGGCTGGAGCATTTGGACCGAAGGGCGCGGGATCAAAAGCGCCGTAGCGACCATCTTTGCGGCGCCGATCGCAAAGCCCAGTGATCGATCGGCTACCTGGCCGTCGCTCCCTTGCGTTCCCCCCACCCCATCACTCGGAAGGACCTCGACCGCCTGGCGGTGCCCGCCATCATCAGCGGTATCGCCGAACCCCTGATCTCGCTGGTCGACACCGCCTTCGTGGGGCGTCTGGGCACGGCCGACCTGGCGGCGGTAGGGATCAGCAGCAGCTTCTTCCTCCTGGTGGTCTGGGTGCTTGCGCAAACGCGCAGTGCGGTGCTCAGTGTGGTGGCGCGGTACTATGGCGAGCAACGCCTGGACGACGTGAAAGGCCTGGTTCCCATTGCGGTCTGGATGAACTTCGGGCTCGGACTTGTATTCCTCCTGGCCACCGCCCCCGTAGCAGAGTCCATCTTCCGGTTGTACAACGCGGAAGGCGCCGTGCTGGAAAAGGCGGTGGCCTATTTCCACATCCGTTCGATCGGCTTCCCGATCTCGTTGGCCACGTTCGCGCTCACCGGTGCGTTCCGCGGCATCCAGAACCTGCGCTGGAGCATGTGGATCAGCTTGATCGGCGCCGGCGTGAACCTGTTATTGAACCCACTGCTCATCTTCGGTTGGGGACCTGTGGAGGCGATGGGAATTGAAGGATCGGCGTACGCGAGCCTCACCGCGCAGGTGGCCATGTTCTCGGTAGCGGTCTATGTGTTGCGCACACGCACGCCGTTCGCGCTGTTCCCGCGCACCTGGCGCCACCCGGAACTGCTGAACTTATGGCTGTTGAGCGGCAATCTCTTCGCCCGCACCATGGCGCTCAATGCCTGCTACTACCTGGGCAACCGCTACGCCACGGGCTATGGCGAGGCTTACATCGGCGCGCACAGCATCGCCATGCAGATCTGGCTCTTCAGCGCTTTCTTCATCGACGGCTATGCGGCAGCGGGTAGCGTGCTGGCCGGGCGCCTCCTGGGCCAAGGCAATTGGCGCGAGCTCTACCGGGTGAGCTGGCAGGTGGTGCGCATCAGTATTTGGATCGGTGTTGGATTGGCAGCGCTCTACGGCCTCGGCTATGCATGGATCGGGGGCATGTTCACGCGCGATGCGCAGGTGCTCGACCTCTTCAACGCGGTGTTCTGGATGGTGGTGATCACCCAACCGATCAATGCCGTGGCCTTCGCCTTCGACGGCATCTTCAAGGGCATCGGCGATGGCGCCGGCCTCCGTAACGCGCTGCTCTTCTCCACGTTGCTGGTGTTCGTGCCCGTGATCATGTTCGGGCACTATGAGGACCGGAAACTCTTCGCGGTGTGGACCGCCTTTCTGCTCTGGATGATGGCACGCGGCATTTGGCTCACGGTGCTCTTCAGACGACGATACAAACACCATAGCGTGGCGGTCTAAATACCTTCGTCCCGGATGACCCCGCTGTTCCGTTCTCTGCTGGCCGTTTCGCTGCTCTTTCCGATGACGACATCGGCGCAGGACTATCGGGACTCCACGGCGACCGAAAAGGAGAAGGTACCCGATACGCCACGCCCCTGGAAGGACCGCATCTGGTTCGGTGGAGGGTTGGGCCTTTCCTTCGGCTCGGTGACGAACATCGCCATAGAGCCCATGGTGGGTTACAAGATCACCAAGAACGGCAAGCTCTCGGTGGGGGTCGGCATCAGTTACCAGTACTTCCGGGACAATCGCTACACACCTGCTTTCGAAACGAGCGTTTATGGTGGTCGGCTATTCACGCGCTACCGGATCATCGAGCAACTCTTCGCTCATGCGGAGTACAACCAGTTGAGTTTTGAGGTCTTCGACTACTATCAGAACCGGTTCGATCGCCGTTGGGTCCCCTTCCTACTGCTGGGTGGCGGTTATTCGGCGAGGTTGGGTGGCAACACCTACCTCACGGCCATGGTGCTCTTCGATGTGATCCAGGACGCCTACAGCCCCTACTCCAGCGGCGAACCATGGATCAGTGCGGGGGTCGGCTTCGGCTTCTGAAGAGGGACCCGCACAGGACTAGCTTTGCGGCCCCGCCGCATGTCCCGCCTCCTCCGCCTCCTCATTCTTGCTCCACTTCTTTTGGCGGAGGCTCTTTGGGCGATCGCGGTGATCGGTGGTTGCGCCCTGCTATTCGACATGCGGCTTACCGTACCGCTGGAAAAAGGCGAGACGTTCACCCTGCCTGAACGCCGCCCCTTCGGCGATCGGGGCTGGATCACCGAGCACGGCCGGTTATCCGTTACCGACCATGGCCTGTGGGAAGCGTACGTGGAAGGACCTGACCTGGAGCGCGGCCTGACGGTCGGCGTACTGGCGAAAGAGCTGATCGAAAAACAGGAAACGCTCTTCGTGGACCGCATCAAAATGTTGGTACCCGACGCGCGCAAGCTGGGCTGGCTGAAGTACTTCGTCAACTTCTTCAACCGCGACATCGAAGACCATGTGCCCTTGGAATATCGGCGCGAGATCTATGGCGAGAGCCGCTCGTTCAGTCCGGCGTTCGAGATGATCGGCAGCGGCTACGAGCGTGCTTTGAACTATCACGCCGCGCATGACATCGGCCATGCGCTGCAGGACCTCGCCTTCGTGGGCTGCACCAGCTTCGCCGCGTGGGAAGAACGAACGGCGGACGGCGGATTGTTGATCGGGCGCAACTTCGATTTCTACCTCGGCGAGGAGTTCGCCTGCGACAAGGTGCTCCTCTTCATGCGCCCGGAGAAGGGCTTTCCCTTCGTTGAAGTGACCTGGGGTGGTATGCTCGGCGCGGTGAGCGGCATGAACCTCGAAGGGCTCACCGTAACCATCAACGCATCGCGGTCGGCATTACCGACCGGCGCACATACACCGATCTCGCTGCTGGCCCGCGAGATCCTGCAATACGCCACCACCATCCACGAAGCCGTTGCCATCGCCCAACGTCGCGATGTGTTCGTGAGCGAGAGCATTCTGGTGGGCTCCGCGAAAGATGGTCGTGCCGCCGTGATCGAAAAGGCGCCCGATGGCATGGGCGTGTTCGATCCCGGCAATGGCTTGGTGGTGTGTGCCAACCACTACCAGAGCGACACCTTTCGGGACACCGAGGTGAACAAGGCGAACATCCGGGATAGCGACAGCATGTCCCGCTTCAAGCGAATGACGGATCTCACCAGTACCGGTGATCCGATGACGCCCATTGATGCGGTGCGCGTGTTGCGCGAGCGCACAGGCCCGGACGGGGCCTCGGTGGGTCTCGGCAATCCCATTGCCATCGATCAGTTGATCGCGCACCACAGCGTGGTGTTCCAACCGGCCCAGTGTCGTATGTGGATCAGTGTAGGGCCCTATACCCTGGGCGAATACCTCGCCTACGACCTGCGGGCCATCTTTGCGCGCACAGGTCCAGAAGAACTGCCCCATCCCTTGTACGATCCGCTCGCCACACTACCGGCCGACACCTTGCTGAAAAGCCCGGTGATGGCTGACTTCACCTGGCATCGGGCGATGCGCGCCGCGCTTATCGAGCATCGCATCACCGGCCACACCTATGCATTGGCGCCGGAAGATGAGGCACGCTACGTCGCCACGGATCCGGACAATGCGCTCACCTATTCGGATCTGGCCGAATGGTACCGCGCCGAAGGCGATCGCACAAAGGCCGTACTCTACTTCGATGAAGCGCTGACGCGCACGGTGAGCAGTGCCGGCGAACGCGCGAAACTCCAGGCGGCACGCGACGCATGCGCACGGAACTGAGCCTACCCGCTTCCTGGCGCGACGAGGATGTCGAAGCGCTGCACCTGGCTTCCTTGCGAAGGCACATCGGCTATGTGTTGGAACGGTCCCCCTACTACCGGAGAACCTTGGACGGCCTGCGGATCGAAGACGTTCAAAGCCCGGATCACCTGCGGCAACTCCCCTTCACGCGCAACAACGACCTGGAAGCGTACAACGACGAATTCCTCTGCGTACCCAAGCGCGCGGTGGTGGACCATGTGACCACCTCCGGAACCACAGGTCGGCCGGTGGCGCTGCTCCTTGATGAGCCTGACCTCGAACGCCTCACGGCCAATGAGCACAACTCACTTTTGCTCGCCGGTGTCACGCCGGATGACGTGGTGCAGTTGATGACCACCATGGACCGCCGCTTCATGGCCGGACTGGCGTACTTTCTGGGTGCGCGGTCCCTGGGCGCTGGGGTGGTGCGCGTGGGTCCGGGGGCGGCCGCATTGCAATGGGAGAGCATCCATCGTTTCGGCACCACGGTATTGATCACCGTGCCTTCGTTCCTCGTCCGCATGCTGGAGCACGCAAAGGCGCACCACATCGACCCGGCCGCGTCCGGCGTCCGCAAAGCTATCTGCATCGGCGAGCCGATCCGCGACATCACCGGCGGATGGAACAACCTGGGCACCCGGATCAAGGACCAATGGAACATCGAACTGCTGGGCACCTACGCCAGCACCGAGATGGCCACGGCCTGCACCGAACGACAGGAAGGCAGCGGCCACGCGGTCCAACCGCAACTGGTGGTCGTGGAAGTGCTGGATGAGCACGACCGGCCGGTGGCCGATGGCGAGGCGGGTGAAGTGGTGGTAACGCCCTTCCATGTGAGCGCGATGCCGCTGCTTCGTTATCGCACGGGGGATATCTGCACCTGGCACAAGAACGCCCGGCACGGCGATGGCGTCGGCGTGCATCTCGGTCCTGTGCTGGGCCGCATGCAACACCGGCTGAAAGTGCGCGGTACGACGCTCTTTCCTGCGCAGGTATTGGACACGATCAACGCCATGCCCTCGATCCCTAATTTCGTCGTCGTTTGTACCACGGACGAGTTGGGGGGGGATGATCTGGAGGTGCTGGTGGACCTGGAGATGGATGAGGCGGACAGGATGCGCGAGCACTTGCGCGGTCTGCTCCGTGTGGCACCCCGGGTAACCCCCCTGCCTGCCGCCGCCATCGAAACCCTGAAATGGCCGAAAGACAGTCGCAAACCCCATCTCTTCATCGATCGCCGAAGCACCAACCGCACCACCCGATGATGCGCCCGTACTGCCTTTTGCTTCTACTGCCGTTCCTGGCCCCATCAGCCTTGGCCCAGAACACCATGGCGGCCATGCTCTCGGACAAGACCCCGGTCACTTGGATCGGTGTGGACTATACCTCCGTTCGTTTCACGCCGCGTGAGAAGTTCAACGCAGTGGCACTGCACACGCTGGAGTACTATCGCGTTTGGAACAAACTTTTCGAGAGCGAGAAGGAGAAGTACAGTATCTGTCCGTTCATCAAGGCCAGTGATTGCACAACCCTGACGAGCGCGGTGAACGCGGTGAACGCCCAGGCGGACACCACTGCGATCTGGGGATCGGAACCGTTCGACAAAGAGTCGGTACACGCCATGGTGCGTAGTTACGCTCCCGGCGATCGGAGCGGTGTGGGCTGTGTCTACATCGCTACCCGCTACGATGCCGCGGCCGAAACCGCCGAGTACCTCATCACCTTCTTCGACATGGCCACGCGCGATGTTCTCCATGTGGAAAAAGTGGTGACCAAGCCCGGTGGCGCGTCAATGCGCAACTACTGGGCCTCCTCCGCCTTACGCGTCCACGAACTGATCAAGAGCCAGTTGCGCCAAAGCTGGGTGGAACAATACGTGAAGTGATATGACGACGAGCACCAAAGCGCCTGAGAAAGCGCGCAAGCGAGGATCGGGACCCACCGCCGTGGAAGCGCGTGCGGAAGCACAACGCATCGCTTTCGGACCGATGCTCTTCCATGCCTGCTGGATCATGCAGCGGCGCGGGCTCATGGATGCATTGAGCAAGAGCGGGACACACGGTCTGACGCGGGAGGAGCTTGCCCAGGTCTGCGGGCTCTCCGCGTATGCGGTAATGGTGCTCACAG
>JAGNSU010000049.1 GCA_017987895.1 Flavobacteriales bacterium | reverse complement strand
CGGTGTTCACAGCCGTATCGAAACCGATGGTAAGGTCGGTGCCAAGGAGATCGTTATCGATGGTTCCGGGCACGCCGATCACGGCTACATCATGCTCCTTTTCAAGGAGGATCGCACCTGCGAAAGTGCCGTCGCCTCCAATGGCCACCAATGCATCGATCCCCGCTGCTCGCACGTTCGCGGCCGCGACCGCCCGGCCTTCGGGCCGTCGGAACCCTTCGCTCCGCGCAGTGCGAAGAATAGTACCTCCGTGCTGTAGAATGTTGCTCACATCGCGCGCTCCGAGCGGCCTCATCTCGTTCCGGATCAAGCCCTCGTAACCGCTCACGATACCGACCACCTCAATACCGTGATAAACGGCAGTACGAACCACCGCTCGAATGGCCGCGTTCATGCCAGGGCCATCCCCTCCCGACGTAAAGACCCCGATGCGACGGAGCATTGGGCTCATCGCGCGATCAGCGTGCCCACCCGCTGGGGATGTCCCGAGATGGGGTCCAACAGCACACAGCGGAGCGTTCCCGCCGCCATGCTTTGACGAGGTACCACGTGCTCTCCGGGTTCGAGGCCTTCCATACGCCGCACTTCCTTTCCCTGTGCATCGATAAGGATCAAGGTGCGCAGGCCCATGTGTTCCGGGATCACGATCGTAAAGTGCTCTTCGAACACGGTGGGGAACACATAGGCCGCCGGACCGCTCGCCTCAACGGGGTTCACCGCTGTGCTGGTGCCCGTAATACTGTAGATGTCCGTGAAGGCTCCGGTGTAAAGTTTGGTCCCGTCCGCGAAAAATTCTTCGAGACTGATGGCATCGATGGCGGAAAGGCCTGTGCCGTAGGCGCTGAAGGTGAGGCCACCATCAACGGAACGATAACAGCCGGTTTGGTTGGGGACGATAGCATAGACCTTGCCGTCGAACGCGATGATCTCTCCATCGGCCAGGCTCGTGGGCGTTCCGCCGCAATCCGTCCAGGCACCACCGTTATTGGTGCTGTAACGCAGACCGAAAGAGGATACGATCACCAAGTTGCTACCCGAAGCGGCCAGACCGAACACGGCATAGTTCACCGAAGGAAGCGGGGTCCAACTCTGGCCTTGGGTAACGGAGGTATACATGCCCACGCTGGTGCAAGCGTACAACATGGCCCCCACCGAGGTGATGTGGTACACGGTCGCGTTCGACCCCATGCCCGAGTGACCGATGTTCCAGATGGCCCCATTATCGCTTGTCCGGTATACACCGCCACCTTGCGCGATGGTGCCGGCGAACACGGCGAAGAGCTCGTTCCCGAACGAGAAGAACTTGTTCGCGTACACTTGGTTGCTAGCGGTGAGCGCGCCGTTCGCATTCGTCCAGGAAGCGCCACCATCGCTGGACTTGAAAATGCCCGCATGTGCGCCAGCGAAAAGGAAGGAGCCTTTCACGCCCACGGCTTCGACGAAGTAGTTGCCGCTGGTTTGGGTGATCCCGCTATTGGCAGGGGTCCAGACGGTCCCACCATTGACGCTCTTTTTCACCCCGGTGGGGAACGTGGCGGCGTAGATCGCTCCACCTTGGGAAGTAAGGCTCCGGACCTGTTGGAGCCCGCTGGTGAGAGGTGTCCACTGTGCGAACAGCAGCGAGGAAAGGAGCAGAGCGGGCGCGAAAGCGCTGGTGCGGAGAATGCGCATGGGGATCGGTTTCAGCGACGAAGGTAGGATCGGCCGCAGGTGGCCTTCCCATCAAGAAGATCCCTTTTTCAACAAGGCTTTTTCATGCACATGCTGCAATCGCACCTTCACGGCGCGGAAGGCTTCGCACTGACGATCCAGATGAACCCCGAGCACCTGGCCCAACCGATATCCGGCCGTGCCTTTCTCAGGACCGTCCTTCAATAGTTGGCGCGCGCTGGATGGGTGTTGAAGCACGGCGTTCTCCAAGCAGGTCCGCACAGAGCGCTCGAACACACCATCCGTTGAGCGCAGGTCCACTCGGGTCATACAACCACAGAGATCGCCCATCAATGCCTGCTGGTCCGGCGGTGATTGCGATCGCACCGCGTTTTCGCCGAAGATGCCGACGACCGAGAAGGTCAACGCAACGCAGAGCGAACGGACCGCGATCATGCTCCGAAAGGTAACGGCTCTTCGCTGGCCCAAGTGGTGCTGTGATGGGCGGTGGGCATGGACGGATGAGCGGCACGGCCCATCATGCACCTACCTTCGTTCCGTGTTACGCGTATTGCGCCACCCTTCTTGGACCGTTTTGATCATCGGGCTGATGATCCTTGTGGTGACCCCCAGGCGCTGGTTGCACGAATGTGGTACGGGCGTTCACGCCCACGCATCAGGGAGCGGTTCCTTGACGGAGGAAGGCCATTGCCCGCTATGCGAGGCGGTGATCCCCGCGCCCGTCCTGGTCGCACCGGCCACGCTCACTATTCCGATCACGGTGGTGGGGATGGTATCCACCAACGAGGTGCGATCCGTTCCAGGGCCAACGCGACCGTTCTCTTCCGTGCGTGGTCCACCCCGCGTGGGTTGATCCTTGACCGGCCTCCCAAGGGGGCCTGCCCGACTTCGTTGCTTTCCGCTGTCCATCCCGCACCTAGCTGCGGATCCGCCTTTGTCCATGACCCTCTTCCGGGCCTGCATGGTCCTGTTCATGATCCATCCTTGCCGGTGCTGGGCCCAACCCTCACCGGATTGCCGCCTCGTTCTTTCCGGCGTAGTAATGGACGAACATGACCGCACGCCGCTGGCTTTCGCCGAACTCTATGTTCCTGCGCTGGATCGGGGCACGGTCGCCGACGAGCACGGACGGTTCCGGTTGGCAGGTATTTGCGCGGGGGCTATCGTGGTTCGCGTGGCCCACTTGGGCTGCGCGCCGGCCGAGCGGAGAGTTGAGATGAACGGGGACCGCACGATCGTCTTCTTCCTGGAGCACCATGTGGAGGAACTGCGCGAAATGGACGTGGTCCGCGAGCGGCCTGACGAGAATGTGGGCCACGCGCACCAGGACCTCGATCGATCGGCGATGGAGCGCAATTCCGGAAGGACCCTGGCGGAAATGCTCGCGACGATCCCAGGAGTGAACACACTGAACAGCGGACCGACCATCAACAAGCCGGTGATCCATGGCCTTAGCGGGAACCGCGTGCTCATCTTGAACCAGGGGATCCGCCAGGAGGACCAGCAATGGGGCAGCGAGCACGCGCCGAACCTCGACCCTTTCAGCAGCGATCGCATTACGGTGGTAAAGGGCGCGGCCAGCGTACAATACGGCAGTGATGCCCTCGGAGGTGTGGTGATCACAGAACCGGTGGAGCTTCCCCGGACGGCGGGGATCACCGGGGTGGTCCGCGGTGTTGGTCTTTGGAACGGACGGGGTGGTTGTGGCAATGCGACGCTGCAAGGCGGAATGCATGGCCTGCGCGGTTTCGGTTGGCGCGTACAGGGCAGCGGACGCTACTTGGGCGACAGTGAAGCGCCGAACTACGTGTTGAGCAATACCGGCGGGAACGAAGCGAGTGCATCGGGATCCGCAGGCTACCGCGATCACCGTTGGAACGCTACCGTGTACTACAGTTACTTCCAGCGCGAACTGGGTATCCTGCGCGCTTCACACATCGGCAACCTCACCGACCTCAACAACGCGATCGAAAGCGGCGAGCCTTGGTATGTCTCGGATTTCACGTACGCCATCGATGCACCGCGCCAGATGGTGCGGCACCATTTATTGAAGGCGGAAGCGGGCTATGCCTTCAGTGAACGCGACCGGATCGTGATCACCTATGGCTACCAGGCCGACGCACGGCAGGAGTATGATATCCGTCGCGCGGGGCGGAGCGATGCACCTTCCGTTGACCTCTACCTCACCACCCACACCGCCGATGCGGTGTTGAAGCATTGGATCGGCAGGCGGATCCACGGGAAGGGGGGAGTGAGCGGTCTTCTTCAGAACAATGAGAACCTGCCTGGTACGGGCGTTCGCCCTTTGATCCCGAACTACCGGAAGCAGAGCGGTGGGATCTTTCTCATCGAGCATTTCCCGCTTGGCGAGAAGCTGGAGATGGAGGCCGGCGGACGGTTCGAGATGACACGGCTGAATGTTGCGAAGTACACGCTGGACGATTCACTGATCTCGCCGCAGCATGACTTCTCCAACAGTGCCGTAAGTCTAGGTGCCAATTGGACGGTGATGGACAGTGTGCGGCTCCGGGCCAACGTGAGCACGGCCTATCGACCGCCACATGTGAGCGAACTGTACAGCGAAGGTCTGCATCACGGTGCGGCCGCGATCGAAAAGGGCGATGATCGGCTGCGGAGCGAACGTTCATGGAAGGCGACCGTCGATCTCGACGCTGATTGGTTCCGTGGACGCCTCAGCACGGATGTCACGTTGTACGCCGATCGCATCGCCGACTTCATCTATCTGCGTCCTGATGGGGTGGCGCTCACGATCCGCGGAGCCTTCCCGGTGTTCCAGTACGTGGCCACCGAGGCGTTGCTCTATGGCATGGACGTGGCGCTACAGTCCCGCCTCTACCGGCATTGGAGCCTTCGTTCACGCACCAGCATTGTCCGCGGGCGTGACCTGACTACTAACGGATGGCTCTTCCAGATGCCGGGCGATCGCACGGAGAGCGCATTGATCTTCGCATGGCCGAAGGCGGGCAAGTGGAGCGCTCTGGAAATTGCGGCCACGAGCACCGTAGTGTTCGAGCAAAGACGCTTTTCGGCCGATGTGGACTTTGCGGATCCACCGGACACCTATCACCTCCTTGGGCTTTCCGCCGCAGCGACATACGCGCTCGGGAAGAACGAACTGCGCCTGGGCGTGCTTGGCAACAACCTGCTGAACGCGACCTATCGCGACTACCTCGACCGCTTCCGCTACTACGCGGACGCCCGTGGCTTCGATATCTCCCTCTGGCTCCGCTTCAGCTTCGGCGGGGATGGCAACCACACACACTGACCTACAACAAGCGAACACCATGAACACCTATGTGAAATACGCGACCCTGCTGTTCGCAGGCTCCTTCGCCCTGGCCTCTTGCAAGAACGATGACGACCCGGTGGCACCGGCCCCGATCCCTGTGAACGAAGAGGAACTCATCACCACCTTCACCCTGCATTTTCATTCCGTGGGAGGTGTGGAACACAAGTATTTCGGCTTCACGGACCTGGATGGTGATGGCGGCGACCCGCCAGTGATCGAAGCCGACACGCTCTCGGTGGATAGCATCTATGCGGTGGAGATCCACATGCTTAACCAGAGCACCACACCGACGGTGGACATCACCGCCGAGATCGAGAGCGAGGGAACCGCCCATCAGTTCTTCTTCCAACCCGCTGGGGCGAATGCCTTGGTCGACTATTCAGATGCGGACGCGAACGGACTGCCGATCGGGCTGGAGAGCATTTGGACCATCGGTAGCGCGGGCAATGGTACCATGACCGTCACGCTGCGGCATGGGCCGGATAAAACCGCGTCCGGCGTAAGCACGGGTGACATCACCAACGCGGGAGGCGAGACGGACATCGAAGTGATCTTCCCCTTGGCGATCGAGTAGTCGCCGCATACGGAGGATGTGCTTCTCCGCGTTGGATGGGGGCATCCATGCGGTCGCATCCTTTCTTTCTGCTCGGGGCACTGGTCAGCTCTTCGTTCGTTCGTTGTCAGGGCAGCGCTGCTCCGGAATGGGCTGTAGCGCTCCCGGCCCCGATCGCGCGGCACTTTGCTTCAGCACCGCTTGAACGCCTAATCGATCTCTTGCATCTCGATGGGACGACCATCCGGTTCCATGTGGACGCGATCCAACCCTTCACATTACCGCAGAAGACGATCCTTGTGGTCGATCAATGGATCCTTATCTCAGTTCGCTTGCGGCTCCAATTCCTCATACCCGGTCGTGCCATCTTTCATCCGCATCATGCGCACCCCCACGATTTCCTGGACAGTGAGTTCCAATGTGGTACGCACCAGGCAGCCGTCCAGCAGATGGCCCCCGAGCATGCGTCCATTTCTATCGGCAACGCTGAGGTGCAGGTGCATGCCGTAAATGCTGAGCGTTCCGCTGAGCGAGATCACTTCCAGGTCGGTCGTCGTAACGACGCCATCGGCGCGGTCCGCATAGCGCAGATGCACTTGCGTGAGGCTGCCCACGGCGCTGGTGACCGCAGCGGCTTCGATGCCGAACGACACCACCCAAGCACTGAGCATTGCGCGCGGATCCTCCCCAGGCTGTAGGCGAAGCACATGAACGCGTCCGGCCGTGCCTGCCGCTTGCTTCACTTGTCGAAGGTGTTCGGGAACTGCAGCTTCAGCACAGCGATGCCTTCACCCACCTTGTCGCCAAGGGCCGTCTTGTAGGCATCGAGCTTGGTGGCCAAAGCACTGTCCGAAGCACCGATGATCTGCGCGGCGAGGATCCCGGCGTTCTGTGCACCGTTCACCGCTACGGTGGCCACGGGCACACCGCCGGGCATTTGCACAATGCTCAGCAACGAATCCCAGCCGTCGATACTGTTGCGGCTTTTTACCGGTACACCTATCACTGGTAACGACGTCATGCTCGCCACCATACCAGGCAGATGGGCAGCGCCACCCGCCCCTGCGATAATGCATGTCAATCCACGGGCACGCGCTGTCTTCGCGTATTCCACCATGCGGTCCGGTGTACGGTGTGCGCTCACCACGGTGAGTTCAAAGGGCACGCCCAGTTCCTTCAGCACGTCAGCTGCTTCCCGCATGACCTCCAGGTCGCTACGGCTTCCCATGATGATGCCTACCATAGTGTTGGGGTGCGGGATCCCGCGCTATTACTGTTCGTTTATCATCGAGCCGATCCGCGGTACCACTTTGCAATGCACCTTGGTCACAGCGATGGCTTGATCCAACTGTGCGTGCGAAGAGGCGACCACGGTCACATGTCCCATTTTCCTTCCCGTGCGTGTTTCCTTTTTTCCGTACAGGTGAAGAAAGGTGCCCGGCACGTGCAACACATCATCCAGTCCCACTACTTCCGCTGGGCCTGTGCCGCCCTCGCCCACTAAGTTGACCATGGCCGCATGGCCTTGCAGTGCCACATCGCCGAGCGGCCAACCCATATACACACGCAACAATTGATCGAACTGGCTGCTGGCGCACGCCTCAATGGTGTGGTGCCCGCTGTTGTGCGCGCGAGGAGCCGTTTCGTTCACCAGCATTTCTCCGCTCTTGGTCAAGAACAGCTCAATGGCATACAGGCCGGGTGCGGCGAACGTCTCGGCCACGCGAAGCGCGAGTGCCTTGGCTTGAGCAGCGATCGCTGGATCGATGCGGGCAGGCGCACGTAAGTGATCGACCAAGTTGTACCGTGGATCGAACACCATTTCCACCGGGTCGAACACCTGGTGTGCCCCTTTCGCGGAGCGCACCACCAGAACCGCGAGTTCAAGTGCGATGTCGGCCCGCTTCTCCAATACGCAAGGCCCGTCGAAGGCTCCCTTTGCGTCATCGGTAATGTTGATCGCCATCACGCCCTTCCCGTCGTAACCGCCGGTGCGCGATTTCAGGAACGCGGGCAGGAGGGCGGAGTGGTCAGAGATCTGTGACTTGTTCTCTATCAGCGCGAAGTCCTGGGTCGGGATGTGGTGTTCTCGATAGAACTGCTTCTGCAACCCCTTGTCCTTGATCATGCGGAGCACCTCCGGGTCGGGCACCACGGTCTTGCCTTGCGCTTTTAGCGCGACGAGCGCTTCCACCGAAACATGCTCGATCTCGATACCGACCACATCCGCATGCTGTGCGAACCGAAGCACCGTGTCACGATCATCGAACCTGCCTTGAACGAAGCGTGCCGCGAGCTCGGCACAAGGGCATCCCGGATCGGGGTCGAGCACATGCACCGCCACATCATAGCGCAACGCGTTCTCCAGGAACATGCGGCCCAACTGGCCACCGCCGAGCATTGCGATCACAAGTGGTTCGGGCACCGGCCAAAGATAGCCGGGTACGAGGCGTTGTTCCGTTGGTCAGCTCCGCCTACGTCCGTGGTCGGCGGCGCCCATGCGCAGGAAGCGATAGCCCGCAGTGAACTGCAGTGTGTTGTTGTGGGGGAATACCGTGCTATCGCCGACCAGGATGGGGGTCAGCCCGCTGTAGTAGCGTAGGGTGAGGTCGGTGCCCGTTCGAAGATCCAGCCCCATGCCCACCACGATGCCAGCGTCCAGGGGAACGAAATCCGACCGGGAGTCTCGGCTTCCTTCAGTTGTGCTCGTGCGGGCAAGTAGCAACCAACCCACTTGACCGCCCAGATGGAGATTGAAAGCGTTGCTCACGAACAGTTTCGCTGAGACCGGTAACTGTAGATAGATCTGGCGATCCATCCGTCGAAGGTCGTTCTCCGGTGCCTTGTGCGAGGAACCTTGTAGAGCAACGAGCAGTTCGGGTTGCAGTTCAAAACGCGGACCGCCGTGCAAGGCCAGATACAGCCCTGCCGTACCCCCCAGAACGGGGTCATACCGAAGCAGGGCGGAGCGGGTGAGGCTACCCAGGATGCCACCCTTTACCCCCAGCCCGGATCGCTGGGCCATTGTGTACAAGGGCAGTGTTATGCTGATCAGGAGGGTAAGGAGGATGACGCGAGCAGCCATGGCCAGGAGGGTCCTATTGACCATCCATACGTGCGCCCAAGGGCCGCAGTTCCTTGGAAGGACGGGGTTCTAGGCCAGTGGGTAGTTCGTGACGACCAACAGCATCTCCCTATCGCTGAACGCCGAAAAAAACTCAGTACCCACCTGTAACGAAACGGGTGAAGAACGTCCTGTCCGATGTGCGCAACACGAGTTGGTACACCCCAGCGGCAAGTCGTTCCGTGGGGATCGGCCAGCGAAGGCTCGGGACCCTACCGCTACACACCCTTTGCCCTGCCGCGTCGAAAAGGTCCACCTCGGCGTTCGCCATAGGTTCGCTGAGCACCAACCAGAGCTGACCAACATCTTGGACCACCCGGAGCTCATTGGTCGCGGAAGGATGAACGGTCCCTGTCGACACTTCGATCAGAACGGAGTAATCCTCGGTCTCTCCCCACACATAATCGAAACAGGGATCCACAGGGGAGGGTTCTCCAGTGTTGATGAACACGCCGCGCACGCGCAATAGGGTATTGCCCAGAACGGCATTGCCCGGCACGGTGAAGGGGATATCCTGTGTCTCGAAGGCGGTGCTGGTCTGGAATTCGCCCAACTTCTCCCCGACCTCGAGCGAACCGTCCTGGTCATAATCGATCCAGGCGGCATAGTTGTCCGGTTGATAGGACCCGGAGGTGATGGTTAGATCGTAGCCGTTGTTCCGGGCCAGATCGGTGCTCAAGCCTGTGTAGTCCGTATAGCTCGGTCCGCTGGGACTACCGGTCGCGATGTTCTGGATGTTTCCGAGTTGAACGCTCTGCACGTAGTCCCCATCCGCCGTACCCACGGTGGCGGTCGGCACGCAGGTGCCCGTTCCGGGGTTGGTGATGATCACGGAATAATCCTCGGTCTCTCCCCAATTGTAGGCGAAACAGGGATCGGTGGGATCGGGTTCCGTATCGTCCAGGAATACCCCGCGTACGCGCATGCGTGCCGTCCCCAGTGCGGCGTTCGCCGGGACGGTGAAGGAGATGCCCTGTGTTTGTCCTATTGCGGTGGTCTGGAATTCGCCCAATTTCTCATTGGTCTCGAAACTGTCATCCTGGTCGTAGTCGATCCACGCGGCATAGTTGTCCGGTGTGTAGTCGCCGGAAGTGATGTTGATGGTGTATCCGATCCCGCGCTGGAGCGTCGTGCTCGATCCGGTGTAGTTCGAATAGGACGGCCCGCTCGTTCCACCGGTGTTCAGGTTGCTCAGGGTGTTCAGCTGCACGCCATCCACGTAATCGCCATCCGCGGTACCCGCAGCGCTCGTTGGGATGCAGGGCCCGGAGGGTACCGTGCCGCACGCGGTGCTGCTCAGCAGGCTGGCTCGTGCGCCGGTGAGGATACCTGCCATCGAGGCGGATTGTTGGTCCGTGAACATCACGCTGCATGAGGCGTAATCCATGAAGTTCTCGTACTGGGTCAGTACCCCGCACTTCTGCAGGTTGGTGTTGCTGCAACTGAAGGTGGGGCTGTCAGTGGTCGGTGTGTCGGTGAACCCGTCCGCGTTCGTGCAGTTGTTGTTGTCGAAGGGATGCAACAGGCCGAAATAGTGTCCGATCTCATGGGTGGCGGTACGTTCGCCTGTACCGAAGCCGTAGTCATAGTCGATCACGAAACCGTCGATATTGCTACCCACCACGCCCCCTGTCGGCAAGTAGGCATAACCGACGGTCACAGTGCCGCCGGTGGCACCGCTGGTGATATCGCATACCCAGATGTTCAGGTAGCTTTCAGGGTCCCACGCACTGATGCCTTTGGGCGGCGACTTCATATCGTCCGTTTCGGTGTCCGGGTCGAACCAGGTCTCCGTTGTTTGCGTGCGCGTGATCCCGGTGGTGGCGTTCCCGTTGGGATCTACGGAGGCGAGGCAGAAGGCGACGCCCACGTTGCCGATCACCCCGGTGAAGGTGGGTCGCACCTGGCTCAGGTCGGTGTTCTGTTGCTGGTAGTCGAGGTTGAGTTGCGCGACCATCTGGTTGATGGATGCGTCCGGGATATTCTCCGCACCGGTATTCCATACGACATGCACGACCACCGGCACCGTGAGCAACCCTCCACGCACGCTACCACGTGGGACTTGCGCCATGGCCGCGACCAGGTCGGTACTGAGCCCCTGGGCCTGCAAGTGGCGTTGTGTGATGGTATGGGCCATGCAGCGGTCGGTCTGAGCGGCCAGTGGGGCAGCCGCAGAGACCGCAGCGAGAAGCGTGAATGTTTTGCGCAACATGGCCGCGAAAGTAGGATCGACCATTCCCCGTGCGGAACGCCGCCGCGAGGAGTTTCCCACGATCCTGCGGATCAGGGCCTTCGTTCCAGATCAATCAGGTAGTGGTCCGCGTACCGGGCGGTCCATCGCCAGCCTGCGATACGTTCATCGAGCGCCGCCAAACGGTCCAGGAGTCGGGGTCGATCATGAAAGCGGCTCTCGTGGTGGGTGGGTGGAACGAAAAAAACCACTGGCCGAATGTTGACCGTGCGGAACCACGGGGCCGCGAGCCGTTCGATCAAAGAAGGTGCGTGGCTCCAGAGCACCGCCCCGCTGCCACTGAACGCTGACCACAATTCGTCTTTTCTTCCGCGCCGGAAAGCGACCCTCCAGCGACCACGGGAAAGTTCATGGAGCGTCTCACGCAAGCACCGGTCCGGTTGGATCACGGCCACGAAACGGCCCGTAGGGCGCAGAAGCCCAGCTACATCCCGGATGGCACGGGCAATACCATCCTCGTCCAGGCGGTTAAGACCACCCGTGTCGGACATCACTAGGTCGAAAGCGTTCGGCCACGAGCGTTCTCCCAATTCTTCGAACGCGAGGCGATCGAGCGTGATGCGGTCCTCCAGCCCGTATTGTCGGATGCGTTCGGATGCGGTGAGCAGCAGCTGGTGGGAGGGGTCGGTGGCGATCACCCGGTGGCCCTGCCTAGCGATGTGCATCGCATCCGTGGCTTCTCCGGTGTTCAACTCAAGAACATGCATACCCGGGTTGCGTAGGAGCAGGTCGAGATAGTTCCAGACAGCCCGCCGCTGCACCAAACCGATGCGGCTGTGCATGAACTCTCGGTCGTAGACCGAGGCATCGCGGCGATGAACAGGTTCCATGGACGGAAGTACTAAGGTACGGTCAGAAGGAAGGCTGACGTTCCATATGCTAGACGAGGTCCCCCCCGTCCCCGCTGCCTCCTGGCCGAACGATTCACACCGCCGAAAGCGCAGCGATGGCGGCTTGGGGGGCCCTCGCGGCGAACACGCTATTGCCCGCGACCAACACATCAGCTCCCGCCGCGACCAGTCCAGCGGCATTGGCAGCGCTCACCCCACCATCGATCTCGATCAAGGCCTGTGACCCCGTTCGCGAGCGCAACGCCGTCAATGCGGCCAGTTTGGTGTACGTATGCGCGATGAATTTTTGCCCTCCGAAGCCAGGGTTCACGCTCATCATGCACACCAGATCGGTCTCGGCCAACACGTCCTCCAACGAATGCACGGGTGTATGTGGGTTTATGGCCACACCGGCCTTCATGCCCGCCGCCTTGATGGCCTGCAATGTTCGATGCAAATGAGGACATACCTCGAAGTGAACCGTGAGGACCTGTGCGCCGGCATCACGGAAAGCGCTGATGTACTGGTCAGGTCGCACGATCATCAGGTGCACGTCGAAGATCTTCCGGGTGAGTGGTCGGATGGCTTGGATCACCAGTGGCCCAAAACTGATGTTGGGCACGAACACACCATCCATCACGTCGAGATGCAGCCACGGGGCAACGCTTTCATCCACCATGCGCACTGCGCTCTTCAGGTCGGTGAAGTCGGCAGCAAGCAAGGAAGGGGCTACGAGATGCGCCATGCGGCGAAGGTATCAGAACGAAGAAAGCCGCTCGGTGCTGGAGCGGCCTTCAAGCTTCATACGTGGGACGGTCAACCGAGGTAGGCTTGCAGCGTGCGGCTGCGACCGGTGTGTTTCAATCGGCGGATGGCTTTCTCCTTGATCTGACGGACGCGTTCGCGCGTCAGGTCGAACTTCTGGCCGATCTCCTCCAACGTGTGCGGTTGGTTCCCCTTTAGCCCGAAGTAGAGTCGGATGACGTCGGCCTCGCGCGTGCTGAGCGCGTCGAGGGAGCGTTCGATCTCCAGTTTCAGACTGTCGGTCATGAGGGCCTCCATCGGGTCGGGCAGGTCGTGGTTCTTCATCAGGTCCATCAGCGTGCCGCTATCCTCCCCTTCGCGCAACGGGGCGTCCATGCTGAGGTGCTTGCCGGTGTTGTTCAAACTGGTCTTCACCTCTTCAAGGGTCATCTCCAGCAACTCGGCCAACTCATGGGCGGTAGGCGGTCGCTCGTGCTCCTGTTCGAGTTTGGCGAAGGCCTTGTTGATCTTGTTGATCGACCCGATCTTGTTCAGCGGGAGGCGAACGATGCGGGCCTGTTCGGCCAGGCTCTGTAGGATCTGCTGACGGATCCACCACACGGCATAGCTGATGAACTTGAAGCCGCGCGTCTCATCGAACCGGCCAGCGGCTTTTATAAGGCCGACGTTGCCTTCGCTGATCAGATCCGGTAGACTGAGCCCCTGTCCCTGGTATTGCTTGGCCACGCTCACAACGAAGCGGAGGTTGGCTTTGCACAATGCCTCCAACGCGTCATTATCACCGTCCTTGATACGCCGGGCGAGCTCGACCTCCTCTTGGGCGGTGATCAATTTCACTTTGCCGATCTCTGTCAGGTACTTATCCAGCGATGGGGTGTCGCGGTTGGTGACCTGCTTGCTGATCTTCAGTTGACGCATTCGAGCCATCGAGGAGGGGAGTTGCTGGGTAGGTCCGGGTTGAACGGCCATTGGGCCCCCGTGGTTACGCGGAGCGCATGGTCATGGACGGTCCCAGCGCCTTGATGGATCACCCGGAACGCAGCGACCCCCGCACTGGAAGTGCGGGGGTCGCGTGTACTTGTAGGCCGTGGTTTCCTGCGCGGATCAATCCCGACGCGGGCCCCGGTCGCGGAATTCCCGGCGAGGCCGTTCGCCACGATCTCCTCCATCCATCGCTGGTTCGCGCTCCACGTAGCCTTCCGGCTTGGGGAGCAATGCGCGGCGGCTCAGTTTCAGTTTACCGGTGCGCGGGTCCTTTCCAGTCACCTGGAACTGCACCATTTCGCCTTCTTTCAAAATATCCTCCACGCGCTCCACTCGCTTCCAGTCGAGTTCGCTCACATGCAGAAGCCCGTCCATGCCGGGCACCACTTCCACGAAAGCGCCATAGGGCATGATGGTCTTCACCTTGCCGGTGTAGATCGCACCCACATCGGCCTGCGGCGGGAAAGCGATCGCCTTTACCCGGGCCACGGCGGCGTCGATGCTGGCCTTGTTCTCGCTGCTGATCTCCACGATACCACGGCCGTCCACTTCATCGATGCTGATGGTGGCGCCGGTCTCTGCCTGGATCTCCTGGATCACACGGCCGCCCGGGCCGATGATCGGTCCGATGCTCTCCTTGGGAACATCGAAGGTGACGATGCGGGGAGCATGGGGCTTGTAGTCCTCGCGGGGCTTGTCGAGGGTCTTCAACATTTCGCCCAGGATGTGCAAGCGGCCTTGGCGCGCTTGTTCAAGGGCTTGCGCGAGCACTTCATAGGGCAGGCCGTCCACCTTCATATCCATCTGGGTGGCGGTGATGCCCTTGGCGGTACCGCAGATCTTGAAGTCCATGTCGCCCAGGAAGTCCTCGTCGCCGAGGATGTCGCTAAGGATCGCATGACGGGTGCCATCGCTGATCATGCCCATGGCAATGCCGCTCACGGGTGCACTGATCTTGATACCCGCGTCCATCAGCGCGAGGGTACCGCTGCATACCGTAGCCATGGAACTGCTCCCATTGCTTTCCAGGATATCGCAGTTCAGGCGGATGGTGTAGGGATTTCCGGGTGCTGGGGGGATCACGGGTTTCAAGGCGCGCAACGCGAGATTGCCGTGTCCCACTTCGCGACGACCGGGGCCGCGGATGGGCTTCACTTCGCCCGTGCTGAAGCTGGGGAAATTGTAGTGCAGCATGAAGTTCACGCTGCCTTTGCTGATGGCGGTATCGATGGTCTGCTCATCGAGCGAACTGCCGAGCGTAACAAGATTGATCGCCTGGGTCTCACCACGGGTGAAGATGGCGCTTCCATGGGTGCCGGGAAGCACATCCACTTCGCTCCAGATGGGGCGGATCTCGGTGGTCTTGCGGCCGTCGAGACGCTTGCCGTGGTCAAGACAGACGTTGCGGACCGCCTTCTTCTGGGTCTTCTTGAAGAAACGGGCGAGCATCGCCTTGTCGGATCTTTGCTCGTCAGTGAGGGTGGCGAGGCACGCGTCCTTCACCGCTGCGAAGCTGGCGGAACGCTCCTCTTTACCACTGGGTGACATGGCCAGGTCGTAGTACTTCTGATAGCAGAAGTCATGGATCAACTGCCCTACAACAGGGTCGTTGTTCTCATGGTTGTAAGTGCGTTTGGTCTGGCTCTTAGGTACGGCAGCGCTCAGTTCTTTCAGCGCCTGACATTGCCGTTTGATCACGTCGTGGGCCAGTTTGATGGCCTCGATCATGTCGGCTTCCTGCACTTCCTTCATCTCGCCTTCCACCATCAGGATATCGCTGGCCGTGGCGGCCACGATAAGGTCCATATCGGCATTGGCCATCTCGGCGAACTCCGGGTTGATCACGAAACGGCCGCCTATGCGGGCGACGCGCGCTTCGCTCACCGGACCACCGAAGGGAATGTCGCTCACTGCCAAGGCGGCGGCGGCGGCCAGGCAGGCCAGTGCGTCCGACTGGTTCTTCTTATCGCTGCTCATCAGCGACACCACGACCTGGGTATCGCCGTGGAAATCATCGGGGAAGAGTGGACGCAGCGCACGGTCCACAAGGCGGCTGGTAAGCACCTCATGGTCGCTGGGGCGCGCTTCGCGTTTGAAGAAGCCACCGGGGAAGCGTCCGGCAGCGCTGAATTTCTCACGGTATTCCACCTGCAGGGGGAGGAAGTCGATGCCTTCACGGGCCTCTTTGGTGGCCACGACCGTACCCAGTAGAATGGTGTCGCCCAAACGGACGGTCACTGAGCCGTCCGCCTGTTTGGCGAGCACACCCGTCTCGATGATGATGGTCCGTCCATCGCCCAGATCAATGGTCTTGGTAATTCCTTGTGGTCTCATGTTCTTTATGGACGCGCCTTTCGCGCCCTTGTTTTGGTTGGTGTTCTCGTGTTCGCTGCCTCTTGTGCAAATGCCCCTCGGGGGGTATTGAAAAGGGCGATCGGATCACGATCGCCCTCTTTCTTCAATGAATGGATCCAAGCGCCGCCGCAGGCCCTGCGATCGTACCGGTGCTATTTACGCAGACCAAGTTCCTGGATGATGGCACGGTAACGCGTGATATGTTGCTCCTTCAGAAAGTTGAGCAGTTGCTTGCGTTTGCCCACCAAGCTCATCAGCGCCTTCTCGGTGCCGTGGTCCTTCTTGTTCACCTTAAGGTGTCCGGTGAGGTGATCGATGCGCTTGGTGAACAGGGCGATCTGGCTTTCCGCCGCGCCGGTGTTCATTTCGGTGCCGCCGTGCTTCTTGAAGATCTCGCGCTTGACTTCGTTCGTCAGGTACATGGTCTGCCTTCGTTTTCCACGACCGAACTGCCCGGCCGATAAGGCGGCAAATATAGGCGCTTTATCGGTACACGGAACGCATCACTTGCGCAAGAACGTGAGTAGCTGGGAGAGCCTGATCTTCAGGTCCTTACGATGCACGATCTTGTCCAAGAACCCATGCTCCAGCACGAACTCACTGGTTTGGAAACCTTCGGGTAGATCGCGGCCGATGGTTTCCTTCACCACGCGCGGACCGGCGAACCCGATCAGCGCCTTGGGTTCAGCGATGTTCACATCGCCCAGCATCGCGAAGCTCGCGGTGACGCCTCCGGTGGTGGGGTCCGTGAGAAGGCTGATGTAGGGGAGGGACCGTTCTGCCAATTGGGTCAATTTGGCGCTGGTCTTGGCCATTTGCATCAGGCTGAACCCAGCTTCCATCATCCGCGCTCCGCCGCTCTTGCTGATAATGATCAGACCGCATTTGCGCTTCACCGCTTGATCCACCGCCAGGGCTATTTTCTCCCCTACGACGCTTCCCATGCTACCTCCGATGAAGCGGAAATCCATGCAAGCGATCACCACGGTCTTCTTGTCCAACTTGCCCTCGGCCGCGCGCAAGGCGTCGTTCAGGCCGCTTTCCGCGCGGGTCTTCACAAGCCGGTCTTTGTATTTCTTGGTGTCCTCGAACTCCAGTGGGTCGGCGGCCACGAGATCCGCTCCGATCTCCGTGAACTTCTGGTCGTCGAACAGGATCGCGAAGTACTCCGCACTACCCAACCGGTCGTGATACTCGCACTTGGAACAGACCCAGAGATTGTTCTCGTGGTCTTCCGAGGTCATGATCTCCGCACATTCCGGACACTTGTACCAGAGGCCTTCGGGGGTCTCCTTTTTGTCCTCGGTGGAGGTGGTTATGCCCTCTTTGACGCGTGTGAACCAACCCATGGGTGATCGTTCGGGAGGACGAAAGTAGGGGGTGGTGGAAAAGTCGAAGAGGTAAGAGGGCTGGGGGAGAGGAACTCCGGGAGTTCAGGCCTTTACGGCCCGGGGTCTGTGGAATGGCCCGCTCAAGCGATGGTCACTCTTTTGTCGAGGTAGACTTCCTGGATCGCGTGGAGCAATTCAACCCCCTCGTTCATGGGCCGTTGGAACGCTTTTCGGCCGCTGATCAGGCCCTGTCCTCCGGCGCGCTTGTTGATCACCGCGGTGCGCACGGCTTCGGCCATATCGCTGGCACCGCTACTTGCGCCGCCGCTGTTTATGAGCCCGATACGGCCCATATAGCAATTAGCGACTTGATACCGGCACAGATCTATGGGGTGATCGCTGCTCAGGTCGGTATAGACCTTTTTGTGCGTCTTCCCATAGCCGTTCAGCGCGGTATAGCCACCGTTGGTTTCAGGTAGCTTCTGTTTTATGATGTCCGCTTGGATGGTCACTCCCAAGTGGTTCGCCTGACCGGTGAGATCCGCTGCGGTGTGATAGTCCTTGCCATCCACTTTGAACCCACTGTTGCGGATGTAGCACCAAAGGACGGTGGCCATGCCCAACTCGTGCGCGAGTTGGAACGCCTCGGCGATCTCCGTGATCTGCCGGGTGCTCTCATCGCTTCCGAAATAGATCGTCGCGCCTACTGCGACCGCACCCATGTCCCAAGCGCTTTCCACCGTGCCGAAGAGCACCTGATCGAACTTGTTCGGCAAGGTCATCAATTCGTTGTGGTTGATCTTCACGATGAAGGGGATGCGGTGGGCGTATTTTCGGCTCACACTGCCGAGCACACCGTAGGTCGAGGCCACCGCATTGCAACCGCCCTCGATGGCCAACTGGACGATCTTCTCGCTGTCGAAATAGATCGGGTTCGGGGCGAAACTGGCCCCGGCGCTGTGCTCGATGCCTTGATCCACCGGCAGAACGCTCATATACCCACTTCCGGCGAGCCGTCCGGAACCATAGAGCGCCTGTAGGCTGCGCATGACCTGAGGGCTTCGGTTGCTGAAGGCGAAGCTGCGGTCCACGAAATCAGGTCCGGGAAGGTTCAATTGATCCTTTCGGATGGTGGAACAGGTATGCCCCAAAAGACTCTCCGCATCCTTGCCGAGCAGGGTTTCAAGAGGGCCTGAAGTGAGGGTGGTGGACATGAGCGCTTTTATGGGATCGCAAATCTAAGCAACACGGTCAGGCAGGTCGAGCGGTCCATCGAGGTCTAGAAGGGATAGCCGATCCCCAGGTTCAAGTTCAGCAACTGGGACAGGGTCCGGTCTTTCGCACCTCGCTCGAACAGCCATCGGCTACCGGATGCGTAGGAAGGGTCCTTTGTCTTCATTCCAAGGTCGAAACGCACGAGGAAGAACTCAAAATTGAGCCGAAGGCCGAGCCCGGTCCCAATGGCCAATTCGCTGAGGAAATCGCTTCCGAACCCGCTTCCGGGTCGTCGTTCGTCCTCATGAAGGAGCCAGATGTTCGCTGCATCGGCGAAGAGGGCGAGTTCCACGAAGCCGATCAAGTTGAAGCGGTACTCGGCGTTGGCTTCGATCCTGATCTCACCGATACGATCAAAGGCCACTAATTCCCCAGGGTATGAGCCTGGGCCAACAGAGCGGGCCCGCCACGCCCGCAGACCGTTCGCCCCCCCCACGAAGTAGCTGGTCTCGAAAGGGAGCACGCCAAGGTTGTTCAGAGGGATCCCCACCCCGCCCGCCACGCGGAACGCCAGGCTGCTTTTTTCATGGATCCGGCGATAGTAACGAAGATCAGCGTCGACTTTCAGGAATTGGGCGAACCGCACGCCGGTGAGTGTGTAGAACGCGTTGCCCGCCGTATCAGTGGTCTGAGGGAGCGAGAAGGTGTTCCCGATCAATCGCATGAGGTTGCCGGAACTCTCCAAATAGGTGCGGACGAAGAAGTCGTCGCGCTTTTTGATCTTGTCCTGTGTGTTGAACGTGAACATGAGCCGGTTGCCCAGGATCAGGTGGTCCGTGTAGCTGTCGATCAGCACGGGATCGTTGGTCTGTACAAGATATTCCTGGAATTCCGGGGAACGGTAGGGGATGCGGATGACATTCACTTCGACCGGGTTCAAGGTCCAGGTCTTGGTCCGTGATTCGTTCCATTCGTACCCGAAGCTGAGCTTGGCGAGCGTCCGGTTGTAGTCCGGCCTGCGTTGGTAGTTGTAAAGAAGCCCGAGCGTGGTGCGTGGCGCGGAAGCACGCGCGAACCGTTTGCGGTTGATGGGTAGCAGGAATTGAGGGAAGCGAAAAGTGATCTCCGGACCGATCTCGATCGTGTTGAACAGTGCGCCCCGGCCTAACAACGGGTTGCCATCCCCGGCATTGGTGGTTTCGCCCGTGAAACTCTGCTGCGCCTCAAGACCCAGGGTCAGTTGAGCTTGCAAGGAGCCCATGGATCGGAAGAGGTTCCGATGCCGATAGGAAAGACTTATCGAAGTACCGAGGAACCCGCCACGGTTCGTAGCGAACCCTTCCGCGGAAAGGCTCTGCTGGGACGCGGGAAGCAGCCGAACGGAACAATTCACGCGATCATGGGCCGCTATACCCACCGTGTCATAGACCATATCCACGCGGTCGAAAACCCGCAGGTTGGTCAGTCGTTTGTAGGTCAGGTCCGACATCCGCTGGTCGAACCGGTCGCCCGGATGAACGAAGAGCGCGGTTTCGAGGGCCTGCGGTCGGTAGGCGGGTTTCCGACCGCGGTAGAGGAAGGCGATGCCCTCGTGGACCAAGGTATCCGGCATGACGGTCCCGGTGCGGGTGGAGAGTGAGGCGTCCACCGTCATCTTGTCCAAATAGAAGATCGTCCCCTCCGGGGTCCCCCACAGCGGCCCAGGCGGTCGGCCCGGCGTTCGTGTGATCCGTAAAGCGAGTTTGACCTTGCGGTCCCCGACCGCCGTGTCGGCATCGTACGACACTTGTTCGCGTGTGAAGTAGAGGTAGCCCAGCCCTTTCAGAATTCCCGTGATCCGGTCCCGCTCGGCGTCCAAGTGTTCGGCTCGGAACCGGTCTCTGGGCTTGAGGAGGCTGCCCTCCCAAGTACGCTCCACATATTCGTGGATGCCTGCGTGGTCCACGGTGTAGGTCACGGTATCCAATAGGTACGGTTCGCCGGCGTCCACGTAGTAGGTGACATGCGCTTTGCGGCCCCTGAATTCGACCGTATCGGTCACTCGGGCGTCGAAGTATCCCTCGCGAAGAAGGTAAAGGAGCATTTGTTCGCGAGTGCGGTCCGTGAGCGCACTGTCGAACACCACCGGTGCTTCCCCCACCACCTCGCGCATCCACTCCCCCGTGGTGCGGCCGACCTCCTTAGGTTGCCTCCCTTTGGCGATCCGCCGTTGGTTGCTCACCTCGTTCCGTTCCAGTTTGCGCGCCTTTTTGCGTGCGATCGATCCTGGATCGGGGAAGTTGTAGACCGCCAAATAGAACCGGACGCCCAGGATACGTTTGTTCGGACGTTGCTTCATCAAGGTGCTCAGGTCACCTTGGTTCACCTGGTTCGCGCGCTCTTTGGCTGTGGCCTTCACCAACAAGTGCCTACCGGCGGGCACCCGTTTGGCGGGATCGCACCCCGCCATCGCCAAAAGACAGAACAGGAGCAGCAGGGTTGGCGCTGCGCGCACGAGCACGATGGGTTTCCTGGTAGCTAGTTTTGACGAACGCATCAAATATATCCGTAGCAAGTGAGCGAAGAGGACCGGAAGCGCGCGCGCGCGCTGCATCAGCGCAAGCACAGGGAGGAGGAAGGAGCCTACCTGGTGCAGGGCCGCAAGCTGGTGCGCGAACTGCTGGGCGCCGGTCAAAAGATCCGTTGCATCCTGGCCACGGAAGAGGTGGCATCGGCGCTGGGACTTCCGCGCGGATCGACACGCATCACACCCGCGCACCAACTCGAAAAGGTGGGCACCCTGGAACATGGCAACGAGGTGGTCGCCATCGTCGGAGTTCCGGAACAGGGAGCGGACGTGGCCCTGGGCAGCGAAGAACTCGTGCTCGCCTTGGACGGCGTTGCGGATCCTGGGAATTTGGGCACGGTGCTTCGCATCGCGGATTGGTTCGGCATTTCACGCGTGTGGTGCGCGGAAGGATCGGTCGATGCGTACAATCCGAAATGTGTGCAAGCGAGCATGGGGTCCATTTTCCGTGTCGAAGTGCGCATCCTTCCATTAGCGGAGCGGTTGGCAACGGCCATGGAGCAGGGTGCTTCGGTCTATTTGGCCGACCTCGAGGGTGACGATGTGTTCGAATGCGATCTGCGCCGTCCAGCGGTGCTGGTGCTCGGGAGCGAATCGCACGGCCTTTCCCCACAGGTGCGTGCGCTTCCCGCGCAGCGCGTGCGGATACGTGGCTCGGGCAGGGCGGAATCGCTCAATGTGGCCATGGCCGCAGCGGCGCTCTGCATGGAATTCGAGCGTCGGGGACGCGGGTGATGGACCTTATACCATTTCGCAGTACAGAGGCATTCGATCTGCTTGCTCCCCGAAAAGTCGGGACGGGAACGCTTTTTCCGCATGCCTTCTCCGAGGAGTTCGTCCCGTAGGCACTGCTACACAACGACCTCCTCGGATCGCCCTGCGACAAAATACCGGCGCATCTTTGGACGTCTCTGTGCTGAGAAACGGGATTACTGGATCCGCGCCGCGATGCTGTCCGCCACGCGTTGCCCGTCCAGCGCGGCACTGACGATCCCGCCCGCATAGCCTGCGCCTTCGCCGCACGGGTAAAGTCCCATCACCTGCGGATGCATCAATGTTCCGGGATCGCGGGGTATGCGCACCGGACTGCTGGTGCGGCTTTCCACCCCGACCAGAACGGCCTCATTGGTCCGATATCCCCTCATCTTGCGGCCGAATTCCACCAACGCCGTTCGTAGACGATCGGTGATGGCACGTGGTAGTACCTCGTTCAGAGCGTGGCTAACGATGCCCGGTGGATAGCTGCACGCGGGCAGGTCTGAGCTGATACGTTGGGCGATGAAGTCCTCCAGTCGCTGCGCCGGCGCACGTTGGGTTTTTCCCCCGGCGAGCCATGCGCTCCGCTCGATCGCGCGTTGTGCGTACATACCGTCCAAAGGGCCATCGCTCCATGGTAAGGCGCGGCTGTCCACCACCAGTCCGGAGTTGGCGTACGGGTTGTTGCGCTTGCTCGGGCTCCACCCATTGGTCACCACTTCCTCTTGTGCCGTCGCGCATGGTGCGATTATGCCGCCCGGACACATGCAGAAGCTGTACACACCGTGGCCGTCCACCTGTTGCACGAGGTTGTAGCTCGCAGGCGGGAGGAAGGGGTCGCGCACAGCACAGTGGTACTGGATGCGGTCGATCACCTCCT
>JAGNSU010000177.1:1483-5986 GCA_017987895.1 Flavobacteriales bacterium | reverse complement strand
TGCGTTCCCCCATCCGCAAGGCTCACGCCACCGTGGTGCGCGATCACCAGGTTCACGGCCGCGCAGAGGTCGGCATCGTTCGTGCCCACGGCGACGATGTTGTGGCTGTCGTGCGCCACACTGCTGGCGATGGCACCGCGCTTCAGTCCGAAGTTCTTGATCCAAGCCGTGGCCACGGGCGCTTCACAGTAGCGGTTCACCACGGCGATCTTGAGGATATCGTGCGATAGGTCGGGGACGCTCACGCCATCGCTCACCACATCATGCAGCATCAGCTTGTTGGTAATGAGTTGTCCGTCGAGCGCTTCGATCACCAAGCGCTCGCGCCCTTTGGTCGGCGTGCGGAAGTCGAGCGGGCAGCGTGTGTTGCAATGAAAGTTGTTGAGCGGCTGCGTAGGTACCCTCTCGATCAGCGTCTCACCGTTCTCCGCCACCAGCGCACCGTTGATGTACGTCCGCTTTACTCGGAATCCGACAAGATCCTCGATCATGATGAGGTCCGCGGGATCACCTACACGCAATTGTCCGACAGGTAGCTGATAGTGCGCCACGGTATTGGTACAGGCGGCGCGCAGCACGTTGAAGACATCGTGCCCCAAGGCCACACCACGCGCGCAGAGGTCGTTGATGTGCCCTGCGACCAGTCCGTCCGGGTGTTTGTCGTCCGTGCAGAACATCACCCTATCCGGGTGCGATGACAATAGCGGATGCAATGCCGCAAAGTTCTTCGCCGCGCTGCCTTCGCGGATCTGGATGTGCATGCCGCACGCGAGTTTGTCGAGCGCTTCATCCAACGTGAAGCACTCGTGATCGGTGCTGATGCCCGCACCGGCGTACCGCGCGGCGTCCTTGCCCCGCAAGCCCGGTGCATGGCCGTCAATGGGTTTGCCGAGGCGCTTGGCGTGCGCGATCTTCTTCATCACCTGGTCCGCTCCGCTGAGCACCCCGGGAAAGTCCATCACCTCGCTCAAGTACCACACATCCTCGCGATCGAGCAGCGCCCCGACCTCATCCGCGGTTACCCGCGCCCCTGCTGTCTCGAAAACAGTTGCCGGCACGCAGCTCGGTGCGCCGAAGAAGAACTTGAACGGCACTTGGCCACCGTTCGCGATCATGAACTCCACACCTGCCACACCCAACACATTGGCGATCTCGTGCGGGTCGCTCACCGTGGCCACCGTGCCGTGCGTAACGGCCAGCCGCGCGAATTCACTGGGCAGTAACATGCTGCTTTCCACATGGATATGCGCGTCCACGAACCCAGGAAGCAAGAATCCGTCGACCCGATCCTCGGTCCGGTCGATCCGAGCGATCACCCCATCGGCGATGTGCATGATCGCTGCGTACATCGTACGCGCCGGGATGTCGACAAGGTTCGCACGCACTTCAAAGGAGGCCATGGGCCCAAAATACCAACGGATGGCTGGCTCCTGCTTTCCAAGCATCGCACCTTCGTTCAATGGCATTTGACCGGTATCTCCCCGTGCAATGCCGGTGCCCAAGTCAAGGGTCCTCATGGTGCCGATAGTGCCCTGAAGCTGCTGAAACACAGGCTCAAGAATGGGCAGTCGAATGCAGAGGTAATTTTCAACCCTGGATCAACGGTTGAGCACAAATCACGATTACCTTTGGATCCCTTACAAACGAACCCAAACTCCCGAACAATGAAGAAGATCTTGACCCTTGTCGGATCGGTAGCCTTGGTGAGCAGTGTCATGGGCCAACACGTTGGCATGCCGCGCTTGGCCAAAGGGCTCGCTCCCGAACCCCGATATCAAGAGCCCTACCAATTCCTTGGCCACGCCAAGGGGGCCTGCATTCTCAGTGAGGATTTCGAAAGCACTCCTTTCGGCCAGTTGCCAGCGGGCTGGAGCACCCCGGATGTGGAAACACAGGATGACAACACCGGCGTGGGTACGGGTACGTTCGTTCCCGGATATGCCGTTACGGATTACGCCTCTATCGATGCGCTCCCCGGAAATAACTACTTCAACATTCCCGACGCGCCTCCCGGTAACAAGTTCGCCGCTGCGAACGACGATGGCGATCCCTGCAACTGCGATCTGGACGAAGCGGCGCTGATCACGCCAGCTATGGATTTCACGGGCCAGACCGAGATGAGCGTGAGCTTCCGCGCTTTCTCTGACGATAGTTTCGGCGGCCTTGAGGGTGGTGTAGATGTGAGCACCGATGGCGGAGCCAACTGGGCGAACGCTTACACCATTGACCCGATCGAGGCCACTTGGCAGAACATCGTGGTGGACCTCAGCGCTTACGATGGTAATCCGAGCGTGACCCTGCGCTTCACTTGGAACGATGGCACCAGTTGGGCAGTAGGCCAAGCCATTGATGATGTTTGTGTAGCGCCGATCCTGCCCAATAACCTGACCCTTGTCAAGGCCTTCACCGCGAACAACACGCTGTCCGTATTGGACGAAACCGTTCGCAGCTTCGAGTACACGTGGCTTCCTTTGGAGCAAGCAGCACCCCTGGAATTCAGCGCGCGCATTCTGAACAACGGTGGTCTTGATCAGACGAACGTGGTGGTAACCGCTTCGGTGAGCTTCGACGGGGGCGCTCCGGTGGATTTTGCGAGCAGCCCTATCGCCTCCATCGCCTCTGGCACCTCGGCGACCGTAGCGTGGGTTTCGACCTTCACCCCGCCGAGCCCGGGGAACGTTTCGGTGACCTTTACTCTCACCGCTGACGCGCCGGATGAGAACTTGAGCGACAATACGGTGATCAGGAGCTTCGAAATCAGTGGACCTGCCATTTCCGAAGGCAGCAACGTGATGGCGCGCGACCATAACTCCGCTGCTTCGTTCTACGGCCCTGTGGCCGGCACGGAATATCGCGTCGGCAACCAGTTCGAGATCGAAGTTCCGGGAAGCACCGCCTATGGCATCGGTGTTTGCTTCGGTGGCGGCCCCGAGGGTACGCTCATGCAAGCGGAACTCCTGCTCGGTTTCGACCTGAGCCTGTTGGAGATCAGCGCCGAGTACTTCCTCACTGCGGATGACCAGAACACAGTGGGGGGGAACACCTTTGCCTACCTGCCTTTGGCCACCCCAGTGGCCTTGGATGAGGACGTTGATGTGGTCGCTGTGGTGCATCACTTTGGTGGTGACCAGGTCCGTGTGGCCGCAAGCGGTGTTCCTGAAGATACCACCGCGTTCCTGCAAGGTGCGGATGGTGTGTGGTCCTGGTTGGGTGCCACTCCCATGGTGCGGCTCTTCCTCGGCAACTCCGTGGGGATGGAAGAGATCGTGGGCAATGGACTTACGCTCGGCCCCAATATGCCGAACCCATTCAACGGCTACACCAGTATACAATACACCCTGGACGAAGCACGCGAGATCAGTCTGCAGGTGGTGGATATGAACGGCAAGGTGGTCTTCTCGAAGGCCTATGGGACCAAGAGCATAGGGACCCACTTGTTGGAGTTCGACGCCAGCCAACTTTCTGCCGGTCTCTACAGCTACTCCCTCACCGCAGGAAGCACTCGCTTGACCCGCCGCATGGTGGTCCGCTAAGCCTGTATCGTTCCGAGCAGAAAGCCCTCCCGAACGGGGGGCTTTCTGCATTACTACCGGCTCCATCGACGAACCGAAACCGAACACACGACGCACAGCCACCAGACAACAAAGCAGAGTGTGGATCGGCAGACGGCCACGGATGTGAGATACATGGGGCCGGGCTGGCGAACAACCCTTTGTGACGGGAGGGATACTGGGCATTGGGCCGAGCGTGGAGGAGTTCCTTCGGTCGGGAGCTAAGAGGACCGTGTCCGCCCGCAACCGGGCCACCGTTCGGGACGGAGTGGATCGGCTATTGGACGATCTCCTCGCCAGCGGGCCGAGACCGAGTCGTTCCCCCCCAGGATTACATGGACATCCTGGTAACATACAGGCATGAACTTCCATGCAAGCGCCATAGCACCTTGAGTATATCCGCAACGGTGCCGTCCGAGCTGGATCGTTTGGAACGGATCCTGTCTCTCAAACCGCTCAGGCGTGTTGAACCCGCAAAGAGGTTGCTCTCGCGGTCGCCCCTCCGCGATGGAAAAGCCTCCTGGCAAGGCAGCTTACCGTGATGTGGATGGCGGGTTCCTTGCCAAGGCCCCCAAACACGAAGCCTCCCGCACTGGGAGGCTTCAAAGTGTCGGATCAGGAGGGTTCAACGCGCCTTCGTACTCCATTCCTCGATGCGGGTCTTGTTCATACCCACGTAGCTGGCGTCGCTCTCCGCTTGGGCCAAAGCCATGCTCTCATTGGCTGTCGCCACCGCCTCTTTGTATTTGCCGTTCGCAGCCTGGCACAGTGCGAGCGTATGGAGCGTCCAGTACTTCTTCTCCATACTAACGGACTTCTCCGCCCATGCGAGGGCCTCCGGAAGCATAACCCCCCTATCCACGCAATAGCGGGCGCAACGGCCATAGGTCCCTGCCTTGATCTCGCTCTTGCCCATGGCCTCTTTGATATTGGCCAGGGCTTGTTCGCTCGC
>JAGNSU010000177.1:0-1383 GCA_017987895.1 Flavobacteriales bacterium | reverse complement strand
CGTGCCGTACGACGGCATCATCCACATCCGAGAGAGGCTCTTGCAACACCCTTTGCGACGGCGGGGATCAGGCCACTTTCAACTGGCTCATGCGCGAGCGATCGAACTTCTCTCGGGCATAGCTCAAGGTTATGCGCAACTCGGTGGGGCGTTCGGAGGAGCCCGGCATTTCGTACATCGCATCGGTCATGATGGCCTCACAGATGCTGCGAAGGCCGCGTGCGCCCAGCTTGTAGTCAATGGCCCGTTCCACGATGAAATCGAGCACCTTCTTATCCAGCGTGAGTTTCACCTTATCCATCTCGAACAGCTTCACATACTGCTTCACGAGCGCGTTCTTGGGTTCGGTGAGAATGCGACGGAGACTTTCCTTGTCCAGCGGATCGAGATAGGTGAGCACCGGGAACCGGCCGATGAGCTCGGGAATGAGCCCGTAGCTGCGGAGATCCGTGGGTCCCACGTACTGCAGTAGATGCTCGTCGTTGATCCGGGCGCTCTCCTTGCTGGCACTGTAGCCCACGGCCGTGCTCTTCACCCGGCGAGCGATGATCTTCTGGATGCCGTCGAACGCACCGCCGCAGATGAACAGGATGTTCTTCGTGTCCACCTGGATCAACTTCTGCTCGGGATGTTTCCGCCCTCCTTGGGGGGGCACGTTCACCACGCTACCTTCCAGCAGCTTCAGCAAGGCTTGTTGTACCCCTTCACCGCTCACGTCCCGCGTGATGCTCGGCGTGTCGCTTTTGCGGCTGATCTTGTCGATCTCGTCGATGAAGACGATGCCCCGCTCGGCCTTGCTCACATCATAATCAGCGGACTGTAGCAAACGGCTCAAGATGCTCTCCACATCCTCGCCCACATAGCCCGCTTCCGTAAGGACCGTGGCATCCGCGATGCAGAATGGGACATTGAGCATCTTGGCGATCGTGCGGGCCAGCAACGTTTTGCCGGTGCCCGTCTCGCCCACCAGGATGATATTGCTCTTCTCGATCTCCACGTCGTCCGTGGTGTTGATCGGTTTCTGCAGCAGGCGCTTGTAGTGGTTGTAGACCGCTACGCTGAGCACCTTCTTCGCCTCCTCCTGCCCGATCACATAGTCGTCCAGATACCGCTTGATGTCCGAGGGCCGCTGCATGATGAGGCTGCCTTCGATCTCCGTGCGCGAGCGTTGGCTCAGTTCCTCGCTGATGATGTTCTGCGCCTGCGCGATGCAGCTATCACAGATGTGGCCGGTGATGCCGGCGATCAACACGTTGGTGTCCTGCTTATCGCGGCCGCAGAACGAACACTTGATCTCTTTCTTTTCCATGGTGCGATCAACGAGGCGTCACCGCCGAATTCCGCGCAAGATACACCGAAGGCCGGGCGGTGGTCCACCCGGCC
>JAGNSU010000048.1 GCA_017987895.1 Flavobacteriales bacterium | reverse complement strand
GCGGGATCGCACTTGCCGAAGTGGCACCAGACCTTTCGCTGATCAAGCATCCTCATCTCTCCGTAGCGGGGGAGATGCTCGATCGGGATGCGCCCACTGGAGGCTTCTTATTGCAAGGCGCCTTCAGCACCGGGCATGCGGCCGCCGAAGGAATATTAGCGCGGCTTGCGGATCTATAGGTCGGATGCGACCGGGCGATCCCGATCACGCTTCGCATTGGCGTGGGCTATCCGAACAACTGCCCGAGCACCTCATCCACACGACCTACCTGCACCACGTCCATGCCTGTCATTGGCACGATGCCCTTGGTGCCACGGGGAATGAAGATCCGCGCGAAGCCCAGTTTGGCGGCTTCGGCGATGCGTTGGTCGGCACGTGTTACCGGCCGGATCTCGCCGGTGAGGCCCACTTCGCCGGTGAAACAGACGTCCATGGGAACTGCGATGTCCTCGCTGCTGCTCAGCACGGCCACCACCACGGCAAGGTCGATCGCGGGCTCCTCGATGCGGAAGCCACCGGCGAGGTTGAGGAAGACATCCTTCTGGCCTAAGCGGAAGCCGCACCGCTTCTCCATCACGGCCAGCAGCATGTTCAAGCGCCGCAGATCGAAACCGGTGGAACTGCGTTGCGGAGTGCCGTAAACCGCACTGCTCACGAGCGCTTGCACTTCGATCAACAAAGGGCGCATGCCTTCCATGGTGGCGGCGACCACCACCCCACTGGGCCTTTCCCGACGATCCCCTAGTAACACTTGACTTGGATCTTCCACCGCGATCAGCCCGGTCCCGTGCATTTCGTAGATGCCCAGCTCGTTGGTGCTGCCGAAGCGGTTCTTCAGCGGACGCAATAGACGGTACGCATGATCACGGTCGCCTTCGAACTGGAGTACGCAGTCCACCATATGTTCCAACACCTTCGGCCCGGCGATGAAGCCATCCTTGGTGATGTGGCCGATCAATACCATCGGAATGTCAGTGGTCTTCGCAAAGCGCATCAGCTCGGCCGTGCATTCGCGCACCTGTCCCACGCTACCGGGGCTCGCGTCCAACGTAGCGGTGTGCAATGTTTGCACGCTGTCGATCACGACCAAAGTGGGCTGTAGCGCCTCGATGTGCTTGAAAATGTTCTGGGTGTTGGTCTCAGTGAGCACGTAACAACCACCTCCGCTGGCGGGCTGCTGCCCATTGGCGATCGGCTTGAGCGCATCCGTCTCGAGGCGTTCCGCCCGCATCTTCACTTGGTGCTCGCTCTCCTCGCCCGAGACGTACAACGTGCGCAGGTGCGGATTGCGCAATGCGGTTTGCAGCAGCAAGGTGCTTTTGCCGATCCCCGGCTCGCCACCGATCAAGGTGATGCTCCCGGGCACCAGTCCACCGCCGAGCACACGGCTCAACTCGCGGTCGCTCAGCGGCGTGCGTGGTCCATCCTGCGCGGGGATGTCGCCGATGGCGATGGGTTTCGGGTTGCGACCCTTGATGCTCGCAGGGGTGCCACGCTTCTCTTCCACCCGATCCCGCACCTCTTCCACGAGCGTGTTCCATTCTCGACAGGAAGGACATTGCCCCAGCCACTGCGGGAAACTGGAGCCGCAGCTCTGGCAGACGAACTGGGAGCGGACCTTGGCCATGGGCCTAGGTGGAAGCGCGGATCTTGGCGAGGAGCGCGGTCGTGGAGAAACCCTCTACGAGGGGCAAGCTATGCACGCTGCCACCTGCGGTTTTCACCAGGTCAGAGCCCACGATCCCTTCGGGGCTCCAGTCGCCGCCCTTCACCAACACATCCGGGCGCACTGATGTGATCAGATCCAGCGGCGTGTCCTCGTCGAAGATCACCACGGCATCCACACAGCGCAGCGCGCTCAGCACGGTGGCTCGGCTGTCCTGATCGTTGAGCGGTCGGTCGGTCCCTTTGCCCAAGCGCTTTACGGAAGCGTCGCTATTGAGGCCGATCACCAAACGGTCCCCGAGGGCAGCGGCTCCTTCCAGATAAGTGACATGGCCGCGGTGCATCAGGTCGAACACGCCGTTGGTGAATACGATGCGATCGCCCTTCACCCGCCAGATGTTCGCGAGGCGAACGATGCCGACCCGATCGGTGATGTGCTGGTCGCGTGGTGCGATGGCTGCGTCGGTTCTCATGGCAGGTTCCGCTTGCGGGCGACCAAAAGTAGCGAGAGCCCACCGAGGGTGATGATCATGACCGTCTGGGCCACCCAAAGCAACCAGCCCATGGCCAGCGCGTCGGGACGAATAAGACCACCGCCAGCGGGAGTGGCCATATATACGCTGACGATCAAGGCGACGAACGCCGGATAAGCGCCGATGCCCCCCTGTACGAGAATGATGCCCACAGAACCCGCGATGAAGCCCGCCATGACGCCTGCGGCCGGAACCTCCGCGGTGGTGGGCAGGGCGAAGAACCCGATCCAGAACATGGCGACATAGAGCGTCCAGATGAGGAAGGTGTGGAAGAGATAGGGCCCCTTATGCTTTGTCTGGAAGATCGAACGCACCCCCTCGACGAAGCCGCGGACACCGTCCATGATGCGTGCTCTGAGCGCGGGCCGGGTCATAACGAAATAGCCGAACCCGATAGCCCCCCCGATCAAAGCGGTCAGGATCAACCAGCCCCACGGACCTGATGAGCCATCGGGCGTGCTCGGTCCGCCTTGTTGGGCGCGGAACGCCGCGATCCGGGCTTGGAAGAGGTCGAGTTTGTCGGCTTGGAGCAAAAGGGTGACGGCGGCAATGCCCAGCAGCATGATCATATCCACGGCGCGTTCCGCGAGGATCGTCCCGAAGCCTTTTTCGAAGGGCACTCCTTCGGTACGATACAGCATGGCCGCTCGACTGGCTTCGCCGGCACGAGGCAGCAGCATGTTCATGAAGTAGCCGCCCATTACCGCGTGGTAGCAGTTCCAGAACCCAGGCTGGTAGCCCATATGATCCAGTAAGTAACGCCAGCGATAGCCTCGGCTCACATGGCTGAGCCAGCCTAGGAAGGTGCTGAGCAGCAGCCAGAAAATATTGGCTTGACCGAAAGCTGTGAAGAGTTCTGAACGCTGCTGTTCGTCCAACTGACGATAGAAATACAGCACCAGCCAGATGCCCAATGCGATGGGCACCAGGATCTTCAACGTGCCCAGCACCACTTTGCGCATCAGCCTAGGCTTTCAGCTTGTTCGTATGCTCGTCGGGAAAAACGATGGTGGGACGGAAGGCCCGGGCCTCCTCGATGGACATATGGGCATAGGCCACGACGATCACCAGATCGCCCACGCTCACGCGGCGGGCCGCAGGGCCGTTCAAACAAACGACGCCTGAGCCGCGCTCGCCCTTGATCACATAGGTGTAGAGGCGATCGCCATTGTTGACGTTAAGTACCTGGACCTTCTCACCTTCCACCAGCCCGGCGGCATCGATCAGGTCCTCGTCCAAGGTGATGCTTCCGATATAGTTGATGTCCGCTTCGGTAACACGGACGCGGTGGATCTTGGCACGTAGAACTTCGATGGTCATGGACATGGCCGCAGGCACGAAAGGGCCGCAAAGGTATGCGGCGCGCGGGTCAGCGGAGGCGCAACGTGATGTTGTCTATCAGGCGCACCCGACCTACCTGGGCGGCGATCAGGGCAATGGCACCTTCCATTATCCTGTCCTGGGCTCGCAGCGGACGAAAGGTCCTCGGATCGGCGATCCCCAAGTGATCCAGGCGAACAGCGGGTGCGGCCTGCAGCACCTGATGTCCGGCCTCCAAGGCACGTCCCACGGTGGAAGCGGAACTTTCGGCCATGGCTTGAAGTGCCTTGAAAAGCACTGGGGCTTGCTCGCGGTCTTGCGGTCCAAGCCTTTGGTTCCGGCTGCTCATGGCCAATCCGTCCGGTTCGCGCAATGTCGGGCAAGGGACTATCCGCTCCGGCCAATGATGTTCGCGGGCCACATGGGCGATGATCGTTAGCTGCTGCCGGTCCTTTTCACCAAAAAATACCTGATCGGGGCGCGTATAGTGGAACAAGCGTTCCACGACGTTCACTACCCCCTGAAAATGCCCGGGCCGACTGGCCCCCTCCCAATACGCATCCAATCCCCCAAGGTCGTACTGGCGGGGATGGAAGTCGGCGAACAGCTTTTCAGCGGAAGGGAGGAAGACCGCCTGGCAACCGACTTCTTGCAGCAGCGCTGCGTCCTTCTCCGGTTGCCTGGGGTACTTCTTTAGGTCTTCTTTGTTGTTGAATTGCAGGGGATTGACGAAGATGCTGGCGATAACCTGGTCACATTGGCGAAGCGCCGCGGCCACAAGGGCAAGGTGGCCCTGATGCAATGCGCCCATCGTGGGCACAAAGCCCACAGTAAGGGTCTCCCGTCGCAACGTGGCGCTCCACAGGGCCACATCGGCGGGTTCCGTCAGGATGTGCATGTCCGGAAGCCGGTCGGAAGGTGGGCCAAGCTAGCCGTCAAGGTTGAACTTCCGCCGGAAAGTCTATATTTTTGTGCTCCGATCCCCCCACCTTACCGATGAACTTGAAGAACGCGAAAGTCCTGACCATCGCGCAGTCGATCCATCCCTTTCTGGAGGAGCATGAAATGGCGCTGGCCACCCGTCAGTTGCCGCAGGGCATTCTGGAGAGCGGCAACGAGATCCGGGTGTTCATGCCCAAGTGGGGCAATATCAACGAGCGTCGGCATCAATTGCATGAGGTGATCCGGCTTAGCGGGATGAACCTGATCATCAACGATACGGACCACGCGCTGCTGATCAAAGTCGCCAGTGTACCCAGTGCCCGCATGCAGGTGTACTTCATTGACAACGAAGAGTACTTCAAGAGGAAGAGCACCTGGTTGGACAAGGACGAGGTGTTCCACGCGGACAATGACGAACGCGCGCTCTTCTTCTGCCGGGGTGTGTTGGAAACGGTGCGTAAACTGGGTTGGGTGCCGGATATCATCCACTGTCACGGTTGGATGACCGCCTTCATCCCGCTCTACGTTCGCCACTTCTTCGCGGATGACCCGCACTTCGAGAACGCCAAGCTGGTGTTCAGTGTGTACGACGAGAAACCGGAGATCTTGGACAAGGACTTGGCCAAGAAGCTGATGCTCGAAGGCTTTTCCAAGGACCTGTTCAAAGGCCTGGCCAAACCAACTACGGACGACCTGTACAAGTTCGCGGTGGAGTTGAGCGATGCGGTGGTGAAGGGTAGCCCCAAGCTGAGCAAAGGCCTTGAGAATGCCATCAAGGCGAGCGAGAAACCCGTGCTGGCCTACCCGGCCGCAGAGGACTTGATATCCGCCCACGCGGAGTTCTACCAGAGCGTACTGGAGGAGGCCTTGGTCTGAGCCCGTTGACCAAACCTCTCCGCTCCATGTACGGCCCTGCTCGGTCCGGCGCTCTCCTGCTCTGGGGCGCGGCACTTCTTCTGTCCAGTTGCAAGAAACCTGAGGACGGGTTGGGCTTGGACATCCTCGACCCGGCCGACACCCTCGGTCTGGTGGTGACCGACACGGCCACGTTGCGCGCTTGGACCGTGCAGGAGCCCGCCTTGCGCACCAACAATCTGAGCCGACTATTGGTAGGGAGCTATGTGGACGCGCGCTTCGGCCCAGTGAAGGCAAGCACCATAACCCAGGTACGGCTGAGCACCAACAACGTTGGGGCCGGGCAGAACAACGACTTCCTGGTCATCGATTCCGTGGTGTTGGCCTTGCAGTTCGACCCCTCCTTGTCGCATTATGGGGACCTCTCCGCACAGCGTTTCCAGGTTTTCGAACTTGGTGAGAGCCTTTCGGCCGATTCGTCCTACCGCACGGACAGGGCGCCAGTGCTGCAAGGTGAAGATCTGATGCGCGATCACGGATCCCTCATCACGCCCCGTCCTGCCGAAGCGGTGGTGATCGGTGGAGATACTCTGCTACCACAGTTACGGCTCTCCCTCGATCCAGCGCTCGGACAGCGCATCCTGGATGCCTTCGGTACCGCGGACCTGGCCGACAACACGGCCTTTCTCAATTTCTTCAAAGGGGTCTATATCACGGTGGACGAGCAGGGCCAACTTCCTTTCCAAGGCGGGGTGCTCTACTTCAATATGCCAGCGTCCGCGAGCAAAATGACCTTGTACTACCGCGATCTGGCCGTGCCGGGAGAAGAGGATACCCTGGCCTTCGACATGCCCATCAATGAGAACTGCGTCCGCTATACCCGGAGCGAACTGGAGCACCAGGGGGCATTGGACCCGGCCCTGCCTCAGGCGCTGGCCGATACGGCGTTGAACCAGGGAACATACGTGCAGGCGCTCGGAGGCCTGCGCACACGATTGGTGATGCCTTACCTAAGCACGTTCTCCGCCTCGGACCTTCAGGCACTGGCGAAGGCGGAGCTCGTCGTGCCCGTCGACGGAGTTTGGCCGGAGGGAACACCGCCGCCCACAAACCTCTTTGTCTTCCGCAAGAACGAGGATGGGGAGGATCTTTTCCTACCCGATCAGTTGGACAATGGTCTCGCCATCGGGGGCGAATTCGATGCTGATGCGGGGGAGTATCGCTTCGCCATTACACGCTACATGCAGAATGTCTTGAACGGCACTTACACGAACAGCGGTCTTTCCCTGGTGTCCGGCAACAGCGGGATCTCTGTGAACCGGGCCGCGCTCCGAGGGCCACAGGATCCACAAGGCGGGCTGAGGCTGGTACTTACATTTACCACATACTGAACAGGTCATGTGCGGGATCGTCGCCTATTTGGGAGACAAGGAAGCCTACCCCATCCTGATCAACGGGCTGAAACGCCTGGAATATAGGGGCTACGACAGCGCCGGCGTGGCTTTGCTCACCGACGGTAAGCTCTTGGTACACAAGTGCCAGGGTAAGGTGAGCGACCTGGAAGCGTTCACGGAGGGTAAGGTGCTCTCCGGCACGGTGGGTATGGGCCATACGCGTTGGGCTACGCATGGTCCGCCAAATGACATCAATGCGCACCCCCATACGAGCACGAGCGGTGACTTGGCCCTGATCCACAACGGTATCATTGAGAACTACGCGGCCATCAAGGAGGAGTTGATGCATCGCGGCCACACCTTCCGCAGCGATACGGATACCGAGGTGTTGGTACACCTCATCGACGACATCCAGCGGAGCGAACAAGTGGACCTGGCCGAGGCAGTCCGCCTGGCGTTGGAGAGCGTGGTGGGCGCCTACGCCATCGTGGTGCTTGACCGAAAAGCCCCGGACACCATGGTGGCCGCACGGAAGAGTTCGCCCTTGGTGATCGGTATCGGGGAGAACGGGGAACACTTCATCGCCAGCGATGCCACTCCCATCGTGGAACACACGAAGAACGTGGTGTACCTGGAGGATGGTGAGATCGCCTTGATCGACCGGTACCAGGGCCTGAAGATCAGGAACATCAAGAACCAGGACAAAACCCCGTTCATCCAGGAGCTGGAAATGCACTTGGAGACCCTGGAGAAAGGCGGATATGACCATTTCATGCTCAAGGAGATCCACGAGCAACCACGGAGCATCCGCGACAGCATGCGGGGCCGCCTCAATCTGGCGAAGGGCGAGGTGGTGTTGGGGGGTATCAAGGACTATGAGCAGAAATTCCTGCACGCCAAGCGGATCTTGATCGTGGGATGCGGTACCAGCTGGCATGCCGGATTGGTAGGCGAGTATCTCTTCGAGGAACTGGCCCGGATCCCAGTGGAGGTGGAGTATGCCAGCGAATTCCGGTACCGCAACCCGATCGTGAGCGAGGAGGATATCGTGATCGCCATCAGCCAGAGCGGGGAAACGGCCGACACCCTGGCGGCGATCGAATTGGCGAAGGGACGTGGTGCGACGATCATCGGCATCTGCAACGTGGTAGGGAGCAGTATCGCACGCATCACGCACGCGGGTTCCTACACCCACGCCGGGCCGGAGATCGGCGTGGCCAGTACCAAAGCGTTCACAGCGCAGGTCACGGTGCTCACCCTCATGGCCTTGATGATCGGGCAGAAGAAGGGCACCATCAGCGGCAGCAAGTTTTTCCGGCTCTTGAACGAGTTGGACGCGATCCCGGCCAAAGTGGAGCAAGTGCTCAAAAGCGAGGCCCAGATCAAGTACATCGCTGACATCTACAAGGATGCTACCAACGCGCTCTACTTAGGGCGTGGGTTCAGCTTCCCGGTGGCGTTGGAAGGAGCTTTGAAGTTGAAAGAGATCAGTTACATCCACGCCGAGGGCTATCCCGCTGCGGAGATGAAACACGGCCCCATCGCGTTGATCGATGAGGAGATGCCCGTCTTCGTGATCGCCACCAAAGGTGCCAGCTATGAGAAGGTGGTGAGCAATATCCAAGAGGTGAAGGCGCGCAAAGGCAAAGTGATCGCCATCGTTACGGAAGGCGATACGGTCGTGAAGGGTCTTGCGGATCACGTGATCCCGATCCCCGATGCGCCCGATGCGCTCGTTCCCCTGCTCAGCGCCATTCCGTTCCAATTGATCAGCTACCACATCGCCGTAATGCGTGGCTGCAATGTGGATCAACCGCGCAATCTGGCGAAGAGCGTTACGGTGGAGTGAGCTGTCGGGGCGGCCCCGCCCACATGAATACCTGTTCGTTCCTTCGATAGGCCGATAGGTCCTTCGTGAAAAGGATATGGCCCAGATCGATCGCGGCCAGAACACCGAACCCGCCGAAAGTGAGCCCATACACGATGGGCACCTTGGCGCTCGTACCCAGGTAGAGCCGATGCGCTCCGAAAGCCCCGAGCCCGATGGTGAGCAATGAGGCGATCAATCGCTCTGGTTCCTTATCTGACGAAATGACCTGTTCGGACGGAACAGGACACATCGGGCCATATGGCCCTCCAATATTGGCCGGGAGCAGCGGTGCTGTGCCGACGAGCAGCAATGCAAGGGTCGGTCCGCGCCAACTACGCATTCCACCAAAGGTAGGCGTCGCCTGGTGCTCCGATCGGGGCGCTCACTTACCGGCCGCGAATCGACGGGCCACCTCGTTCCAATCCACCACGTTCCACCATGCGGAGATGTAATCCGGACGTCGATTCTGGTAGTGGAGATAGTAGGCATGTTCCCACACATCGAGTCCCAGGACAGGTGTTCCACCACAGCCCGTGTTGGGCATAAGAGGATTGTCCTGGTTCGGCGTTGAGCAGATCTCCAGCTTGCCGCCCGGATGCACGCACAGCCACGCCCAGCCGCTCCCGAAGCGCGTGGCCCCGGCGGCGGCGAACTTCTCCTTGAACGCATCGAAGGACCCAAAGGCCGTGTCGATCGCCTTGGCCACGTCCCCTTGAGGTGCTCCTCCGCCCTGGGCGCTCATCACGGTCCAAAAGAGGCTATGATTGTAATGGCCTCCACCATTGTTGCGCACCGCCATGTTGTTCATGTCCAGGTCCTTTAGGATGGACTCGATGGACTTACCGTCCAATGGGGTGCCCTCAATGGCCTTGTTCAAGTTGGTCACATAGGCATTGTGGTGTTTTCCGTGGTGGATCTCCATGGTGCGGGCATCCACATGGGGTTCCAGTGCATTGAAGGCATAGGGGAGGGTGGGCAGTTGGAATGGCATTTCCGGAGGTGTCGTTTAAGTATTCGTCGAGATCGTGCCCAAAGATAGGGGCAGCCTTCAGAAGGATTTGGAGGTAATGGATTGGAAGTCATTACATTTGCCGCCACTTTCACCAAAACACCACACGGAAATGATCAAGAAATTCGCTGTGCTCGCCACTATGGCGACACTGCTCGTCGCTTGCGGCGGCCCAACTCAAGAGGAGATCGAAGCCAAAGCAAAGCATACGTCCGACAGCCTGACCGCCGTTCTGCGCGCTGACAGCATGAAGGCTGCTGAAGCCGCTGCTGCTGCCGCTGCTGCTGCTACGGCTGCCATGGACAGTGCTGCTGCAGTTGTTGACTCCGCTGCTGCCGCAGTGAAGGGCCACTAAGCCGAACGTACCGAGGAACGAAGGGGGCCCCAAGGCCCCCTTTCTTCATTTCGAGCGTCACTGTGCGTTCTGGGTGAGCCGTTCTCGGGCACGCAGGAAGAGGTTGTCGTCGTCCAAAAGGAGACCATAGTAACCCGGTGCGCCCCAAATATTCCGGGCGATCCCGGCCTTGAGACGGGTCCCGATCGCGTGCCCGCTACGTTCCCTATCACCGGGCTGTTCCTTGATCCCTTCGCTAGCGGCATAGGTGCTCAATTCGTTGAGCAACCTTTCGTCGACCTGGAAGCGATCGCGCAAAGCGGCTGCGTTGCCGAACGCCTCGAATTTCTCCCGATCGCGGTCCGCAAGGTCGAAGGCGAATTGGTTCAGGGCGCCGGAGAAGAACAGTTCGGTGAGGTAACGAGAGCTCTCGGTGGTGTCCGCTGGAACGAATACATCGGGCATGATACCCCCGCCCCCGAAGACCGTTCGGCCAGCGAGGGTGCGGTAGATCTTGCTGGAGTCGAGGCTGATGCTATCCTTCGAGAGCATTTCGCCGTGATCGAAACGGGCCTCGAACTCCTCATTGTAGTCGATGCCTTCGCCATAGGGACGCTGGATGCTTCTACCGCTCGGGGTATAGTAGCGGGCCGTGGTCAATCGTACCGCGCTCTGATCGGGTAACTCCAGATGTTCCTGCACGAGGCCTTTGCCGAAGGAGCGCCGACCTACCACCAGTCCACGGTCATTGTCCTGCACGGCGCCCGCCAGGATCTCGCTGGCGCTGGCACTGCCTTCATCGATCAGCACGGCCAGAGGCATTTGTTCCAGGAGCCCCTTACTGGTCGCGAGGTAGTCCTGCCGTGGATGGGTCCTTCCCTCCGTGTACACGATCTTCCGGCCATCGGGCAGGAACTCGTCGGCCAGATCGATCGCCGCGTTGAGGTAACCACCTCCGTTGCCCCTTAGGTCGACCACTAACCGCTGCATACCCTTGGCCTTCAGATCTTCTGCAGCGCGCAGGAACTCTTCGTGGGTTGTTCGCGCGAAGCGGACCAGCTTGATATAGCCGGTAGCATCGGGGCGCATCAGACTGACGGCCACACTGTTGATGGGGATCTTCCCGCGTGCGATACGCACATCAAAAGGCGCGGTGTTCCCGCGCCGGAGGATGCCCACGGTCACTTCGCTACCACCGGGTCCGCGCAAATGCTCCATCACTTGCTCATTGGTGATGCCCACGCCGGCCATTGCCTTCGCGTTGGCGCTGATGATGCGATCGCCAGCACGGATCCCGAGCGCCGCACTGGGCCCCCCTTCCACGGGGGCGATCACTACCACGGTGTCGTGCTGGATGGCGAATTCCACCCCGATGCCCTCGAAGCTCCCCTCCAAGGGTTCTTGCGCGGCACGGAGTTCATCGGCGCTGATGTAATAGCTGTGCGGATCGAGGTGTTGAAGCAGGTCTTGGATCACTTCATCCACCAATTCCCCTTTGCGCACGCTGTCCACATATTGGCGATCGATCAGATCGATCACCTGGCCGACCTTTTCGCTGGCGGAAGCGCCTTGGGGGAACAGGAAAGTGGGTATCACGGTCCGGCTTTGTTCCATACTGCGGCCTATGAAGAGGCCGGCCACCAGCGCCAGGCTCAGCATCAGCGGCATAAAGGCCGAGAACGGGCGTTTCTCTTTCATAGGCTCAGGCGGGTTCCAAACTGGACAGTGCGACCCCCCCCTTTGCCAGCAGTTCGAGGCCGGAAGGATCCTTGTAGGCGGTGAGGTACACCAGTCGTTTGATGCCGGCCTGCAGGATCAACTTGCTGCACTCTTTGCACGGTGAATGTGTGAGGTACAAGGTGCCGTTGCGTGCGTTGTTCGTGCTGCGGGCCACCTTCATGATCGCGTTGGCCTCAGCGTGAAGAACGTACCAGAGGGTAGTCCCGTTCGCGTCTTCACAATCATTGGGGAATCCGGTCGGGGTGCCGTTGTACCCATCACTGATGATCATTCCCTCCTTCACGATCAGGGCGCCCACCTTTTTTCGAGTGCAGTGGCTGAGGCGGGCCCATTCCAGGGCCATTTTCATGTAGGCCCGGTCGTATCGTTCCTGCTTGGCGGGGTCGGCGTAGACCAGAGCGTCCTGTTGCATGGGAAGGACCCGAGCGGCTAGAGCCGCGCGCGATCATCTGATCCGTAAAGTACCCAGGGCGGGACTCGAACCCGCACGACTTGCATCACTGGTGTTTGAGACCAGCGCGTCTACCATTCCGCCACCTGGGTAGGTGTCCCTATTCGCATAGGGACCGCGAAAATAGCTGTTGATCCCACGTGTTCACTCGAAGGTCAGTAATCCCAGGATCACGCTTGCCAGTGTAAGCCCGGCGCACAAGAGGAAATAAGGCACACCCATCAGGCAGAACCTGAGGAGAGTCGAGCCCCAGCGACGACCGTAGACATGCTTCAGGGCCATTAATAGGTAGACAAGACAAGCCAAGACGATCGTGCCGGATACCGCGTCAGGCCATTCCTTCCTGAAAACCAGTCCGATGCACAATAGCATAGAAAAAATGAGAAAGTACGTGGCATGCATATGCACCGAGAAGATCAGGTGCTCCCAGTAGAAGCGCTTGCGGAAGAAGATCCAAAGCAGGAGCACCGCAGAGAAGGGCATGAGAATGAACATCACGTAGGGCATGCCCTTCATCATTGATCGCGCCATGAACTGCTGACCAACTTGTGGGTCCGCGTCCATGCGCACGAAGAATCGGCCCATGCGTTCTGCGAACCACCCGACGGTATCACCCCGCAAGGCGACGATGGAATCGATCTCCGCTTCGGTCAGCCGACCACTGCGCAGTTTGCGTTCGACCCAGCGCGTGGTGAAGTACCTGTCCGCTCCCCTGAACGGAACTCGATAGGGAACATTTAAACTGTCCACATCGGGAAGCGAGCTTAGACCGCTAGCCAGTTTCTCCCTAAATCCGGGTAGGGTGTCCTTGTCGAACAGCAGGAGCAAGGAATCGATCAATTCCGGAGTCGCCTCGCGAAGTCCATCGGCCACAAAACGGTAATGCGGTGGATCGATCGGGATGGTCACTTTGGGTTTGGCCAGATGATCGTAGGACCGCCACAAGTTCCTTCTCAGGCTGTCCGGGAACTGGTCGACGAGGTCGGCTATCCGTAAGGCGTTCGTATCCCCGGCGGAGAGGTCGCGTGAAGCGCCATCGATCCAGCCGTGCTCGAACTGATCCATTCCCTGCTCCATATCCACTGAAAGCAGGAGGAAGAATATGAAGCTCACGAACACATAGAACCGCGCCGGGTGGACATAGCGCGCACGCTTGCCCTCCACAAAGTCCTTCGTCAGTTGACCGGGCTTGGTGAAAAGCACTTTCAGCGTGTTCCACAACTTCGTGTCGAAGTGTGTGATGTTCTCCACGAACTCGTAGAGGAAGGTCTTGAAGGGAACGCGCAGGTCGTGGTTCTCCTGGCCGCACTGCGGACAGAACTCGAACTCCTTGCGGAGATCGGTGCCGCAGTTCGGGCAGGCCAGTGTCTTGTTGCGATGCTTGCGGGCCATCAGGTCCCGAAGATCACAACTGCTTCAACAACTTCCGCAGATCCACCTTCTCGCTTACGATGCGATCGAGATCGGCGATCGCCACGCGCTCCTGCAACATCGTATCGCGGTCGCGGAGCGTCACCGTATCGTTGGTCATGGTGTCATAGTCCACGGTGATGCAATACGGCGTGCCGATGGCATCCTGCCTGCGGTAGCGCTTGCCGATGCTGTCCTTCTCGTCGTACTGGCAATTGTGCGAGAGCTTCAAGCCGTCGATGATGGCGCGTGCTTTCTCCGGCAGGCCATCCTTCTTTACCAGCGGCATCACCGTCACTTTCACGGGAGCAAGAGGAGCAGGGATACGGAGCACGACGCGGTCCTCGCCGTTCTCCAGTTTCTCTTCTTCGTACGCCGCGCTCAGCACGGCGAGGAACATGCGGTCCAGGCCGATGCTCGTCTCCACCACATACGGTACGTAACTCTCGTTCGTCTCGGGATCGAAGTACTGGAGCTTGCGGCCACTATGTTTCTCGTGGCTGCTCAGGTCGAAGTCCGTGCGCGAGTGGATCCCTTCGAGCTCCTTGAAGCCGAAGGAGAACTTGAACTCGATGTCACACGCGGCGTTCGCATAGTGCGCCAGTTTGATGTGATCATGGAAACGGTAGTTCTCCACAGGCATACCCAATGCACGATGCCAGGCGATGCGCTTTTCCTTCCAGCTGTTGTACCACTCCATCTCGGTACCGGGCTTCACGAAGAACTGCATCTCCATCTGCTCGAACTCCCGCATGCGGAAGATGAACTGTCGTGCGACGATCTCGTTGCGGAACGCCTTGCCGGTCTGCGCGATGCCGAAGGGGATCTTCATCCGTGCGCTCTTCTGCACGTTGAGGAAGTTCACGAAGATGCCTTGCGCCGTTTCGGGGCGCAGGTAGATCGTGCTGCTCTCACCGCTCACGCTGCCGAGCTCCGTCGCGAACATCAAGTTGAACTGCCGCACTTCCGTCCAGTTCGCAGTGCCGCTTACGGGACACTTGATCTCCTCGTCGATGATCAGCTGGCGTACCGCTTCCAGATCGTTCGCTTCGAGCGCTGTCTTCATCCTTCCTTCCACCGCGTTGATCCGCTCCTGTGCGCGCAGCACGTTCGGGTTCGTCGCGCGGAACGGTTCTTCGTTGAACGCATCCCCGAATTTCTTCTTCGCCTTCTCGGTCTCCTTCTCGATCTTGTCCGCGTACTTGGCGATGTGATCTTCGAGCAGCACATCCGCCCGATAACGTTTCTTGCTGTCCTTGTTGTCGATGAGCGGATCGTTGAAGGCGTCCACGTGGCCGCTGGCCTTCCACACGGTCGGGTGCATGAAGATCGCCGCGTCGAGGCCCACGATGTTCTCGTTGAGCTTCGTCATGGCGGCCCACCAATACTGCCGGATGTTGTTCTTCAACTCGGCGCCGTAAGGGCCGTAGTCGTAGGTGGCGCTCAGGCCATCGTAGATCTCGCTGCTGGGGAACACGAAGCCATACTCCTTGGCGTGGCCGATAAGCGTCTTGAGACGGTCTTCCTGATTGCTCATGATGTGGGCGAGCGTCCTGGAAACCTGCGACGTCGCGGCGCAAAGATGGGAACGTTGATCGTAGTACTCTTCGTCGCCTGGTCGGGCATGTTCATGTCCGCGGTCTACCGGCTCGTCCATATCCCCGTGGTAGGCCGGGGTCTTGCTCGTTCCGATAGGTATGGGGCAACGAGATGCCATACAATGGCCACGGTGTTTCCCGTCAACACGGTCGTGTGCGCAACTTGGCCTATGTGCCAAGGGAAGCCCGATGGGCACGCGGGTACTTTCGGCACGGCCGCCCGTGTGCCCACATGCGGCCGTTCGCGGTATGCGCCTCCTCCTGCTGGTCCTGCTCTGCGCCCTCCTGGTGGGACGCGCACGCGCGCAGCCGCCCAACGATGATTGCGCTGATGCACTTACGCTCTGCGCGCAGCAACCGCAAGCGGGCAACAACACCGGTGCCGTAGGCCCCACGGGCTTTTGCCCGGCCACAGAGGCGGTGCTGTGGTACACGTTCACGACCAATTCGGTGGGGGGCCTTGCCACGGTCACGATCAATGGGTTGGACTGCCCGACGGTGACCGGCATGGACAACGAGATAAGCGTGGTGGTGTTGACCGGCCCCGGCAATTGCGTGCTGGCGGATTTCGACGCGGTGTCCTCCTGCACACAGGACTCGATCGACTTCACCGTGACGACCAATATTGCGCTCGACCCGAACACCGTGTACTGGGTTTTGGTGAGCGGGATGGTGGACAACGGCGCCACCATCGCGGCGCAATGTGATCTCGGGGTCACCGTGAGCGGACCCGGGGTGGATATTGTGGGCGTGGACTTCACCGCAGGGGAGGACCAGGAGATCGGCGAGGGCGAATACGCCCAACTGGAGGCCACCGGCGGTACTACCTACTTATGGACGCCGAACAGCGGCTTGAGCGGCGATGCGGTCCCCGATCCGGTGGCCAACCCGTCGGAGACCACCACTTATGCGGTGACCACCCAACTGAACGGATGCACTTATACCGATACGGTGATCGTGGAGGTGATCCGCCGTATCCAACCGCCGAACACCTTCACCCCCAATGGCGACGACCACAACGACACCTGGACCATCTTCGGTATTTCGGACTACCCGGCGTGCGAGGTGATGATATACGACCGTTGGGGCCAGCGCGTCTTCCGCAGCGTGGGTTACAACGAGCCTTGGGACGGCGGCCGCTTGCCCACGGCCACATACTACTATCACATCATATTGAACACCCGCGAGGGCGGTGGAGGGGCGCCTTACACTGGATCGGTCACCATTGTGCGATGAGGGTCCTGTTCTCCATAGCGATCCTCTTCCTCGCCTCCGCGATGCACGGACAGCAAGTGCCGCAGTACACACAGAACGTGTTCAACTACTTCAGCATCAACCCGGCGGTCGCGGGCAGCAAGGATTGCGTGGATGTGCGCCTCGGTTTCCGCAAGCAGTGGGTGGGCTTCGAGAACGCACCGACGACCGGCTGGGCCAGTGTGCATGCCACCATCCGGAACAAGAAGAAGCCGTATGTGACCGGCAAGCACGGCATCGGCGGCGCGGTGGAGGCGGACGACACGGGCCCATTGGGCTACACCCTGGTCCACCTCGCCTACGCCTACCACATTCGATTGAACCGGGGTTACTACCTGGCATTAGGTCTCTTCGCCGGGGTGAAGCAACAGAAGTTCGATGTAGGAAGGGTAACGCTTGCGGACTACGATGACCCTGTGCTGAACAGCAAGGGCAGCACCTTCGTGGTACCCATGATCGCGCCGGGGATGTGGGTCTACAGCAACACGTGGTGGCTCGGTCTCAGTGTCCACCAATTGCTGAACAACCGGATGAACGGGATCGGTATCGATTCACGCACCACGGGCCACTACTTCTTGAGCGGTGGTTACCGATGGCGGATCGGCAAGAAAACCTCGGTCACACCGAGCAGCTTGATCAAACTATCCCCCGGCGCACCGTTGGCGTTCGATGTGAACGCGATGATCGATTGGGACCGCAAGCTGGGCTTTGGGGTGAGCTACCGCAACCAGGACGCCATAGCCCTCATGATCAAGATCGGGTTCTTGAAGTTCTTCAGCCTGGGCTATAGCTACGACATCACCACCTCGCCATTGCGGGTGGCGAGTTCAAATACGCACGAGATCATTCTGGGCATCACGCCCTGCATACCGGTCGACCCCAGCAAGCGCATTGTGCGCTGCCCCATCTTCGAATAGGAACCCATGCCGCACCACCCTCATCACCCACTCCGTCGCGCGATGTTGATGCTCGCAGCGGTCCTGCTCCCTGCTGCCTTGTGCGCGCAGGTCCTCAAGCACTGGGTAGGTGGTGCCGGTGCTTGGAGCGATGCCGCGCACTGGTCCTTGAGCCCCGCCGGTCCGGGCGGAGCGGGCATACCGCGCGCTAACGAGGATGTGCTGATCGCACCCGGAACTCCGATCTCCATCACGCTCGACGGAGTTGCCGCATGCCGGGACCTTCGGGTGGATGCGCGCCATGCGGAACTCACTGTGACGGGCGCCGTCGGGAACGATCTCCATATCCACGGTGGCTGGGTGATGGCAGGCGAAGTGGATTGGAAGCCGGACGGCCAGGTGATGCTGAACGCCCGCAACGCGGCCGTCATCGACCTGCATGGTATCGTACTTCAGAGCGATGTGCTGCTAGAGGGCTCGGGCACATGGGATCAAATGAGCGCGTTCGTGCAGGCCGAAGCAACGTCGTTCGTCCTTCGGCGCGGAACGATGCGCACCAATGGTGGGATCGTGCGGGGTGGTGTGTGGCGCGCGGAAGGGAACGGGGCGAAGCAACTGGAAGCGCAGGGCTCCATATTCCTGCTCGACGGGTTCGAGCCGCAGGGATTCGCGAAAATGGACGACCCAGGCTCGGCCACGTTGATGGTCGCAGGGAACGCACGGCACTGGGACGGTATGCTGATGGGCGAGGAGGAACTGATGCGCTCTGCGGTGAACTGCGGCACCGGAGCGGGCCAGATCCCCTTCACGGTGAACGCCAGTGTACTGAGCAACTACAATGGCTTTGGCGTGAGCTGCAACGGTGTTTGTGATGCCACCGTGACGGTGGTCGCGCAAGGCGGCACTGGCAATTTCGCCTACCAATGGCAGGGTGGGGGCCCTACCACCCCGACTTGGGCGAACACCTGCGCGGGCAACAAGTTGGTGATCGTGACGGACGTGGGCCAGAACGTGGGCTGCTTCGCCACGGTGCTGGTTACACCACCCCCACCGCTCGGCGTCATCTTCTTCGGCCTGAACCCGCCCACCTGCGCGAGTTCCTGCAATGGCACGGCGGTCACCTTCCCCGGCGGCGGTACCGGCTTCGGGTATGTATACGATTGGAACAACGGAACAGAGAGCGATCCGAACCCCACGCAACTGTGCGCCGGAGTGAACACGTTGGAGCTCACGGATGCCAACAACTGCGTGTTCGATACCACGTTCACGATCGACCTGCTCCCGATCGATGTACAGTTCCAGTCAGCGGACGCCTCGTGCGCGGGCGATTGCGATGGGTCCGCTTCGGTGGTCGTGAGTGGAGGAACACCCGGCTACACTTACAACTGGGAACCTGGCGCACCGGCCGGGGACGGCACGCCGGCGGTTAGCGGTCTATGCGCTGGCAACTATACGCTCACGGTGGCCGATGCGAACGGCTGCGACACCACGCTGGCCTTCGCCATCCTGCAGCCACCGCCCATCGTGCCCAACCTCGTTGTAACCCCCTCGACTTGTGCGGACGAATGCACCGGCACGGCGACCTCCAACCCGGCCGGTGCGCTTGGCCCGTTCACGTTCTTATGGTCCCCCGCACCACCCATCGGTCAAGGGACGAACGCGGCGAGCGGTCTCTGTCCAGGTCCTTGGAGCGTGCTGATCACCGATCAGGCGTCCGGATGCGATACCACCGTTGCGTTCATCATCACCTCACCGCCGCCGATCGTTCCGAACCTCACGACGACCGATGCTACCTGCGCGAGTAGTTGCGACGGGACCGCCACCGCAGGCCCGACCGGGGGCACACCGGGATATACGTTCCTCTGGACCCCGGCGCCCGGCGCGGGCCAAGGCACCCCGAACGCGACGGGGCTTTGCCCGGGTAACTATACGTTATTGATCACCGATGTAGCAGGGTGCGATACACTGGTGCCTTTCACTATCAATGCTCCGCCACCGTTGAACGCGTCGATCACGATCACACCGATCAGTTGCGCAGGTGCCTGCGATGGAGCCGCGGATGTCCTCGTATCCGGCGGTGTCCCACCGTATTCGTTCACATGGACGCCCGTTCCGCCGAGCGGGCAAGGAACGCCGAACGTGTCCGACCTGTGTGCGGGTAACTGGTCGGTGTTGATCGCCGATGCCAATGGCTGCGATACCACGATCGCGTTCACATTGACGGAACCTCCGCCACTGGATGTGATCTCATCGCAAACGAACGTCTCATGCGGTGGCTTGTGCGATGGTACCGCCACGGTTGTCGTGACCGGGGGAACACCTGCGTACACCTACGTCTGGACCCCTGCGCCTGGCGCAGGGCAAGGCACCCCGAACGCCACGGGCCTTTGCCCTGGAGGATATTCCGTGTTGATCACCGATGCGAACGGATGCACGGTAACGGTTCCGTTCACGATCCTCGACGCGGTCCCCCTACAATTATCGCTGAACGTACAGCCCGCGAGCTGCCCTGGCGTATGTGATGGAAGTGCGGGGGTGATCGTTACCGGTGGTGTTCAACCGTACATCTATACATGGTCACCGGCACCGGGCGGAGGGCAAGGCACGCCGAGCGCTACGGGTCTGTGCCCTGGCCCATACTTGCTCACCGTGGCTGATGCTGTCGGCTGCGATACCACGATCGCGTTCACGATCGATGCACCTGAAGCGATCCTGCCGAACGAGACGGTGCTGCCTTTGACCTGTGCGAATGATTGCAATGGGGCCGTTCTGCTGTCCCCTTCCGGCGGAACTGGCGTGTACACCTATGTATGGACACCCGTGCCGCCGAACGGCCAGGGGCAGGATCAGGCCACTGGTTTGTGCGCCGGCACTTGGAGCGTGACGATCACTTCCGGTGCGTGCGACACCACATTGACCATCGATCTGATCGCGCCTCCGCCACTGGATGTGCAACTGGTGATCGACTCCCTGAGCTGCACCGGCGATTGTGACGCGGAGGTGACGGCGAACGTGACCGGCGGCCTGCCCGCTTATGTATATGTGTGGGATCCGCCGCCGCCGATAGGCCAGGGCACGCCGACAGCGAGCGGTTATTGCGCGGGCAACTACACGCTTACGGTAGGTGATGCGGCAGGATGCGACACCACGATCGCGTTCACCATCACCGATCCACTGCCGCTCGATCTTCAAGTGCAGACCACCCAGGCCAGTTGCGGTGGAGCATGCGATGGTACCGCCACCGCCACTTTACTTAACGCGTTGGGTACGGTGGTGTATGATTGGCAACCACCTCCTGGTGCGGGGCAGGGGACACCAGCGGTCTCGGGTCTCTGCCCAGGAGCATACACCGTCATCGCTACGGATTCATTGGGCTGTGATGTGAGCGTCTCCTTCACTGTTGCGACGCCTTCCGGAATTGTTGCAACCGCCCAGGTCACCCCAGCAACATGCGCAAGCATTTGTGATGGTGCGATCGACCTCACCGTGACCGGCGGAGTGCCCTCCTACACCTATGCATGGACGCCGACCCCGCCGCAAGGGGATGGCACAGCGAACGTGTTCGGCCTTTGCGCCGGTGATTGGACGGTAGTGATCAGCGATCAAGCGCAATGTGATACGGTGCTCATCATCAACGTGCCAGCACCACCGGCGATCGCTGCTGTTCTCACTGCAACGAACGAAACCTGCAACGGTCCTTGTGACGGCACGGCCTCGGTCCAGGCGAGTGGTGGGCAGCCCGGGTACACTTTCGTTTGGGCCCCGCAGCCACCGGTGGGCCAGGGAACGGCCAACGCGACCGGCCTTTGCGCGGGCAATTGGGCGGTCACCGTGTCCGACCAAGGTGGTTGCGATACCACCATCTCGTTCACGATACTGCCCGAGCAGCCGATCGATCCGGGTCTGGTGTTGGTGGAGGGGATCTGCTACAACGAATGCCAGGGCTCCGCCACGGTGAACCCGACCGGAGGAACGGCACCCTATACCATACTCTGGTCGCCCGCTCCGGGTGGAGGTCAAGGCACACCGACCGCTACCGGACTTTGCCAGGGACTTTATACGGTGACCGTGACCGACGCGGTGGGATGTGATACCACCGTGAGCTTCGATGTGGTGAAGCCACCACCTATCGCGCCGAGCCTGAACATCGGCAACGAGACATGCGACGGCCCTTGCACCGGTGGTGCCGCGGTGTTCCCCACAGGTGGTATTGGTAGCACATATACGTTCCTATGGCAACCAGCTCCTGGAGGTGGTCAGGGAACGAACATCGCGACCGGTCTATGCGCGGGCATCACCTATTCGATCACAGTTACGGATTCAGTGGGTTGCGACACCACGGAGACCTTCACGATCCAGCCGTTCCTACCGATCCTTGCGAACATCAGCAGCACACCGGTGACATGTGCGGGGCAATGCGATGGTACGGCCACGGCAGGCCCCACCGGCGGCGACCCACCTTATGCGTACGCTTGGTCACCCGCACCTGGTGCTGGGCAGGGAACGCCCTTCGTCACGGGCCTTTGCGCGGGTGTTTATAGTGTCACCATCACGGACTTCTACCTCTGCGATACCACCGTGACGGTGTTGATCACGGGCCCTGCGGCGATCGATCCCGTGGCGTCAGTGGGCATGGTCAGCTGTGCGGGCGAATGTGACGGCGATATCGTGCTGAACCCGACCGGAGGGACCGGCAACTTCCAGTTCCTATGGAACCCTGTACCACCGAACGGCCAAGGCACCAACGCGGCGTTCAACCTCTGTCCGGGCATCTATGCGGTGACCATCACTGATGACAACGGGTGCGATACGACAGCCTCCTTCCTCATTACGGAACCGGCACCGTTGATCCTGAACACCTTGAGCGTGCCGAGCGAATGCCAGGTATGCATCGGCGAGGCTGCGGCGAACGCTTCCGGAGGCACCTCCCCGTACACGTATGCCTGGACCGATCAAGGAGGCAACGCCATAGGTGCCGACAGTGCGCTCTTCAACCTCTGTGCGGGTGTATACACCGTGCTCGTCACGGATGCGGCCGGATGCCAGATCTCAGCGGCTGTGCCGATCACCGATAGCGATGGAGAGGTGCTCACCATCACGGATGGATCGACCACTTGTCCCTCTACTTGCGACGGAGAAGTGAGCGTGCAGTACGTGTGCGGCGATCCACCTTGCACAGTGCTCTGGTTCGATGCTTTCGGAACGGACATCAGCCAACCGATGGACACGGCCTCGAACCTGTGTCCGGGCATGTACCTCGTGGAGGTGACGAACGCTTCAGGCTGCGTGAGCATTGACACCGCCTACGTGGTAGCACCCGCACCGATCGTCGCGAACTTGAGCAGCACAGCTGTGACCTGCGCGGGGCAGTGCGATGGGACCGCAACAGTAGGCCCGACGGGTGGTGTTGGTCCGTACACATTCGATTGGACCCCGGACCCGCCCAACTTGGACGGCACCCCGCAAGCCACGGGTCTCTGCGCCGGTGTGTACGATGTACTGATCACCGACCAGCGCGGATGCGATACGTTGGTGGGCGT
>JAGNSU010000176.1 GCA_017987895.1 Flavobacteriales bacterium | reverse complement strand
TCCACCGCGAAACTGAGCGCCTTGCTGCCCGGATGCCAGGCCAGGATGGGGAAGCTCCTGTCCACGATCCGGTTCAACTTCTTCTCCCCCTTGGCGATGCGCCACGTGCGGTCCTCGCTCAGGTCGCGCATCCACACTTTGTATTGTCCGAGCTCGTTGCTCACCCAGGCAGCGTAGCGACCGTTGGGGCTCAGCTTGAACTGCGAATAGGTCCAGCGCTTGCGGTATTTCACCTTCAGTTCCTCCAGGGCGCTCGCCTCCCTTAACTGTTCATCCTTTTGGAACTTGTCCTTGTAGTAGGCGAGACATTCCTTCGAGAGGCTCTTCAGCGGAACGCCGAGAACGAAAAGGAAACCGCTCTCCGCGTTCCTGCTCACGCGGGTCATGTACAGGATGTTCGGGATCACGCTCGCGCCATAAACATCCGCGACATAGCTCCAGATAGCCTGGCCCACGAGCAAAGCGTCATCGCCTTCCAAGCGGTTGAAACGATTGAAGCGATCACCCAGGATCCCATCCCGCAACCGGCTCGCCTGCATGGCGTCCATGGGGCCCGACACGTAAGCCACCAGCCCTTTGGTGAACCACGGAGGAAGGTTCATCAGCGTGGAGTTCTTGAGCACTTCACGCCAGTTACCTCCGTACATCATCTGGTCCAACATCACCTGTGCCACGCCGGAGCGCACTTGCTGATCGAGCTTCGTATGATCTCCCTCGTAGTACACGAAGACCTTGGTACCCACGATACGTGTCACCCCACCGATGTTGTACTGCTCATCACCGGTGATACCGATATTGCTTTGTCGGAAATCGGAGAGTGAGTTGTACACCACGAACTGGATGCGGTCGTCGATGGCGATGTCGAGTTCCTTCTCCAGTTCCTTTAGGTGTTTGTGGCCGCTGAGCGCCACGAAACGCGCGAGATCACGCCCCCCCTTGTAGAAATAGGTCTCCAGGCGATCGAACCGGTAGTACTGCCACAGGAACTCCTCGTACTGGATGCGGTTCTTGCCGAAATCCTGCTGGGCGCCGTTGTAGAACTGGGCCTGTCCCCCAAGGGCCACGCCAAAAAGGAGCAGGAAGGTGAGGACCGCACGGCGCGGATATGGGAAGAGAGGCACGAGTTGAAGCTAACTACTTTTCGGCCGGACCTGTTCGGTCCGCACCGCGAATTTCAGGCTTTTCTCTCCATGCTGCACGTCATCGGCCTTCCGTTCAACCCGTTCCAGGAGAACACCTGGCTGTTGCACAATGGCGACCAGGCCCTTGTGATCGACCCGGGATGCTGGAACCGTGAGGAGGAGCATGTGTTGGAAGAGGAACTAACGCGCAACAAGCTCCGTTTGGTGCGTTGCCTGCTCACGCACGCACATATCGACCATGTGCTGGGCCTGGCTTGGGTGCATCGTCGGTTCCGCTTGGCGCCGGAACTGCACCGCGCTGACCTTCCCCTGCTCGATGCGGCACCCCGGCAAGGGCAGATGTACGGCATCCCTTGCGAAGCCTCTCCTCCTGCCAAGGCTTTCCTGCAGGAAGGGGACATTATCACGTTGGGACGGGATGAACTGAGCGTGGTCCATGTTCCAGGACATTCACCCGGCCATGTGGCCTTCGCCTGCGGCGCACAAGCCTTCGTGGTATCGGGGGACGTGCTTTTCAAGGGCAGCATCGGCCGGACGGACCTTCCCGGGGGCGACCACGATCAGTTGATCGACAGCATCCGCACCAAATTGCTTCCCATGGCGGATAATACGGTGGTGCATTGTGGACATGGGCCCGATACAACGATCGGCGCAGAAAGGAGGAGCAATCCCTTCCTTCGATAGGCATCCTCGGGATGCTGCGGGAACACCATTTACTCCTATCTTCCTGCACGATCCATCCACTCCACCATGGGCATTCGCTCGCTTCGTCCCCGTGTCGCGTTCCTGGTCGCTCACCTCGTCCCCTTCAGCGCACTGTTAGTGGGTTGTGGTTCGTCGACCATGGACAGCGCTCCACCCGCCGCCGCTGAGGCTGTCACAACTACCACAGGTCCGCTGGTGACCATACATAGCGGTGAGCTCGTCGGAATACCCTTCCGGAACTCGGTCGTGGAGACCGATGAGATGAATTACTATCGCTATCGTTACCTGTACACCTCTGGCGGCGTTGCCATCGGTGATGTGGATGGGGATGATCTGCCCGATATCTTCCTGGTTTCCGCTTTGGATGGTTGCCGGTTGTACAAGAACAAGGGCGATCTCAGGTTCGAGGATATTACGACGAGGGCTGGCGTTCTTCCGGGGAATGTATGGGCGACAGGAACGACCATGGCCGATATCAATGGGGATGGCCACCTCGATCTGTACATCTGTTGTTCGGGTCCAGTGGACCGGGAACGATTGCGCGACCGAGTATACATCAACAAGGGGGACGGCACCTTCACTGAACGAGGCATCGAATTGGGGATCACCGAGTCGGGCAATACGACCATGGCCTATTTCCACGACTTCGACCAGGACAATGATCTCGATGTGTTCCTATTGGGACAACGCGAGGATTTCAAAGATTTCTCGGTAGTGAAGACGGTGCTCGCTACAGAGACATCCCGGAACACCAATCGCCTTTATGTCAATGATGGAACGGGGCATTTCACCGATCGGTCCGGTGCATCCGGGCTCCTTACCCACAATTGGGGGCTAAGCGCCTGCGTCGGCGACATGACCGGTGATGGGCGCAGTGACATATTCGCCGCGAACGATTTCGTGCAACCTGACAACCTGTTCGTTCAGGACGGTCCGCTGCATTTCCACGATGAAGTGAACGACCGGCTTGGTCATATCAGCTATTTCAGCATGGGCTCCGACCTGGCGGATCTCAACAATGACGGCCTTGGGGACCTCGTCGTAGTGGATATGACACCAGCGGACCATGCACGCAGCAAGCAGAACATGGCAAGCATGCGTCCCAAGGATTTCGACCTGATGGCCGACCACGGTTGGCATGCCCAGTACATGACGAACCAATTGCACCTCGCCAACGGGAACGGCACCTTCAGCGAGATCGCGCATGTCGCGGGTGTCGACCGGACAGATTGGAGTTGGGCCGCGCTCCTCGTGGATATGGACAACGATGGATGGAAGGACCTACTCGTAACGAACGGGTTGTGGCGGGACATCTCGAACAACGATTTTGAGGCGGCGGTGAAGGACCTGGAGAAGAACCGCACCGGTCGTATCACCTATGAGGAGATACAGCCGCTGATGCCGCAAACACCTCTACCCAACTACCTGTTCCGCAACAACGGCGACCTCACCTTCACCAAAGCGATGGACGAATGGGGATATGACCACAAAAGCGCGAGCACGGGTGCCAGCTACGCCGACCTGGACCGCGATGGTGATATGGATCTGGTGGTGGTGGATGTGAACAGCCCGGTGAAGGTGGTCGAGAACCTGAGCCGACAGCGCGATGGGTCGCACTACCTACAGGTCGAATTGGAAGGCGAAGGCGCGAACACGGCGGCGATCGGTGCCACGGCCACGCTGTATACCGATGCTGGCCTACAATACGCGGAACTCGCCCTGGGACGGGGATTCCAGAGCAGCGTGGAACCTATGCTCCACTTCGGTCTCGGCAGCTCCCGGATCGACTCGTTGGTGCTGCGATGGCCCGATGGAACATGGAGCCGTATTACCGATGTTGGGCCAGACCAACGTCTGCGGATCAGCTCCAACGCGGTGGCCCACACCCGGCGGAGCCAACAGCAAGCGCCCACTTGGTTCGCTGAAAGTGCTGGCACCTTGGGCTTGGGCTTCGCCCATAAGGAAAGCGTGTACGATGATCTCCGCTTGGAGACCCTACTACCCCACCGCCAATCGCAACATGGACCCGCGATGGCGGTGGCTGATGTGAACGGCGATGGTCGCGACGATCTCTTCGTGACCTCGGCCGCAGGTGCATCACCCGTGCTCTGGTTACAAAGCGCTGGAGAACGGTTCGCGAAAGCATCGGCACAACCTTGGTCAGCACATAGCGACCAGGAATTCATCGGGGCCCGCTTCTTCGATGCGGATGGGGATAAGGACCTGGATCTCTACACAGCAGCGGGAAGTACGGAATTCGGCCCCACTTCTTCGCGCTACCAGGACCGGCTCTATTTGAACGATGGTCAGGGCGGCTTCACCGAAGGGAAGGATCGTCTCCCCGTGATGTCAACACCCAAGCAAGTGGTGGTGGCCCACGATGTGGACGGGGACGGTGACCAGGATCTCTTCGTTGGTGGGCGCAACGTGCCTGAAGCCTACCCGGCAGCACCGAAAAGCTATCTGCTCATGAACGAGAACGGGCACTTCACCGACGCGATATCCCAATGGTGTCCGGCCGCCGAACACACAGGCATGGTGACGTCAGCGGTGTTCGCGGATCTGAACGCCGACAAGCGCGCGGACCTGCTCCTCGCTGGCGAATGGATGCCATTGCGCGCTTTCGTGAACAATGGCCGGTCCTTCGCGCCCGCGCCGCAGATGTTCGATAGCACTTTGATAGGCTGGTGGTTCGGGCTCGAAGTGGCGGACCTTGACCGCGACGGCGATCCCGATGTGGTAGCGGGGAACCTGGGACTGAACAACAAGTTCCATCCCTCCAAGGAGAAGCCCCTTGAAGTTTACATGGCTGACATGGACCTCAGTGGAACGAACGATATCGTGCTGGCCAAACATGGCAAGAGCGGGGAATGTGTGCCCGTGCGTGGGCGCGAATGCTCCTCCGGACAGATGCCCTTCCTCGCACAGAAGTTCCCCACGTTCAAGTCCTTCGCGGAAGCGGATCTGAAGCGTTTGTACGGCCCCGCCTTGGATCAGGCGTTACACTATAGCGCAACGGAATTCCGCAGTATGGTCTTCCGCAATGAGAGTGGCACCTTCACTCCATCACCCCTGCCCATGCTGGCGCAGTTCTCGCTGGTCCGGGGCATCGAAGTGGTGGATCTGAACGGGGACGGCAACCTGGACCTGGTGACCGTGGGCAACCTGTTCGGCACCGAGGTGGAAACAACGCGGTACGACGCCAGCACCGGCGCTGTGCTCCTGGGTGACGGAAAACTCGGCTTCACGGCGGTGCCCGCATCGACCACCGGGTTCATGGCGCGCGGCGATGCACGCGATGTGGCGTTGCTCCGCGCGGGTGGAGCACCCCGTTTCGTGGTGGCGAACAACAACGGCCCACTTCAGGTCTTCACCCTTGCCCGGCCTCCTGGCAGGAACGCTTTGGCCGCGCGCTGATCAAGGGTGGTAGCTATCGGGCTTGTACTCCTTGTGCTTCTTGCCCTCGAACGCATTGTGCTTGATCACGGGCGGGCACTCGAACCCTTTCGGGTAGCGCAGGAATAGGAAGCGAACGCTGAGGATCAGCGGCCGGTAGCGGCTGTTGAACCAATGCAACTGGCCGAACCCTTCGTCCGTCGGCACGGCACTGAAGACCGGGGTTTCCACCGCTGGAATGATCAGCAGGCGTTGGCTCACCTTGAAGCCATAGCCCACTTTCACATGCGCTTGCGCCAGGAACGTGGGCGGCAGGTCCTGATCGGCAAGCACGAACGGATCCCCGGTATAGGTGCGCGCCTGACTGAAACCCCAATCCGCGTTCAGGCCGAGGCTCAATTGCACGAACTGGTAGCTGCCGGTCTGGATGAACTTATTGGCGTTCGCATGCACCGTGAGGTACTGATCGTTGAACACGCCGTCACCCGCAGTGAGCACTACCGTGTCGTTCTCGTTCAACCCGCGTTGCAGGATCCCCGTGTGGGATTGCTTTCCGTTGAGTGCTTTGTACGCGAGGCCGAAGTCCCAGTAGTCCAGGATCACCGCATCGCGCGTGGCATGGAACCAGCCTATTTCCAGGTAGGGCCCAAAGCCGCCTTTGGGATCGAAGGTGGCGGTGTAGACCGTATCGCCTTCGCGGAAGAGCTCGCGTTCCTGGTCCTTGAACTTCGCCAGCGTGTAGGTAACGCCCGGCGCGAAGTAGAAACCGCCACGGCGCATCTTCCCATCAGTGGG
>JAGNSU010000175.1 GCA_017987895.1 Flavobacteriales bacterium | reverse complement strand
ACCATGCAAAGCGAGACCCACATGTGTGATGGGAGCAAAGGTGGATACACCCTTCGTATAGAACGACAAGCTCGAATGCGGATAATCCACCGGGTCATCCACCAAAGACCACTTTCCGCATACCGGGTTGGCATGGATGTAGTCCAGCTTCTGGTGCATCATGGCCTCGTCCGTGCATTCGCGAATGTCCGAAGAAGTAGAGAACACACGATGTTTCTGGCCCCGTTCGCGATCGCCAGTACGCGTGGCAGCAGCGAGCGCTTCCAAGCGCTGCATGTTGCCCGCGCATTGCAACCGACGGACCGCCTCATAAGCGAGGAACCGTTTCGCGTTCGCCAACAAGGTGTTGATGCGGTGATCCTCCGGAGCCAGCAGTAGCAAATGGACATGGTTGGGCATGATCACATAGCCAAGTATGCGATAGCCCTTCTCGTGCGCCAGACCCATCCATGTGTACACCGCGTCGTACAGATCGGTTTCGGCGATCAGCGGCAACCAATTCCAGCAAGTGAAAGTGCAGAAGAACACGTTGCTTTCACTGCTATGGATCGTGCGCAATGACATGGTCTACACTTGGCTCCAAGGTAAGCGGGCCGCAGGGTCCCGAGGCGGAGACCCTGCTTGGGGAGGTAAGGCGTCACCTTGCTCAAGCGGCTCTTCGCTGGCGCGGATCTCGATCCGTGCCTTGTCATCCGAAGCCTGAACTTTGGCCCCGCCCATGGTTCGCTTTACTCTCTTGCTGCCCGCCGTCCTGTCTTTAGCCAGTGATCTCTTCGCCCAACGCGCAGAGGACCCCAACGCCAACCTCTGGATCTCCCACTGGGGCGATCAGCGCTTCAGCGAGCATTGGAGTTTCCATACCGAGGCGCACTGGCGCCGCGCGGATGTCGGTGCCACCGCGCAACAGTTGTTGCTCCGCCCGGCGATCAACTACCACCTGAACGAGCAGGTGATGTTCACGCTGGGCTATAGCTACTACGAGAACTATCCCTACGGCGAATACCCGATCCGCTTCGGCAATTGGGAGCATCACCTCTTCCAGCAGGTGCAGTTGGGTCAGTCCATCGGGAGGTTAAGGCTCGGCCACCGGTTCCGCATGGAGGAACGCTTCATTGCCCGGCTCCTTCCCTCGGAGGTCGATCCTTCCGAGGGCGAGTTCGATGGCTATGGGTACCAGAGCCGGTTCCGTTATCGGGTGTGGCTCACCTTGCCGCTGGGGCATGAGAAGGTGGAACCCGGTGTGTTCACGGCGAACCTGTACGATGAGGTCTTCCTCAACTTCGGCGACTCCCAGCGCCTGGACTACATCCAGCAGAACCGGATCTCCGCGCTGCTGGGCTACCAGGTGAGCCAGCCGTTCAGCGTGCTGCTCGGCTTTTTGTTCCAGAACATCCAGCGGCCGGGCGCCGCCAACGGTGCCGATCTGGTCGAGTACAATTCGACGATCCACCTGGCTTTGCTGCTCAACCTGGACCTGCGCAAGCCGAAGGATCGTTCCTGAGCCTCAGGCCGATAACCACGGCATCCGGCTGAAACCCGGATGGGGGGGCGCACGTATCTTTGGCGCGCTCGAAAAGCCCTGAGCCATCGTTCCTTGGATCGTTCCAAGGCAGGACCGGGCCGGGCAAGGGGGGGCCAAGACCAAGTGCATGAAGCAAGCAGCAAAGCTGTTGGGTGTGGGAATGTTGGGCATGATGGTGCTGGCCTCGTGCGTGGGCGGGCGGCGCAACATCAACTACCTGCAGGACGGGTCCCTGAGCAATGGATCGGCGAAGCTGTTCGAGAACCGCAAGTTCGAGTACCGCATCCAGGTGAACGATGTGCTCTCCATCCGTGTGATGGGGCTGGACGAGGCCACGCACCGCTTCTTCAACGTGGAGAACCAGAACGGGGTGGCCGGCGTGAACGATGCAGCGCTCTATGTGAACGGCTTCTCGGTGGACAAGAACGGCCAGGTGCAGTTGCCCACCGTGGGCAAGATCAAGGTGCAGGGCCTCACCGTGGGCGAAGCGCAGGACCTCGTGCAACGCAAGATCAACGAGTATTTCACCAACGCCACGGTGATCATGAAGCTGGTGAGCTTCCGCATCAGCGTATTGGGCGACGTGCGCAACCCGGGCATGTACTTCATCTACAATAACCAGATCACCATCCTCGATGCCCTCGCCATGGCCGGTGGCCCGGGGGAGTATGGCGATAAGAAGAAGATCACCCTGATGCGCCAGAGCGATCGCGGTGTGCAGGCGCTCTACGTGGACCTTGGCGGCACCGATGTGCTGGCCAGTGAGTACTACTACCTGCTCCCCAACGACGTGGTCTACGTGCCCACTTTGAAGGCCCGGGCCGGACGGATGAACCTGGAGTTGTTCACCATCCTGTTCGGTGCGATCAGCGCGCTGGCGCTGGTGGCCAACGTTGTGATCCTGAACCAGAACAAGTAATGGCGGAACGGACTACCGCGGCGGAGACGATCGACCTGCGGGCGATCTTCCGCAAGCTGCTGGCCAAGTGGTGGCTTTTCCTCATCACGGTGAGTCTCAGCGTGGCGGGCGCGATGGCCTACCTCAAGACCACGCCGAAGCAGTACCACGTGAGCGCCACCATGCTGATGGGCGAAAAGAGCCGCAACAGCTTCGGAGGCGGGCAGGACGAGTTCATCAAGGGCATGTCGTTCCTACAGGCGGGGGGCGACATAGAGGACCACATCGCCATCCTCACCTCCCGGACCAACGTGGAGAAGACGATGAAACGTCTGGATTTCGGGATCTCCTACTACGAGAAGTACCGGTTCCTTACCCAGGAGCGGTATGACTACCCGCCGTTCAAAGTGACGCTCGATACCGCGTCACTGCACATCACCGGTGTGCCCATCCATGTGGAGGTCAACAAGGAAGCGGGCACCTACCGGGTGAAGGCCAAGGCCGAGAACGTGCGGCTGTACAATGTGAACCAGCAGGCCGTGGTGGATGAGTTCCTGGCGCAGGTGGACATCGATCAGGTCGCCAAGATCGGCGATCCGTTCGTGGGCGACCACCTGAGCTTCAAGATCGAATTCCCGGAGGACCGCAAGTACAACAAGGACAGCGATTACTTCTTCTACATCAACAGCCTGGACGCGCTGGTGAAGATGTATCAGGGCATGACCCTGGCCGAGCCCATGAGCGACGCCAGCAACATCGTGGGACTGGGCATCGTGGGGGAAGTGGTGAGCAAACAGCGCAACTACCTGGACAAGCTGATGTCCACCTACATCGAGGGGGAATTGTACAAGCAGCAACAGAAGGGGTTGAAGACGATCAACTTCATCGACAACCAGATCGGCAGTGTGAGCGATTCGTTGAAACAGGTGGAGAGCAGCATGGAGAGTTTCCGTGGCACCAGCGGTGGTATGATGAGCGCCGGCATCACCAGTGATGCGCTCTTCCAGGACCGCAGCCGGTTGGAGGACGAGCGTTCGGCGGTAATGCAGAAGCGCCAGTATTGCGCGACCATTTTGGAGAAGCTGCGCTCTTCGGAGGATTTCCGCAATGTGGCGGCTCCCAGCAGCTCGGGCATCGACGATCCCGTGCTCAACAACCTGGTGCTCCAACTCACCCAGCTGTATGCGGACCTGGCCGCGCAGAACCTGAGCACCATGAAGAGCAACCCGACCATCATCGCGATGGAGCGGAAGATCCAGAACATCAAGAGCTCCTTGATCGAGACCGCATCCGGCTTGATCAGCCAGGCGGAGATCAGCCTGGCCGAGCTGAACAGGCGCTTGGGCGGCATCAACTACCAGTTCAACCAGTTGCCCGAGAACGAGCGCCGCCTGGTGAACATCGAGCGCAAGTTCAAGCTGAGCGACAACCTGTACAACTACCTGATGGAGAAGCGCGCCGAAGCCGGTATCGCCATCGCCAGCGACCAGGTGGACAAGACCATCGTGGACGAGCCGCGCATGAGCGGGTTCGGGCCGATCGCACCGGATAAGAAGACGGCATTGGGAGGAGCCATGCTGCTGGGTCTCTTCCTGCCGCTCGCCTTCATTCTGATCCGCGATTTCTTCAACGACCGCATAGAGCACATGGACGATGTGAAGCGCGTCAGCCCCATCCCCATACTGGCCACCATACCGGGCAGCAAGCGCAAACGGATCCTACCGAGCGAACCGAAATCCCTGCTCGCCGAATCCTTCCGCACGGCACGGATCAATCTGCAATACCTCAACGCGAACGCCGCGCGCCAGGTGATCGGGTTCACCAGCAGCAGCAGCGGCGAAGGCAAGACCTTCTGTGCGGTGAACCTCGCCACGGTGCTGGCCTTGAGCGGCAAGCGCACCGTGATCGTGGACGCCGATATGCGTCGGCCAAGACTGGGCGAAACGCTCGGCCTGGCGGAGGGTCCCGGGCTTTCCACCTACTTGATCGGAGAGACGGGCCTGGACGATATCATCGTGCGCACCGACATCGAAGGCATGGACGCGATCACCGCTGGGCCAGTGCCACCGAACCCGCTGGAACTGGTGGAGATGCCGCGCATGACCGAACTGTTCAGGGACCTGCGGGCCCGTTATGATCAAGTGATCGTGGACGCCTCACCGATGGGATTGGTCAGCGAGTATGTGATCATCACCCGGCATGTCGATGTCACACTGTACGTGGTGAGACAGAACTACACCCATCGCAGCGCATTGCGCGTAGTGAACGAGATGTTCGTGGACAAAAAGGTGGGGCGCATCGACCTGCTCTTGAACGATGTGAAGGCCGGCAAAGGCTACGGCAGCGGCTACTACACCAAATAGCCCTCCGGCGACATGCTGCGCACGGAAGGGTTCCGCAAGTATCTCAACAACACCTCCTGGCTCCTCGGCGAGCAAGTCATCCGCCTCGTGGTGGTGCTTGTCACGGGGATCTATGTGGCGCGTTACCTCGGTGACTCCCTCTTCGGGCAGTTGAACTACGCCACCGGCTTCGTGGGCATGTTCTTCGCGCTCAGTGCGATGGGTGTGGACCAGATCATCGCCCGCGACCTGGTGAATCGTCCTGAACGACGGGACGCCTTGCTTGGCACGGCAGGGGCGATCAAATTGATGGGGTCGGCCGCTTTGCTCGTCATTGTCATGGTCGTGAGTTGGGCCAAGGATATGGAGAGCTCCACAGCCATGCTGGTGCTCATCATCGCGGCCGCTGAACTGCTGAAACCCTTCACGGTGATCGAGCAGCACTTCATGGCGAATGTGAAGGCGGATCGCATCGTGCGGGTCCAGTTCACCCAGGTGCTTCTCAGCGCTGCGATGAAGATGCTGTTGATCTGGATGGGGGCTTCCCTGATCTGGTTCGCCTGGATCTATGTGGTGGAAGGGGTCATCGTGGCGATAGGGTACACCTGGCTGCTGGAGCGCGATGGGATCAGCATTCGGACCTGGCGTGTCTCGCGGGCCACCATGGGCTATGTGCTCGGACAGTCGTGGCCGATGTTGGTGTATGGCGTAGCCCTCTACATCCAGGCCAAGATCGATCAGGTGATGATCGGCGATCTGTTGGCCCGAACCGATGGTCAGGAGGCGGCGTACGCGGAAGTGGGACAGTATTCGGTCGCCTTGAAAATGATCGAAGCGCTCGGCTTTCTTCCGGTGATCGTGCAGAAGAGCCTCGCGCCGGCCGTTACGCGCGCACGTGCCGAGGATCCCGCCCTGTACGCGGACCGGATGTTGAACCTGTACCGGTTGATGTTCCTGCTCTTCCTGATCACCTCCGTGCCTTTGTTCTTCGTGGCCGAGCCGATGATCGTATGGATGTATGGTGAGGAGTTCCGCCCTGCGGGATTCCTGCTCTCACTGTTCGCCATCCGTCTTTTCTTCACCAACATGGGCGTGGCCAAGGCGAGCTTCATCACCAACGAGAGCCTCTTCCGCTATTCACTTCTCACGGCCATCATCGGAGCTGGGCTCAACATCGCCATCAACTACCTGTTGATACCCGAGTACCGATCCATCGGCGCGATCTGGGCCACGATCATTTCCTTCGCGGTGAGCCTCTTCCTGCTCGACCTCTGCTTCAAGC
>JAGNSU010000174.1 GCA_017987895.1 Flavobacteriales bacterium | reverse complement strand
TATCGTCCGGGACGATGATGGGTTTGCGCTTCTGGATGGTCACGTTCTCGAAGCCGAGGTCGTGGATGATGCCGAGGTACTCGTTCTCCGGCAATGCACCGGCCACGCAGCCCGCGTACATCTCGGCGCTCTCCTTCAGTTTCGCGGGTATCTCGCCCCGCAGCACCACATCGCTGATGCTGAAGTGTCCCCCGGGCTTCAATACACGCAGCACTTCGCTGAACGCTTTGCGCTTGTCGGGCACCAGGTTCAGCACGCAGTTGCTCACCACCACGTCCACGATGTTGCTCGTGAGGGGCAGCGCTTCGATGTCGCCCTGCCGGAACTCCACGTTCTGGTAGCCGAGCTTGGCGGCGTTCGCTTTCGCCTTCGCGATCATCTCGGGCGTGAAGTCCACGCCGATCACACGGCCGTCCTCACCGGTCTCGTGGCGTGCCACGAAACAATCGTTGCCAGCGCCGCTGCCGAGGTCGAGCACGGTATCACCCGCCTTGATCCCCGCGAACTGTGTGGGCAGTCCGCAGCCCAGGCCGAGGTCGGCATCGGGGTTGTAGCCCTCCAGCGTTCCGTAGTCATCGGTCATGATGTTGTACACCTCGGTGGAGCATCCGCCCGCGCCGCAGCAGCTACTGGCGTTGGAGGCCTTGTCCTGTTGTGCGATCTCCGCGTACTTGGCGCGGACCATCTCCTTGGTCTCTTGTGCGTTCGTGTTCATGGTTGTTGTTGTTGGGGCCGATCATGATCGGCCCGTACGTTGGCTAGCAGCAGTTGTCGCTCACGGTGGTGAGCAGCTTGTTCATGTCCTTTGAAAGGGCCTTCCAGCCCTTGGGGTCGATGCAGTAGCAGATGCTCGTTCCATCAATGGTCCCTTGGATCAATCCGGCGTTCTTCAATTCCCAGAGGTGCTGGCTGATGGTGGCCTGGGCGAGGCCCAGTTCTTCCACGAGCAGGCCGTTCACGCAGCTACCCTGCTTGATCAGGTATTGCAGGATGGCGATACGCGCCGGATGTCCCAGCACCTTGGCCATGGTGGCCATGCGGTTCTGTTCGGCGGTGAAGAGATGGTCCTTGACAAGCCCCATGGACGGATCATTAGATCGTAATATTACGATTAAAAAAAATCATCGCGATATTGCGATGGATGAAAAAGGGACGCAACGTTGGCCCACCTCGGGCAGCGCACGATCAAGGGAACGGTGTCAGCCCCTCGGGCGATCCCACGCCGAAAACCTCCCAATAGCGCTCGGCGGTCATCTCCTCCCAGTGGATGATGGCGAGGGCGTATTGCCGCTGCTGGAAGAAGTTCAGCCAGATGCCCAGGCCCACCAGCACGATGAGAAGATCGCAGAGCACGGCATGTTTACGGCGCAGGGCATCGGCCAGATGCGCGATGGGGAGGGCGAGGAGCGCGAGCGATCCCACCAGTGGGCGGCAACCGAAGCCGCCGCCATACCACCATTGGTACCACGAGAAGACAACCCACCAAAAGATGGGGAAGTAGATCGCGAGCGGCAGCGCCCGCCCGCAGGTGCGGGGTGTGCGTAGCTGTAGATGGAGCCCCAGGAAGCCGAGCAGCACCAGGGGGGAATAGACGAACCAACCCTTCCGGAAGCCGAAGAGACCCTCCAGAATGTGCGGGTGGGCGAAGTCGAAGCCCTCGTCCTTGTAGGAATAGAAGACCCAATGACCGGTCGTCACTTTCCAATAAAGCATTTGCGGCAGCATCGGTAGCAGTGCGCAACCGGCAGCGTACAACAAATGGCGCCAGTGCTCGCGGATCGCGGCCCACTTCGCGCGCCTTCGCTCACTAGGGAAAAGATCCCACAGCAGCGGGATGAGCACGATCAACGCGTCGACCGGTCGTGTCAGCGCGATCAGGCCGATCGAGCCCCCGAGCAGCAGCGCGGTTCGCAGTGCGGGCCGCGCGTGCCAGCGGTCGGTAAGCTCCACCACGGCGGCTGCCAGGAAGAAGAGGTACGGATGGCTCATGCCGCTGGCCACTGCGGCGTAGAGGAAGAGGTTGGTGCCCAGTGAGAGGGTGAGGAGCGCGATGGCCGTCGCGCGATCGGAATAGTAGCGCAAAAGAGTGCGGCGCAGCACCAGCAACCCGAGCAGTACGAAGAGCAGGGACGACAACGCGACCGCGTGTTGGTAAGGCCCTGAGTAGCCGTTGGCCGCATCCTGCACACCGGGTAGATGACAATAGGCGTGGGCGACCAGGAAGAGCGGGAGCTCGAACAGCGCGGTACCGTAAGTGTACTTCATGTACCGGTATCCTGTTTCCTCGCTGGTGTAAATACCGAAATCGTTCGGCACGAACCCTTCATGGAGCGCGGAGTCGAGCGCGGGTACATAGGCCAATCGCAGAAGATCGTGCTGCAATAGGGTGGCTGGCAGGTAGTGGTAATAGGTTTCGCTGTCCCAGTTCAACAGGGTGAGTTCGCGCCAGCGGCCGGTGCGATCGATCCCGTCCAGCCCAAGCACAAGGAAGAGCAGACAGCCCAGCAAGCTCCAGGGCGCCCTGGGCTTCAGCAGTGCGCCGGCCCAGGTGCGAGCGGGGTGTAGTGTGTTCCCCATGGTCTACTTCGGCGCTGTGCGGTAGATCCACACCCCCACCAAGGTGAATAGCAGGTTGGGCAGCCAGACCGCTAGGAAAGGGTCCATGCCGGCGTTGGTTGCGGCCACGGTGGTGAGCTTGATGCCGAATATGTACAGCAGGATCAACAGCACGCCCAGAGCCAGGTGGACCCCGGTACCACCGCGCACCTTGCGGCTGCTGATGCTCACGCCGATCAAGGTGAAGACATAGGTGGCGAAGGGTGCGGAGCTCCGCTGGTGCCTTTCGATCTGGTACGTGGCCATGGTGTCACTACCACGCGCCCGTTCTTCTACGATGAAGCGGTCCAGTTCCGCGGTGGTCATGCTCATGGCGTTCTCGTCGCGCTGGCCAAGGTCCACCGGCGCCAGGGGGATCAAGGTGTCCAGCACCGCACCGTGCTGAAGGCGCTCCTTAGCCCCGTCGAGATGCGTGATGGTGTAATCGAACACCTGCCATCGGCCCGTGAGGCTGTCATACGTGGCGCGGTCGCTCAGGAGTTTGCTGCGTAGAACGCCATCATCCCACTGCTCGAGGCTGAACCGATAGCCGGTCTTCTTCTGCGCGTTGAAGGATTCGAAGTAGGCGATACATCCCGGCGCTATCTCGCGGTGGATGTTCTTGTCCCTCACCTGGAACGCGACGCGGATATGTTCCTCCTCGAAGGCGAGCCGTTCCTTGTTCGCGTAGGGTAGTACGAAGTGGTTGGTGACCAGGGCGATACCGGCCAGCAGGGTGGCGGCCAGGAAATAGGGCCGTAGGAGGCGCGGAAAGCTCACCCCGCTGCTCAGCGCGGCGATCACTTCGGTGCGGTGGGCCAGCCTCCCGGTGAAGAGGATCACAGCAAGGAAGATGAGCAGCCCGCTGAAGAAATTCGCGTAGTAGATCACGAAGTTGAAATAGTACCGTACCACGATCTCGCCCAGCGACGCGCTCATTTTGGCGAAGTCCTCGGTCTTCTCACTGATGTCGAACACCACGGCGATGGCCATGATCAACACCAGGATGAAGAAGAAGGTGCCGAGGAACTGGCGGATGATATAGCGGTCGAGGGTCTTCAGCATGCTTTACCGTTCGAAACTAGTGGCTCGATCCTCAAGCGGAGATCCGTTGCTTCAATTTGGGCAGGAGCCCCGCTTTCCATGTGGTGAAGGACCCATCGATGATCCGCTCGCGTGCCTCCTTCATCAACGCCAGGTAGAAGCCCAGGTTGTGCAAACTGGCGATCTGCTGGCCCAACATTTCGTTGCTCTGGAAGAGGTGGCGCACGAACGCCCTGCTGTAGAAGCCATCGACCCAAGCCGTGCCCATCGGGTCAAGCGGGCCATGATGGTCGGCCCATTGCTTGTTCTTGATCTGCAGCACGCCGTCGCGGGTGAAGAGCATGCCGTTGCGGCCGTTGCGCGTGGGCATCACGCAGTCGAACATATCGATGCCGATGGCGATGTTCTCCAGCAGGTTCCAGGGGGTGCCCACGCCCATCAGGTAGCGTGGCTTGTCGGTGGGGAGGATGTCGCAGCAGAGTTCGGCCATCGCGTACATCTCCTCCTCGGGCTCCCCAACGCTCAGGCCTCCGATCGCATTGCCCGGCATCCCTTTGGACGCGATCATCTCGCTGGACCGCTTCCGCAGTTCGGGTAGGGTGCTGCCCTGTACGATCGGGAAGAGCGCTTGTTCATGCCCGTACTTGGGTTCGGTGGCCTGGAAACGTGCGATGCACCGATCGAGCCAGCGGTGCGTCATATGCATGCTTTTCTCCGCGTAGACCGCTTCGCACGGCCAGGGCGTACACTCGTCGAAGGCCATGATGATATCCGCGCCGATGCTGCGCTGGAGGTCCATCACGCTTTCCGGGGTGAACAGATGACGGCTGCCATCGATATGGCTCTGGAACCGCACACCTTCCTCGGTGATCTTCCGGATATCGCTGAGGCTATGCACCTGGAACCCACCGCTGTCCGTGAGTATGGGCCGGTCCCATCCGTTGAAGCGGTGCAGCCCGCCGGCTCCTTCCAGCACGGCCGTTCCCGGGCGTAAGTAGAGGTGGTAGGTGTTGCTGAGCATGATCGGTGCGTCGAGGTCCACGCGCAGCTCGCGGGGGTGGACGGCCTTTACGGCGCCTAGCGTTCCCACCGGCATGAAGACCGGAGTGGGGATGGGGCCATGATCGGTGTGGAGGAGGCCGACTCGGGCTTTGGAGGCAGCGTCGGTACGGAGCAGGTCGAATCGCACGGCCGCAAAGATGGGATGGTCGGCAAAAGGGCCGCACGGCCATCCACAGGCCTAGTGTTCATATCTGCCTTCGCCTATCGCCGATGGGCGCGCGTGCCCCGGGTAGCTTCGCTGCCATCCTGTCCATGTCCTCGATCCTGGTGTTCGTGATGCTGGGCGCGCTGAGCGTGCTTCTGTGCTATCACCTCTTCATTTTCAGCCGGCTGGCCTTCCGCAAGCAAACGCGGGTGATGGTGCGCGACCTGCCGATCAGCGTGGTGGTTTGTGCCCGGAACGAAGCGCGCGCGTTGGAGCGCCTGGTGCCCATCCTCATGGACCAGGACCACCAGGACTTCGAGGTGGTGGTGGTGAACGACCGCAGCGAGGATGACACCGCCGAGATCCTGGAGTGGATGAAGCCGAAGTTCCCGCGCCTGCGGGTGGTGAACATCCAGGCGGACGAGAAATTCAGCTACGGCAAGAAGATCGCGCTCGGCGTGGGCGTGCGCGCCGCGAAGCACCCGCACCTGCTGCTCACCGATGCGGACTGCGTGCCCGTGGGCCGCGATTGGGTGGCCAGCATGGCGAGCGGTTTCAATGATCGCCGCCACATCGTGATCGGTCATAGCCCCTACGAGCGTCAGACCACGCTCACCAACCTGCTGGAACGGTATGACGGCATAGCGAAAGCCGTGCAGTTCATCAGCTTCGCACAGGCAGGACTACCTTACATGGGCGTGGGGCGCAACCTCGGCTATACGCACGAGGTCTTCTTCAACGCCAGGGGACCCCGGCGTCACAACCACCTCATGAGCGGTGACGATGACCTCTTCATCAACGAAGTGGCACGGGCGCGGAACACCAGCGCCGTGGCCGATCCGCGCAGTTTCATGACCACGCGTGCCACCGGGGACCTCACCACCTGGATGCGCCGCAAGCGGAGGCACTACACCACGGCGCGCTACTACCGCTTCGGTCATCAAGTGCTGCTCACGCTGTTGCCGCTCGCGCGGATCGTGTTCTGGTGCGCCTGTGCCATGCTCTTCGCGCTGGGGCATTGGCGCGAAGCAGGTGCGGGTCTCTTCGTGAAGGTGGGCCTCTTCCTGCCGGTTACTCTGCTTTCCATGCGCCGATTGGGCGCCGACCCCTTGTTGTTGACCCTTGCCCTGCCCCTCGAATGGCTGTTCTTAGTTTTGGAACCGCTGATCTATGTCAGTACCCTGGTGATCAAGCCCCGCCGAT
>JAGNSU010000173.1 GCA_017987895.1 Flavobacteriales bacterium | reverse complement strand
TGCAGCGATGTGGTGCCCGATGCGCTCGCCCTGGTGCTGAAGTTGAAGGAAGAGGATGAGAAGGTGAGCTTCAGCAAGGAGGATATCCCGAATAGGAATAAGGAGTTGGTGGGGTGATGAACGGCGCGAACATCAAATTTGGATGGCCACATGTTACAGTGCGCCTCTCCACGATCGCATGGGTCTTCTTCTTTGCTTCGAGCGTTTCTTGTGTGCATGGACAGATCGCGCCAGAAAGTCTCAGGGGAACCGAACTGTCGATGGCAATTCGGATAGGCGATGCGCTACGTGCCCTCGGTCATCCCGCCATCTTCTCAAAGGAGGAGTTATCAAGGGCCAGAGGATTGGAGGTGATTGTTGCGAGCGACAACCGCGATCTCAGCTTTGAGGTCGTTGAGTTCACGTTATCGAGCTTGGTCGGGGACTCGTTCATGGAAGCGGTTTCCCACGACCGGTACTTCACTGACGAACAAAGGAGGTTCTTTCACACCGTTCCCTCGGACACCAAGATCTATTTCGAGAACATTCGGGTCGTCGATTCTCGTGGTTCGATAAACTTCATGCCAGCGGGAGTTGTGATCGTGAAGTGAGAACTCTCCCTTCGCTGGCGCGGATGTGTGATCTGTGCACCTATCTTGCTCTGGTGGGTTTCGATCGGTGGCAGGCCTTGATCCTGCTGGTGATGAAAGTTGGTGGCTTGCCGGCCGCGATCGTGTTCCCTCTATTATGCAGGGCACAGGTAACTCCTCATGGTTTGGTTTCCGACGGCCTGCGGGCCGAACTGCTGGCGGCGACCCCAGGTTTTGATAGTCTCGTGCTTATCGACAGAGCGAGTTACTGGTCGGATGATCTTGCGGTGGAGGGGTTTTCATTCGTGAAGGGAACCCCGTATCGCGCTTTGGTCGCATTTGAATATGATACGTTGACCGGTTCGCTCCATTTGCGATCCGTATCAACCAATGAGGCCCGCCAGGAGGGTTTGCACCATTCCTTGGACAGCTTGAGATATCCTGCTATTTGTGCGTTCCGGGCGGATTCGCTCGCGCTGACCTCGCGTGAAACCCCCGGATGGCCATTGCCTTCTGACCAACCGGAGTGGGCGCTTCTGATCATGTATCCTTCACAAGGCGTTGCTTGCGGCAAATTGGTCTATGCCTTGGACCGTTGCCAGTTCACGCGAGAGCAACAGGTCTTTCTTCGAACCTTCAATGCGTTGAAGGCATTGTTGGATTAGCCTGGGATACATGCCTCCGCCTGGCGCGGTTCTGTGATCCCCTGCCTGATCTAGGAGCGCATACCCCAAGATCGGGGAGACATTTCCCCACCCAGGTTCTTGCGATGAACTTATCGCGTTTGCTGGCCAGGCCTTGCCGTTCTGAGGCTTAGCTACAAACCACCGTTCGCGGTGCGCCGCTTGCGGTAGGTAGGGCATGTCTACCGACAAACACTTCAACGAGCAAGCTGGCATGCCCGAGCCCCTCGAGGATCACCAGCCTACCGACATGCCCGCGACCCGGACGATGTTCGTGGTGCTGGCCATAGTGGCGTTCCTGGGCTTGGTCGTGCTGGCCACGCTCCAGTTCTCGGATTGAGCCCTTTCAATGGCAAAGGCCCCGCGTGAGCAGGGCCTTTGAACGGTGCTTGGAACGTGGTCAGCCTACTTCGCAGGCTCGGCCACGATGGCTTGGCGCTTCTCCTGGATGCGGGCGCTCTTGCCGCGACGCTCGCGCAGGTAGAAGATGCGTGCACGACGCACATCACCGCGTTTGTTCACGTCGATCTTGTCGATGAAAGGGGAGGCCACCGGGAAGATCCGCTCCACGCCGATGTTGCCGCTCATTTTGCGCACGGTGAAGGTGGCGGTGCTGCCGCTGCCTTTGCGCTGGATCACCACGCCCTGGAACTGCTGGATCCGCTCTTTGTTACCCTCCACGATCTTGTAGTGTACCGTGATGGTATCACCGGCCTTGAACTCGCCGAAAGTCTTCAGCGGAGCCCACTCCTTTTCCAGTTGTTTCATCTTATCCATGGCGCTCAGCGACTTATGCGGGACCTTTCCGCGTTCGGGGCCGCAATATTAAGCAAGTTTTACGAGCCGTGGAAGGCCTAGCCGTCCCCGGGTAACCCACCGCCCGAGCCGGGCTCCTCGTCCAATAGTTCCGGCCGACGTTCGCGCGTGCGCTCCAGGGCTTGCTGGTGGCGCCATTCCGCGATCCGTGCCTCATGACCGCTCATCAGGATCTCCGGTACGCTCCACCCATTGTATTCCGCAGGACGGGAGTATGCCGGTGGGGCCACGAGGCCATCCTGGAAGCTATCGCTCAGTGCGCTGGTCTCGTCGTTGAGCACGCCGGGCACCAGGCGGATCAATGCATCGCTCAGGACCGCGGCCGCCAGTTCGCCACCGCTCAACACGTAGTTGCCGATGCTCACCTCGCGATCGACCAGGTGTTGGCGCACCCGCTCGTCCACGCCCTTGTAATGCCCGCAGAGCAGGATCAAGGTGCGGTGCGTGCTCAACTGGTTCGCCAGGGGTTGATCGAGCAGTTCGCCGTCCGGGCTCAGGTAGATCACTTCATCATACGTGCGCTCGCTCTTCAACTGCCGGATCGCGCGATCGATCGGTTCCACTTGCAGCACCATGCCCGCACCGCCGCCAAAGGCGTAGTCATCGATCTTCTTGTGCTTGTCCATGCTCCAATCGCGCAGGTCGTGCGCGACGACCTCCACCAGGCCCTTCTTCTGGGCGCGTTGCAGGATGCTCTCCGCGAACCAACTATCCAGCAGGCGGGGCAGGGCGGTGAGGATGTCGATGCGCAGGCGGACCATGAGGGAACGAAGTTCGGGCCCTTTGCGGGTTCAGAAGCAGGCCTCGAGGGTAACGCGTGCGGCCATACCCCGGCCTTTCTCCCCGAATGCGGTAGCGAGGTTGGGGAGTGTGAGACCCAGACGTGCCGGCCCCATTTGGAAGGCCGCGCGAAGCCCCGCACGCAGATCGCCAAAGCCACCGTATTGGCCGGAAATACCGATGAAATGCTTGCCCAGACCCTTCCCGGCCTCGAGATGGTACAACGGCATATAGCCGGGCAGGTAGCGCTGCGAAAGCGTAAAAGCCCAACGCCATCCGGCACGCCACTGCATGTCGTAGGTCAGCGCCGCACGATAGGGCAGTACCCGCCAGTAAACGCCCGCTTCGAAGTGGAGTCCAAGCGTATCCTGCACGGTTCCTTCCCCGACCAGGACACCGTCCAGATCGAAGATGTTGTCGACGTGAAGGCCTTCGTAGCTGTAGCTCGTATCCTGTTCCAAGCGCTGGCTCCTTCCGTTCCAGCGGATCAGGCCCAGATCCTCCACGCTCGCGGTGATCCGGTTCCGTACATGGCGTCCGTCCTCTGGGCCAAGAAGGTAGCCGTGCGAAAAGCTCACCGCGAAACCAGAGCCATTGAAAGTGCGCAGATCGCTTCCGTTCACCGCGGTGTCGCTTTGCCAGTAGGTGCCGTTCAGGCGAACATCGAGACGGCGGCCATCGGGTGCGGTGTAGAGCGTGACATCGTCAAGATCCACCGCGCTCAGCGATTGCCCCTTCACAAAGTCGAGGCGTACGCGATCACCAGTGCGGGCCCAGTAAAGACCAAGACCAAGGGTTTGGAACTGTTGCCGCTCGTAGGCCGAACCGCTCAGATCCGCCGTACGGTCCTCGTAGGCGGCGTTGCCGAAGAAAGTGAGGTCGTACACATCCGGCCGGAAGCGCATGCCCCCCTGGTCCTGATGCGATGCTGAAACCGACCATTGGAGGCCGGGATGGCGGAAGACGCTGTCACCGGCGATCACCGTAGCGCGTACCTGCATGATCTGTCCCAACCGGTTCATGCCGCCGAGCGCATCGCTGGAACGTTGACGCAGTTCGTGTTCCAAATAGCCGCCGCTCATCAAGCCGAACAGCAGTTCGTTATAGATGCCATTGGCGTCCATCTCATAGCCCCCCTCGGCCATGATCCTTGTGCAGGACGAAGTGTCCCGTGCGAAGAGGTCCGTACGCTCCTGGCCGGCGGCCAGCAGAGGTAGAAGAACCAGTACGAACGACGCGTGCCAACGGCTACTCATCGCCGTTCACCAGATAATGGGTCCCCGAGGTCACTTGCAGATCCATCTTGTACGAAGCCAGCAAGGGGAGATGCTCCGTTTGATCGGCAGTGTTGAACACCGCGCTGAGGCGGATCCGTGCATCCGTGTAGAGCAGGTCCACCTGGTCCTCGGTGAGCGTCGCATCGCATCGTGAAAGGACGGGCGTATGCACCAGGTCGTTCGCGCCCACGAGCCCAGCTTCCACAAGGCCGGTGACCGGGATGTTGGCGAGCAGGTCGCCGTCGATGTCCACGATCTCCATGCGCATTTCCGCGCTGAAGGGGAAACCGTTCGTCGCGAAAAGCCGCAGGTCACCGCTCAGGATCGCGTGTCCTTCCGCGGATCCAGGAAGCTCCGGTACCACGATGTTCTGAAGGGTGAGGTCGGTCGCGATCAACCGGAGCGGGATCTCCACTTCCAACTGGGCGGAAAGGGCACTTTCGTAGTACAGAAAGTCGTGCCCGTTGCTGATGTCGCCCAAGGGGTTCACTTCCAGTTCCGCAGCATAGCTGAGTTGATCGGGCAGGTTCTCCACGAACGCGTCTATGTTGCTGTTGTCCCCATCGAGGGTGGTCTGCCATACGCTCGGTTGGAACGAGCCGCCCAGGTCTTGGGCTCGGTTCAGATTGATCGGGTTGCCTACGATCGAATGGGTCAGCGGCACGGAAGTGCCGGTGTTCGTGTTGATCGAGGTGAGCGAATTGATCCGGATCCTGCCGTCCACGCCGATGCCGTTCAATACCTTGATCCGGGCCGTGACCTGTTCCAAGTCCAGTATGCCACTGGTGATCCCTGCGAAAACGTCCACCAAGGTGGTGTCCGGACCCACCTCCACATGGCGTTGTCCGAAGTAACCTTCGGCAAATTGCGGCACTAGGCCGATGTAGGACGCGATGGCGATCACGCTATCCTGGCTGGTTACTTGTGCTCCATTCCCGTTCGGGTCCAGTTGCACGTTGAATTGTGTCGAAAGCGAATTCACCTGGTCCAGGTCGGGTCCGCGCAGATCGAACTGGTGGGCCGATAGATCGCGCACGATCAGGTCGACGGTAGGAGAGAGAGGCGTGCCCGGCCCAACGGGTTGCACGATGGAGACCGGCTGGCCCAGATAGGTCGCGCCGGGCAGAAGGAAGGTGCTGATGACCGTGCTGGCGACCATATTGGTGAGCGAAACGTCCAGTTGACCGCTGCGTAGGTACAAGGTGCGCAGCTGCACGTCGTCCACATCCAATGTGGAGGTACCGGTTTGTGAGACGACGGTGGACCCTGCGGCGAAATTCACCGGACCGGGGATCGGCAGTCCGTATCGATAGGCGATCGAGGTATCCGGCACGGTGAGCACCGTATCCAGTCGCAGGCCGAACAGTTCCGAACGGTAAAGAAGGATGAGCGATCCGTCCTGAGCGGTTTCCAGCAAGGAATCGGCGATCACGTCTTCCAATGTGAAGGTGGTGGTGACGAGCGGGCCTAGAAGATCCACATCCCACGTGGCCTTCTTCGGGTCTTTGGCACAACCGGTGAATAAAACTGCGGCCAGAATGATCCCGAGGGAGGCAACCCCGATACATGCACGCGCGTTCTTCATAGGGCGGCTAATTTAGCCCTGTCGCGCCAAGCGGCTGTTGTTCGATCCAGCGCATCGCTTATGTTATCGACACGTGGTTTCATAGTTCCTTGGTTGCTTTCCGCCGCCGTGATGTACGGTCTATCGTACGTATGGCATGGTATAGCATTGACCGATCTCCAGGAACTGAAGATCCCGCTAGGCTTGTATCTGGGCCTGGCCGCATTGGTGTATGTGATCATTGGGTTCGCCATCACCAGCTTGGTCCATTTTTCGATCCAGCACGAATGGATCTCCTTGAAACGAGCGTTCCCATTGATGAGCTTCGCTACGGGCGGGGCCTTCGGGTTCGTCGTGTTCCT
>JAGNSU010000047.1:20326-22974 GCA_017987895.1 Flavobacteriales bacterium | reverse complement strand
GCGTTCTCGGTGAGCGGCATGTACCGCAACTGGTTCCTGGACTATGCCAGCTACGTGATCCTGGAGCGCGCCGTGCCCGCGCTCTACGATGGATTGAAGCCGGTGCAGCGCAGGATCCTGCACGCCATGAACGACCTGGATGATGGCCGCTACAACAAGGTGGCCAACATCATCGGGCATACCATGCAATACCATCCGCATGGCGATGCCAGCATCGGCGATGCGTTGGTGCAACTGGGGCAGAAGGACCTGCTGATCGACTGCCAGGGCAACTGGGGCAACACCCTCACCGGTGATAGCGCCGCCGCGCCCCGTTACATCGAAGCGCGTCTCAGCAAGTTCGCCAACGAGGTCGTTTTCAACCCCAAGACCACCGAGTGGCAGCTCAGCTACGATGGGCGGAACAAGGAGCCGGTCTTCCTGCCGGTGAAGTTCCCATTGCTGCTGGCGCAAGGTGGCGAGGGCATCGCCGTGGGACTGAGCTGCAAGGTGCTGCCGCACAACTTCAACGAATTGATCGATGCCAGCATCGCGGTGCTGCGCAAACGCTCCTTCGAACTGCTACCCGATTTCCCCACGGCCGGTCTGGCCGACGTGAGCAACTACAACGAGGGCGAGCGCGGCGGCCGCGTGCGTGCGCGGGCCCGCATCCGCAAGGAGGACAACAAGACGCTGATCATCTCCGAGATCCCCTACGGCACCACCACCGCCAGCCTGATCGAGAGCATCATCAAGGCCAACGACAAGGGCAAGATCAAGGTGCGCCACATCGAGGACAACACGGCCGAGAACGTCGAGATCGCCATCCACCTCGCTGCGGGCGTATCGCCGGACAACACCATCGATGCGCTCTATGCCTTCACCGATTGTGAGCTGAGCATCGCGCCGAACGCGGTGGTGATCGAGAACGACAAGCCCCGCTTCGTGGGCGTGGCCGAACTGTTGCGCATCAGCACGGAGAACACCCTGCGCCTGCTGAAACTGGAGCTCACGATCAAACGGAGCGAGCTGGAGGAGCAATGGCACTTCGCCAGCCTGGAGCGCATTTTCATCGAGAAGAAGGTGTACCGCAAGATCGAGGAGGCCGAGACCTGGGAGCAGGTCATGGACTTCATCCATCGCGGCCTCAAGCCCCATGTGAAGGACCTGCGCCGCGAAGTGACCGACGAGGATGTGGTCCGCCTCACCGAGATCCGCATCAAGCGTATCAGCAAGTTCGACGCGTTCCAGGCCGATGAGCATATCCGTAGCCTGGAGGACAACCTGGCCAGTGTGCAGCACAAGCTGGACCACTTGGTGGACCACGCCGTGGACTACTTCAAGGAGTTGAAGAAGAAGTTCGGCACCGGCCGCGAGCGCAAGACCGAGCTGCGCACGTTCGATACCATTGTGGCCACCAAAGTGGCCGTAGCGAACCGCAAACTCTATGTGGACCGTGCGGAGGGCTTCATGGGTTGGAGCCTGCGCAACTTCGAGTTCGTGGACGAGTGCAGCGAGATCGACGATATCATCGTGTTCCGCGCCAATGGCACCATGATCGTCACCAAAGTGGCGGATAAGAAATTCATCGGCAAGGACTTCCTCCATGTCGGTGTATGGAAGAAGAACGACGAGCGCACCATCTACCACCTGATCTATCAGGACGGACCGAAGGGCGCCTACTACATGAAGCGGTTCGCGGTAACGGGCATCACACGCGACAAGGAGTATGACCTCACGGGAGGTGCCCCTGGTTCTAAGGTGGAGTACTTCACCGCCAACCCCGACGGGGCCGCCGAAGTGGTGCAGGTGCAATTGCGTCCGCGTCCGAACCTGCGCAAGAGCAAGTTCGATATCGACTTCGCGCAGCTCAGTGTGAAGGGAAGGGGCAGCAAGGGCAACTTGCTCACGCGCCACCTGGTGAGCAAGATCACGCAGAAGGAACGGGGCGGATCCACGCTGGGCGCCATCCCGATCTGGTTCGATGAAACGGTGCGCCGCCTGAACGACACGGGCCATGGCCGCTACCTCGGCCGCTTCGCCGGTGAGGATAGGATCCTGGCCGTGCTCTCCACCGGGCAGTACCAGTTGCTACCCTTCGCGCTCAGCACCCACTTCCCGGATGAGACCATCACCGTGGTGAAGTGGGATCCGAAGGCGGTGATCAGCGCCGTGTATTGGGAAGGGGAGAAGCAGCAATACCAAGTGAAGCGCTTCCTGGTGGAACCCGCGAAGGATCCCGTCACATTCATCACCGAACATCCCGAAAGCAAACTCGCGCTGCACAGCTTGGTGGGTCATCCCCGGGTGAAGGTGGCTTTCGACAAACGCAGCAACGACCGCCCCAATGAGGAGGTCGACATGGAGGCCTTCATCGCGGTGAAAGGCGTCAAGGCGCTCGGCAATCGGCTCACACCCTTCAAGGTGAAGGACCTCGAATTGCTGGACCCGATGTTCATTCCCATGACGCCGGAGCTGGAGGAAGTGCAAGGCATGCTCATCACCGATGAGGAGGTCGGCAATTTGGACGCACCCGAAGAAGAGGGCTTGGAGGAATCGCCGATGAAGCAGTTCCGCCGCGACCAAGCCGCACAGGACGTGGAGCGCTCACCGGAGGATCCGATGATCGGTTACGAGCCGGGCAAGCAGATCACGTTGGGGTTGGATTA
>JAGNSU010000047.1:0-20226 GCA_017987895.1 Flavobacteriales bacterium | reverse complement strand
CCCATCCGATCGATGTGTACCAGATAGCTGCCCGGAACTAGTTCACGCACATCCAGGGAATGCGGCAGGAACGTGTTTCGCGCGGCTGCTACCGAACGTCCTAACGCATCGATCAACCGAACATCCACGCGTTCACCTGACGGGCCTTCGATCATGACATGGTCCGACGCCGGGTTCGGACGCAAGGTGAAGGCATGCGCTCCTTCGGTCGGCGTGATCGATGTACACAGGTCCACCACGTAGACTACCGATGAAAGGCTCGGACAGTCCTGGAGGGGTGATGCCAGAGCAATGATGGAAAGTGGCGTGCCCGGAGGGAACTGCCAAACCTCCAGGATCAGCGTGTCGTTGGAGGTGGGCATCGTGCCGCCCCACGAGCCGAACGTGGGCGTAGCCGTGAAGACCGCTGGGAAGTCCGTGGGGCACAGCGTTCCACTTTCAGCAGGCGTGCCGTTCAAGAAGATCGTAGGCACCACCGGGTCGGCCACGAGGAGCGATTGAGGCGCGTTGACGAGCGTACAGCCTCCCTGGCCGGTCCAGATGTACTGGAGCGCGTAGTTGCCCACCGGCACAGAGGCCGGATCGAAGAAGCCATCGAACCCGACCGGCGCTGACCATGTGCCTCCTTCCGGTTGCGCGCTGAATAGGGCGCTCGCATCATCCGAGCAGAACAGTAGATCGCCGAGCCCGGCGAAGACGAGGACCGTGTCGTAGACCTGGATCTCCACATCGGCCGAAGCGGAGCAGCCGAACTCGGGCTCGCTCGCGGAATAGGAGAGCGTGAACGATCCCGCACCGATGGAACCCGCATCCAGGGATCCATTGGCCACTCCAGGACCTGACCAACTACCCCCTGTCGGCACACCGTCCGGCAGTGCGATCGGTGATTGACCAGGCCCTGCGCAGAACGGAAGCAGGAGAGGGCCTTCCACGATCGGAGCGGTATCGCTCACGATCACCAGCAGGGTATCCGCGTTGGCACATTCGCCCGGGCTCTGTGCACCCACGATCAATTCGTACACACCGGGCACCGGACCCGCGAACGTGCAACCGAACGTGAGCTCTTCCACAATGCCTCCGCCAGAGAAATAAGTATAGCCGATCGGCCCGAACGCTACGAGGAGCACGGTATCGCCCACGCAATAGGTGGTATCCGTCACGTTCCACGAAACGGATGCCGGGGCGCCCATTGTGAAGCCCGTCACCAGCCCGGGGCAGACCCCTCCCGTCACATCGGTATAGGTACACGCGATCACTTGCGTGTTCAAGGGCACAGTGCCGGGATCGAAAACGCCATCCGCGGAGACCGGTGGATCCCAGACCACGCCGCTCGGCACCGCTGTGAGTTGCACAGGTGGATCACTGGTACAGATCAGACCGTTGAGCTGTGGATCGATCGCCACCTCGGCGATCACCGAGATCGGTTGGGATGCATACGCCCCGCAGAACTTGTTGAACACAGCATAGGTGAGAGTGAAGTCGCCGACGCCCGGAGGAGTGAAGGTGTTCAGATCGGTATCCACGCCGGGCCCGCTCCATAAACCATCCGGCAGACTTGCCTGGTCCAGCGCGTATTGCTCGGCGGTCACGCACAGTGTATCGAACGGTTCGAGGAACAACCCGGTGATGGCGGGAAGCACTTCCACCACGAGCGTGTCGTACGCGACACATTCGCCCGGACCACCACCTGCGGCGGTGATCGTATAGAACCCGGGGCCTTGCCCTGGATCGAAGTAGCCGTATACCGATGCAGGTGGCACAAATACCACCGAGTCGAGCGGGCCATCCATGGTTATGCTGCCGAAGGTGCCGGTTTGCGCCGTGATCACTTGTTGCGGGCCGTCTTCGCACAGCACGCTCGGCCCGCCGAAGGCGAGACCACCGCATGGTAGAATGTTCAAGTCGAGCGAGGCACTGCATTGTCCTTCCGTTTGATCGGTGTACAGGAGGATCACTTCGCCGAACAGGGGCCGGGCATCGCATCCGGTGTACAAGTAGCCGTTCACATCAGCCGCTCCGTACCATTCTCCACCTGGCGACGCGATGAACTGGATCTGGTCCCCAGGACACTGCGGGTCGAGTAGCGGATCGACGGTGGAGATCGTAGGAGCATCGATCAGTACCACGTCCATGGCGCCCGAGAGCGGGCATCCCGTGGTGTCGATCACAGTGTAGGTCAAGATGTACGTTCCACCATCCAGCCCACCTGTATTGAAGAGTTCGTTCGCCACGTTGGGTCCGCTCCAGGCCCCTCCCTCGATCGGTGTGTAAAAGGGCAGGTAAATGCTGCCTCCATCGGTGCAGAGCACACCAGGTGGGGAGAGCGAAATGGTATCCATGGCGGAAAGCCCGTTACTGAACCACGAGATGGAATCGTTGTGCGCGATGATCAGATCGTTGCGCGTATCGCCGTTCAGGTCCGCGATGTGGAAGCGATGCCCATGGGGCAGGTCCGGTAATGCGATGGACGGTGCGAACGCGTTCGTGATGGGATCGAAACTGGTCCATTGCACGCCCGACCCCAAGTTCCTCCAGACCAGATCGATGGTGCCGCCACAGCCGAGATGACCAGCCGTACCGCTGTTCAAGGAGAGATGGATGGGTTCGAACTGCTCGCCCACGAACGAGGGCCAGGGTTGGCCTTCCACATGGTAGTTGTGCACCCACCGGGTCTGGTGGTCCTGGCCAAGGAGGTCCAGGTCACCATCGCCATCGGCGTCGAGCAGTTGCATGTTCTTGCCGCTCGTCCAGCCGATGGTGCTCGGGAAAGCAGTGGTGAGCCAGGTGGTACCAAGCCCATCGTTGTTCTCGAAGACGGTGAGTTCGCTCTGCACGGCGATCAGGTCCATATCTCCGTCCAGGTCGAGATCGCCCGCCTGGAGCACGGGGCAGAAGGTCCCGGCATCCCGGGGGATGCCGCCTCGATCCACGAAGCCATTGGTGGAGTTGATCGCCCAGAGCAGGCTGTCACCACTCGTGATAATGATCTCGGGCAGAGTATCCCCGGTAATGTTCGCACAGATCAATGCACCGAAGCCGGACGGCAGCGCGATGGCCGCCAGGGTGGTGGGCACATCCGCACCGAAGAAGCCGTTGCCGAGGTTGGGCTTCCAGAACACCAGGCTGTCCGATGTTGTGCTGATCGCCAGGTCGGGATAGAGATCGCCGTTCAGGTCGGTCAATGCCACTTCGGAATAGCCGGCCATTCCACTTCGGATCACCTGGGGTGGGCCGAACGCCCCCAAGCCGTCGAGGTTCTCGATGCGGAGCAACGAAGTGCCCAGATCCGCGAGTACCACGATGTCCTGATCGCCGTCCAGGTCCAGATCCGCGGTGAGCACCTCCTGGATCTCCGCAATGCCATTCTCGACCGGCTGGATGGGACCGAACTGCGCCCAGGCGTTCGAGGCGAGGCACTGCAGGATCAGGGCGGCACGAAAGCACATGGAGTTCATAGTGGTCGGATAAGGGACCATGAATGTAGCGCGGGGATCCGAAAGGCCTCGCGGCGAGCTATCGGACCGTTCAGTGGCTTACCACCACGGGGCGCCCATTCGCGATCGTACCATCGCCCACGAGCAACGAATAATGGCCCGGGGCGAGCGCCGAAACATCCAAATGGATGGGCCAGCGGTCCACTTCGTGTTCCAGCACTACGCGGCCCATCGCATCGGCGATACGAAGCCAACCCGTAGCCGTGAGATCGCTCATGATGAAGAGGTCGTTCGTCGCCGGGTTGGGCCACACGCGGTACGCACCCGAAGCATGTTCCTCAACGCCATTGTCCAGAAGCACCAGCAGGGTATCCGCTACGCTCTTGCTACAGGGGCCATTGGTAGCGGTATAGTACACCTGGAACAGACCTGGACCGTTAAGTGCTGGATCGAACTGGGTGACAGGCAGGCCATCGATCGAATACACACCGCCGAGCGGAAGCCCGCCGGAGAGGATGATGGGCGGGCTGTTCGTGAACAGCAGGTCCAATGGAAGCTCGAAGGTGACGACCGGTGCAGCCAGCACGGAAAAGGCCAGTGGATCGCTCACGCAGGTGCCTCCCGTGGGATCGGTGTAGGTGTATTGCGCCACCCCTTGGAAGGGTATGGGTTGAACGCCAGCGGGATTCAACATTCCGGTACTGGGATCGAGAGGGGCGCTCCAGATCCCACTGGCCGGGCTGGCGGAATAACCCGCGGGGCCGTCATCGGTACAATAGACCGTGCTGTCCTCCGGGCCGAAGATCGACGGCCTGCTGATGGCGGTGATCACCTGAGAAGCGTTCGCCGTACACCCCAGCGTATCAGTATAGGCGTACGAGAGGATGTAGTTGCCGAACTGGGGCGTACCTACTTCGAACACATCGCCGAACACCCCGAAACCGCTCCAAGTGCCTCCCGCAGGTGAACCATGGTCCAGTGTGTAAGGCCCCGAACTGCTGCACAGTGTATCGAAGGCTGTTAGTGACAATTCGGGAAGTGCGTACACGGAGATCGTTGTCCAGATGGAGTCGGGACAGACATTACCGCCAGAGGCAAGGGCCTGTATGGAGTAGGTTCCGGCACCGTGTGAAGGATCGAATTGCGCGGTGGCCACGTTCGGTTGCACATAGATGACAGTGTCCAACTCCCCTGCGAGCGTGACATATCCGGGGGAAGGACCGGAGAGCACCAAGGTCTGTGGAGCATCGTTCACACACATCGCGGTATCGATCAGAAAGGTCATCGGCGCGATGTCCCACACCTCGATCACCTGGCCTACGCTCGCACAACTCGCCCCGGTGGCATCCACGTGAACAAAGACCACTTCACCGACGAATGGCCGCGCACCGATATCGAGCAGACCGAAGCCGTCCACCGGACCGAACCAGAGCCCGTTCGACGGCGCCGCGCTGAACTGCACCGCACCTGTGGGGCAGTTCCACGGCCCTGGCTCGGACGCTGTGATGATGGGCATTTCGATCACGTGGAGCGTCGTGCCATCCACCACCGGGCAATGCGAACTGTCCTGCACTTGGTAGATGATCGGATAACTCCCGGCCCAGGCCGATCCGGCATGGAACGAATCGTCCGTGATCCATGGGCCGGACCATGCTCCACCTGGCGGTGCGGTATAGGGCAGGAGATAGGCACCGCCGAACTGGCACAACGTATCGAGCGGAGGGAACGTGATCGAGTAGGCGGGGGCGCTGGTCGGGAGTTCGCATCTGTACCAACCGAACTGATCCGCGGAGATAACGAACAGGTCGTCCAGGCCATCGCCATCCAGGTCAACTAGAAGTGCTCGCTCGCCAGGCGCTACATCAGGAAGTGCGAGGGACGGTCCCAAGGCGTTCAATGTGGGATCGAAGTGGCGCCATCGCGTGGTGGCTATCGTATCCGATGTAAAATGGACCACAGAGGCCGACGACCCGCACCCGATGTGGCCGTACGCCCCTTCACCCGCTTCGGGTTGTTCGCACATCACATCGAGTGAAAAGGACGGCCACGGCAAGCCTTGTGCGGTTCCGTTCCGCACGGTACCTACCATGGACCCGTGCAGTCCGATATCGAGGTCACCATCGGCGTCCACATCGATCAGATCCGGAACGCGAAGCACATCGAGCATGGTCTGCGCGATCATGGCCGTGTCCCAGATGGACCCATCACCGGCCGTATTGCTCGCGATCACGAATTCTCCTTGCGGATCGTAGAGCAACAGATCGAGCGTGACGTCGCCGTCCAGATCGGCCACGTCCATATACCCTATAGGGCCGCCTAGCAGGGACGGTATGGTCTGTAGCGGGCCGAAGGTGCCACCGAGGCCTGCGCACCAGAACACGTTGGACGATCCCGCGCAGGCCGCGATAGCCTCTGGAAGCCCATCGCCGGTAATGTCCGCCGCATGTACGCTTCGGGACCCTGGCGGCAGCATGGGTGCCGGAAGTGCGGCCACCATCGAAGGTGCTCCGAAGTTCCCGAGCCCGTCAGTGTTCGGCATCCAGTAGATCGTACTATCCGATGCACGGCCGAAGAGGATGTCGTTGTCCCCATCCGCGTCCAGGTCGGCGCAGGTGGCGTTCACATGGTCCCCCATACCGATGCTCAACAGGATCTCCGCCGCACCAAGATCCCCGGAGCCGTCCAGGTTGCGGTAACGGATCAGTCCTTGTGGGGAAGTGGCCAACAGATCACCATCGCCATCACTATCGAGATCAGCGACCAACAGGGCCTCGATGGCGATCGTATCCACCGGTTGGAGCCCACCGAACTGGGCATAGCTGCGCGAGAACAGGAAGAGCGCGAACAGGGAAAAAGCGATGCGCATGGCGCTTAGAGCGGAGCGCGAAATTAACATGCGCCAGCCCAGGGATCGGGGAACTGTATTGTGGGATCTTTTCCCCGCCTTCAACAACTACAGAGCACAGGTAGCGTGGCGTCGTTCATCAGCAAACGTTCTTTCTCCGCGTCAGCGATGTACCGGTAGTCGTCCGAGGCGGTGGCCATGATCGCGATGCCTTGAGCGTCCACCTTGCGGGCGTACTGGATGGTCTGTTCCGCGAAGCCGATGGAATACACCACGCTGGGTTCGTTGACCTCCAGATGCGCGATCCCTTTCTCCGCTAGATGGTGCAACATCTTGAGCTTGTTCTGGAGCAGTTGGTCCGAAGGCGATTCTCCTGGGCGCATGAGTTGGAACACATGCACTTCGCTGCCAAATGCGCGGGCGAGCAAGGTGATGGCCGAAAGCAGACCGGTGATGTCGGCGTGTCCTGCGACGGGCATCACCAAGCGGTCCACGGAACGCACCGGGCTGGCGCTCTGCATGATCCAACTCGGGATGGGGATATGCCTAACGAGCTGGAGGATATCGGCGCCGAAGAGGTTCTGGCGCAACCCCCGCGGGCCATGGGTGCCGGCCACCATCAGCGTATGTCCCTCCGCCGCTTCCTGCTGTATTTCCTTCAGGAAATTCCCGTCGCGCAACTTGGTGTTCACTTGTGAAGCACCCGGCGCACCCGTCGCATCGGCGTTCAACATGGCCTGTACTTCCTCCGCACGCGCCCCCTTGCGTTCGGAGGTATCTCGCACATGTAACAGCGTAACGGAGGATCGTGTGCGGTCAGCAAGTTGGCGCGCATGGGCCAAGGCCGTCCGGCCCAGGTCGCTGAGGTCGGTGGGGCATAGAATGTCGCTCATGGAAGTAGGGCTGCGGTCGCGAAGATCCCGGTCGGGCTTGCGGGTCGGGCAAGATAACGAGGTCTTTGCTGGTCCGGTCGAACCCGCCGATAGCCGTACCACGGGCAGCAGGAAGGTGATGCGAGGATCCGTCGGTGCGGCGCTGGATCCCCCTACATTCGGCCACCTTTGAGCGAACCCATGCGATCGATCCTTGCCCTTTTCCTCCTTTCCGCGCTTGTCCGGCCTTCGGTCGCGCAGTTGAACATCACCCTGTTGGGCCAGTACGATTACCAGGTCGCACGCAACAGCGATCTCAGCAACATCTGGGGGTACACGGACGAGTTAGGCAACGAGTACGCGCTGATCGGTGTGAACGGCGATGACAACGTGCCCAACTCCGGAGGGCTTTCCGTGGTGGACATCACCGATCCGGCGAACCCGGTGGAGGTCTTCTTCACCCCCGGGCCCAACAGCATCTGGCGGGAGATCAAGACCTATGGCGACCATGCCTATATGACCACCGAGGCGGAACTGGGGCTCACCATTGTGGACCTGGGCCCATTGCCGCTCAGCAACGTGCTGCCCACCACGGTCTTCAACGGGAACGGATGGCTCACAGCGCATTCCCTGTTCATTGATGAGAACGGCCTGTTGTACTTGCACGGCACCAACCGTGGCAATGGGGGCGTGATCTTCTACGACCTGACCCAGGATCCCATGGCGCCCGTTGAGGTAGGGGAGTTCGATCAATGGTACATCCATGATAGTTACGCACGCGGTGACACCATGTATGCGGGCCATATCTACGATGGCTTCTTCAGCATGGTGGATGTGAGCGATCCCGCCAACCCGGTGTTGCTCGGCACGCAGACCACACCGAACAACTTCACGCACAATACCTGGTTGGACGATAGCGGACAATACCTGTTCACCACCGATGAACGCGACGGCGCGTTCGTAGGGGCCTATGATGTGAGCGACCCTGGCGATATCCAGGAGGTGGATCGCTTGCAGAGCGAGCCGGGGTCGGACGCGATCCCCCACAACACCTATTGGTTGAACGATTTCGTCGTAACCAGCTACTACACCTATGGGGTCGCCATCTACGATGCCACCCACCCATGGAACATGGTGGAGACCGGCCACTACGACACCTCCCCCCTTACAGGAGGTGGTTTCAATGGAGCCTGGGGAGTGTATCCCTTCTTCCCTTCGGGCCGGTTGGTGATCTCCGATATCCAGGAAGGGCTGTTCATTCTTGGGCCGACCTATGTGTCCGCGTGCTGGTTGGAGGGCATCGTCACAGACGCGCAGACCGCGCTACCTGTGAACAGTGCTTCTGTGGAGATCGTAGGGCTTCAGGTCAACGACACCACTACGTTCGATGGTCTCTATGCCACGGGGCACTACCAGGCCGGAACCTATGATGTGCTGGTGCAGGCGCCAGGCTACTTCCCCACCACGGCTACGGGTATCGTGCTGCAGAACGGGCAGGTGACCGTTCTCGATGTCGAACTCGACCCGATGGTCCCTTTCGTTTTGGAAGGTGTGGTGCTGGAAAGCGGCACCCTTGCACCGGTGCCCAATGCGCAGGTGATGGCCGAAGGCACGATGCTCACCTATACCGCCACGGCCGATGCCAATGGCGCGTTCACCCTTCCTGCGGTGTTCGCGGACAGCTATACGATCACGGCCGGGCAATGGGGTTGGCGTACCACGTGCGCCACAGGCCAGGTGATCGACGATAACACACCCCCGCTCCAACTGCTTCTGGACAGCGGTTATTACGATGACTTCGTTCTCGACTTCGGATGGAGCGAGGCCACTACCAGTAGCAGCGGCGATTGGGAACGCGCACTGCCGGTCGGGACCGACTATCAAGGTGATGCGTGCAACCCGGGGGCCGATGCCACTTCCGATTGCGGAGCCCATGCCTACGTGACCGGCAACGGCGGCGGTGGAGCGGGCGACGATGATGTGGATGACGGCGCCACTGTGCTCAGTTCACCGGTCTTTGATCCTACGGGCATGATCCTTCCCGCAGTGCGCTATGAGCGGTGGTTCTTCAACGATGGTGGTCAGGGTGGGCCGAACGATCAGTTGGTGGTATCCCTAACGAACGGAACGGATACCGTTGTGCTGGAGACCGTGACGACAAGTGCTTCCGCCTGGGTCGCCTCCCAATTCGTGATAGAGGACTATCTATTACCTACCAACTCGATGCGGTTGATCGTCTCCGCAGCGGACAACCAACCCGGCCACCTCGTGGAAGGTGGTGTGGACCTCTTCGAAGTCGTGGCCACAGGTTTCGCGAGCGTGCCGGAACTGGACGGTTCCGGGATCGCGTTGTGGCCGAATCCTACGCATGGAACCTTCACGATCGCCATTCCGGAAGGCGCCGCTCTTGTGGAGGTGGTCGATCTGCAAGGCCGTTTACTGCTCCCTGCGCAACGCGCGGTCGCGCCGGGCCTGAAGATGGAGACCGTGCTTACGGCAGGCACTTACTTGGTGCTGGTAAAAGCGGATACCGGCAAGCGGACGACATTGCCCCTGGTGATCCGGTAACGGGGCCTTAGCGCTTGTTGGGCACGTTCCCGCAGTGCTCCTGGATCAGCGCGTCCACATCCTCCACGCCACCGAGGATACGGGCGAGGGATAGGTCCGCGCAGCCTTTTTCCAACTCGCCTTTACGCAAGCGGAGCAACGCTCGGGTGCGCAGAGCGAACGAGTTCGCCGGATAGAACCGGAGGCTGCGCTCCACATCCCGGATGGCCTCGTCGTTGCGGCCCAATTTCATCAGGGCATAGGCGCGGTTGCTCAGAGCAACAGGTTCATCGCGGTCCAGCTCCAGGGCTTTGTCGAACATTTCGAGCGAACTCTCCCACCGTTCCAACCGGATCAACTCATAGCCGCGATTGGTCCAGTGGCCCACGTTCTTCGGTTCCAGGGTGCATAGGTGCTCGACGACCTTGAGCGATCCTTCGTGATCCCCATGGGCGTCGAGCGTACGCGCCAGGGCCCGATTGGCGTCCAGGTCGTCCGGGAGCTTTTCCAAACCAGCGCGCAGATCGGTGATGGCCTGTTCTTCGCGGTGAAGCTCCGCGTTGGCTTCGCCGCGCACGAGCAGAAGTTGCGCATTGATGATCCCCTGGGCACCATTCCGCAACCCCCTGTCACTATAGCGTTCCGCCCCTCGATAGTCTTCTCCGCGCAGGGCATAGAGGGCACGCTGGTAGTTGGCTTCCGGGTGGGTGCTGTCGGTCTTCAACGCTTGTTCCACATCGAGCAGGAAGCGGTCCACTCGATCCATCGCGTACCAAGCACGGGCGCGCGCCGTATAGGTGTGGGCAGAGGGTTGGAGGGATACGGCCTGATCCAAACGGTCCAGGGCTTTCTGGTACCGTTCCACCGCCACCAAACTATCGCCCTCCGCGATCAGTCGGTCCACATCCTGCGCCGCGAGCGGTAGCAAGGACCCAAGGCCCAGGCCCGAACAGAGCCAGTGGATCGCACGCATGTGGCGCAAAGGTAGCTGGAAGGCGAAAGCCGAACGGTCAGCCCTGTGGGATGCGGGCGCGCGGAACGGCGTCCAACGCAGCGAAGTGGCCTGCGGCGTACTGAAAATGGCCCGCCATGGCGATCATCGCGGCATTGTCGGTGCAATAGGCGAGGGGTGGTAGGAAGATCTCCAGGCCTTTGCGGTCAGCCAGTTCGGTGAGCTTTCGCCGCAAGCCACTGTTCGCGGCCACCCCGCCGGAAAGGCCGATACGTGTGATGCCGGTGCGTTCCGATGCCAGTTGGAGCTTGGTCAGCAACTGTTGCACGATCGCCGCCTGTAGCGAGGCGCAGAGATCGTGCAGCGTAGGGCCGTGCAGCGCCTCGCCCGATCGTTGGAGGCGCGCCACCACGGTCCGGAAAGCGGATTTGGTACCGCTGAAGCTCATGTCAAGGTCCGGTACCTGTGGCATCGGCAAAGCATGGCGCAGGGGGTCACCCAGCACCGCGTACCGGTCGATCAAAGGGCCACCGGGATAGGGTAGCCCCATCAACTTGGCTCCCTTGTCGAAGGCTTCGCCAGCGGCATCGTCCAGGGTGGTGCCAATGGCGGACATCTCCAAAGGGGAGCGTACGAGCACGATCAGCGTGTGACCACCGCTCACCGTAAGGTTGATAAAAGGGAATGTGGGTATTGGTCGCGGCTCGTCGTCCTGGATGAAGTGCGCGAGCACATGACCCCGCATGTGGTCCACGGCCAGCAAGGGAAGTCCGAGGGCCTGTGCGAACGATCGCGCGAAACTGGTGCCTACGAGCAGCGCCCCGATCAGGCCAGGGCCCTCGGTATAGGCCACCGCATGCAGCTCTTCCTTACGTATTCCTGCCTGTTGAAGAGTGGCTTGTACCACCGGTACGATGTGTTCCTGATGGGCGCGGGAAGCGAGTTCCGGAACTACACCTCCCCAGGCCTCATGTACAGGCTGTCCGGCCACCACCTGGCTCAGAACACGGCCGTCCTCGAGCACGGCAGCAGCGGTCTCATCGCACGAACTCTCAATGCCGAGGATACGGACGGGTCCATCGGGAGGCCGCTGGCCGTCCGCTACTTTCGCCATCTAGGCCCGGGTTTTGAACACATCGGGCAAAATTACGTCCCCTGGCCACCGCCCCGATCAGTCGTTGGATACGTCGCGTGCTGCGCTGGCTCACGTGGTTGCTCCTTCTATTGATCGTGTTCGCGGTCACATCGGTGCTTTTGCTACGCTTGGCGACCGTTCAAACCTGGCTGGCTCATCGTCTCAGCGCGTACTTGGCCGATCGCGGCCTTGCATGTATGACAGTGGGCGAGGTGGAGGTGACCCTCTTTGACGGGGTGCGGCTGAACGAGGTGATGCTCTGCGACATGCGAGGCGATACCTTGATCGCGGCGCGTTCGCTCAAACTGGTCCGTTGGCGCGTGGACCTGGAGCGGCACCGGGTCCATGTGCATGAGCTTGAACTGGACGGAGCGCGCTGGTACTTGGCGCAAGCGCTGGGGGACAGCACGAGCAATTTCACCCAATGGATCGCCTCGTTCGGTGGATCAGATACGGCGGCCGGGGGATCCCCTTGGGTGATCCAGTGCGACCGGTTCAAGATCCATGACTTCGCCTTCACCCACCACGATGCGAACGAGCCGGTGCTGCCGTTCGGTGTGGACTTCGATCATATCGAGGTGCGCGACGCGGTGGTGGAGGGCCATGATCTGCTTGTGATCGAGGACAGCATCAGCGCGGTGCTGGAGGAGGTCCGCTTCCGCGAGCGCAGCGGGCTGGTGTGCGAGCATTTCAGCGGTGATGCGATCGTCAGCCCCCATGGCATCTTGGTGGACGGATTGCGGCTGCGGACCCCGGGATCGGATGTGCGCGCGGACGTACGATTGCTCTCCACCAGTTGGGACGATCACAGCGACTTCCTGCAGAAGGTGCGCTTGAAGGTCGAGTTGGACAGCTCCAAAGTGCGGTTCAGCGACATCGCGTTCTTCGCCTCCGACCTGGAGGGTATGGACCTCGAAGTAATGGCCAAGGGTGAGTTCCGCGGGCCCATCGCCGAATTGAAGGGGAGAAAGGTGAGCCTATGGTACGGGGATCGGACCCGCTTCGAGGGGGCGGTCGAACTGAGCGGTCTGCCCGAACTCGCGAACACCTTCATCGTGCTCGATGTGGAACAACTCCGCACGGATCTCGCCGATCTGCGGACCCTGCCTACAGCACCGTTCACGGAGGGCGGCAGGTTGGAGTTGCCCGAGGAGTTGGCCGCCCTGGGCACCATCAGCTTCCGGGGTAATTTCACGGGCTTCTTCACGTCTTTCACGGCATACGGCAGCGGGTCCACCGCGATCGGTGCCTTGTCCACGGACATGTCGTACGAACGCGATACCGTCTCAGGCATCTTCGCTTTCCACGGTGCGCTGGCTTCGGAAGGATTCGACCTCGGGCCACTGATCGGTGACGCAACGCTCGGCACCATGGCCTGCGACCTGAAGGTGAACGCACGTGGTAGGAACTTCGCCGGCATGCAAGCGGATCTCGAAGGGATGGTCCCCCTGCTCACATTGAACGGCCAGGCGGTGAGCGGGATCACGGTGAACGGCCGGTTGCAACGCGACCTGTTCAATGGCCATTTGGAATGCGATGATCCCTACCTACAGTTGACCTTCGATGGCCTGGCCGACCTGCGGGGGCGCTGGCCGAAGGTGGATTTCACCGCAGCGGTCCGCCACGCCGATCTCTTCGGGCTACGCGTGCTGCCCAAGCAACATTTGGGCGAAGTGAGCTTCTCGATCGACGCGCGAGGGGAACTCGCCCCGGATTCGCTCAAGGGCACCCTCTCCGTGAAGGACCTCACCTACTGCGATGATAAGGGCCTGCTGGAACTCGGTGATGCGGAGGTCTCGAGCGGTCGGAGCGACGGACAACCGGTGCTCACGCTTCGTTCGTCCATGGCCGACGCCCATGTGCGAGGTATCTTCCTGCCTACGCTCCTCCCCGAGGCTTTCCGGAACGTGGTCTTCAGCGTATTCCCCGCGCTCAGCGAACAAGTGGAGTATGTGCAGGAGGAGCAGTATTTCGATTTCAACATCGAACTGAAGGCCATCGACAGTCTGCTGAACCGCCTTGTGCCAGGACTGTCCGCAGGTTCAGGGGCCACCTTCGAGGGCGGTTTCGATTCACGCACCTTCGACCTTTCACTTGGCGCGGTGCTGCCCCATTTCACCTATGGCGCCATCAAGGGCGATTCGGTCACTTTATTCCTCGACAAAACCCTGGATGTACTGGCCTTCAGTGCCCGCAGCGATCGACAGCACCTTACGGACAGCACGTACCTCACGGGTATCGACATCACCGGTAAAGCCTATCAGGACGAAGTGATCCTGACCATGGGTTGGGGAGGCTCATCGGGCGGTACCCATGGGAAGCTGGATCTGCGCGGTCTGGTGAACGGCCCGACCGATGTGGAGATCGACCTCCTTCCCTCCGAGCTCCATTTCGGGCTTGGCAGTTGGAAGAGCCAGGGCACCACCCGGCTGCACTATGCGAACGATGAACTTCTGGTCGACTCGCTTCGGATGCGGAACGGCGAAGAGCGCGTTGAGATCGCAGGTATACTTTCCAAGGACCCGGAGAAAGCGATCGGCTTCCTGTTGGATGGCGTGCGGCTCGATCATCTCCGGCCTTTCTATGCCGGGCCCTCTTTGCACGGGACGGTGAGCGGCGATGGTCGCCTCTTCGATGCCTTCGGTGAACCCTACCTGCTGAGTTACATCTGCCTGGATTCGTTGCGTGTGGCCGACAAGCCGGTGGGCGACATCAAGTTCGCCGCCTCGTGGCACGATGGCCGTCGCGAGATGGACGTGAACGGCACTGTGCAACGCGATACGCTGCGCGCGCTCGAGTTCACCGGCAGGATCGCTCCCGGCCGCGATCGCGAACAACTCGACCTGGATCTGCTCCTCGACGATCTCGATCTGGCGTTCATCGACCCGTACTTGCCGGAAGGAGTGAGCGATATCAAGGGCCAGCTATCCGGAACCATCCATGTGGGCGGGATGTTGAGTGAGCCCCAGGTGGAGGGCACCGCCCTTCTGAAGGACGCGGGTCTGCGGATCGACTACCTCAACACGTTCTACAGTTTCACCGATGAGGTGCGGGTGCTGCCCGACGCGTTCTGGTTGGACCTGGTCCCATTGAAGGACCAGGAAGGCCACCTGGCCAAAGCCACCGGCACCATCAACCACAAGGGCTTCAGCAAGTGGGATTATGATGTGACCCTGGAGGTCGACCGTTTCCTGTGCTTGAACACCACCTCATCGGACAATGAGCTCTTCTATGGGAAGGTGTACGCTACCGGCGATGTGCAAGTGAGCGGATATCAGGGCAACTTGGAGGTGACCTTCGATGGGCGCACCGACAAGGGAACGGTGATCGGGTTACCGTTGGGCAGCGGGAAGGACGTGGGCGGGATCGACTACGTACGCTTCCATGCGGGCACACTGGACCCCGACACCCTCGCCGCACCGGTCGATCTGAGCGGGGTACGGTTGGACATGAACGTGGAGGTGACCCCCGATGCACGGTTCGAGTTGATCTTCGACCCCACGGTAGGGGACATCCTCGAAGGCAGCGGACAGGGGAACGTGACCATGGAAGTGACCCCTGCGGGCGATCTGGCCATGTGGGGCGATGTTGAGCTCACCACGGGGAGCTACTTGTTCACATTGCGGAACGTGGTGAACAAGCGCTTCGAGGTGGAGCCGGGAGGTCATATCACCTGGTTCGGCGATCCCCTCGATGCCCAACTCAACGTCAACGCGTTGTACAAGCTGCGCGCCCCTTTGATCGACATCATTCCCGCGGAGCGGTCGGACGCGCTGCTGAAGCGCGTACCGGTTGAGGTGATCATGCACTTGACGGACCGCTTGGTGAACCCTGATATCGGCTTCGACATCCGGTTGCCATCGGTGGATGAAGGGGTGCGCACCCAAGTGAACAGTTTGGTGAGCGATCCCGATGAGCTGAACCGGCAGGTGTTCTCGCTCATCGTATTGAACCGCTTCCTTCCGGTGGACCGTTTAGGACTGGCCAACAACAGCACCGCGACCAGGGGCAACGTGGTGAGCAGTTCAGGGAGCGAACTGCTCAGCAACCAGGTGAGCAACTGGCTGAACAGGCTCAGCAACGATGTCGACCTGGGCTTCAACTACCGGCCCGGCGACGACCTCACCCAGGATGAACTGGAGGTGGCCGTGAGCACCCAGCTCTTCAACGAACGCTTGGTGTTGAGCACCAACGTTGGTGTCCAGTACGGTTCCACCTCGAGCCAACAGAGCAACGCGTTGGTGGGCGACTTCATGGCCGAGTACCTCATCACCGATAACGGGCGGTTCCGTTTCAAGGCGTTCAGCCAGAGCAATGATCGCAACCTGAACCAGGTGGACCAGGCGGCCACCACCCAAGGTGCGGGCCTGGCCTATCGCATTGAATTCAATACCGTGGGCGAACTGTGGCGACGTCTGAAGGGCTCGCTCCGGTCCAAGAAGGAAAGACCACCTGCGCCGGTGAACGTCACGTCTCCTTAGAGGAATATTAGGAAGGACGGCTCAAGCGCCTTCTTTCGTTCGTGCGGCCGGGAGCTTCAACTCGTGGCCCAGCTTCAGCTTCTTGGTCAGGAGGTAGTGCGCGTTATGCACGTTCGCCGGGATCTCGATCGGCAGGTTCTCTACGATCTCAAGCCCGTAGCCGATCAATCCCGTTCGCTTCTTGGGGTTGTTCGTGAGCAGGCGCATTTTACGCACGCCGAGGTCGTGCAGGATCTGCGCACCGACCCCGTAGTCACGTGCGTCCATGTCGAAGCCGAGTTGCAGGTTCGCCTCTACGGTGTCCAGACCCTGTTCTTGCAACGCATAGGCCTTCAGCTTGTTGATCAATCCGATACCGCGTCCTTCTTGTTGCATGTAAAGGACCACACCGCGGCCGTCGCGCTCCACCAGTTCCATGGCGGCATGCAGTTGCGCGCCACAATCGCAACGATGGCTGCCGAAAATGTCACCCGTCACGCAGGAGGAATGCACGCGCACCATCACGGGGTCGTCTTTTGTCCACGTGCCTTTCACAAGGGCCAAGTGCTCTTCACCCGTAGTGGTTTGGCGGTACGCGATCAGGTCGAAATCACCGTGCTCGGTAGGCAGTTTCACTTGCACCTGTCGCTCGATGAGCGATTCGGTGCGCATGCGGTAGGCCACCAGGTCCTCGATGCTCACGAGCTTCAGGCCGAAGCGGTCGGCGATGGCGCGCAACTGCGGCAGGCGGGCCATGGTGCCGTCCTCGTTCAACACTTCCACCAGCACGCCTGCGGGTTCGCAACCGGCCAGGCGGGCGAGGTCGATGGTGGCTTCGGTATGGCCCGTGCGTCGCAGCACACCGCCGTCCCGGGCCTTCAGTGGGAAGATGTGCCCGGGTCTTCCCAGGTCGTGCGGGCGGGTGGTGGGATCGATGAGGGCGATGATGGTCTTGCTACGATCGCTGGCGCTGATCCCTGTCGTGGTGCCGTGGCCTTTCAGATCGATGCTCACGGTGAAGGGCGTACCGTGCACGGCGGTGTTGTCCTCGACCATCATGTCCAGGTCGAGTTCTTTGCATCGGTCCTCGGTGAGCGGAGCGCAGATGAGGCCGCGGCCATGGGTGGCCATGAAGTTCACCACTTCCGGTGTGGCGTTGCGGGCCGCGGTGATGAAGTCGCCCTCGTTCTCACGGTCCTCGTCGTCCACAACGATCACCACTTTGCCCGCGCGGATCTCCGCGATGGCTTCTTCAATGGGGTCCAGGATCTTCTTCATGCGGTCGGGACAGCGCGCACCACGCGCTTTCCAGCGGCCGCGAAGTTAGCCGATCGCGCGATGGCCCGGGCTTTCCCAAGGCTCTTGGTGCCCGGTGATCAGGCGGTCCAGGGCGTCGGCGGCGGTGGCCCAATCGAAATGGGAGCGCACGAACCGCAGCCCGTTCGCCGCCAGCTTTTCGCGTTCCTCGGGATGTTCGAGCAGGCGCAGGATATGGACCGCATAGTCGGCCGGTGTGTGGCCGATCAAGATCGCCTGGCCCGGCGGCGCACCCACCGCGTTGTTCGCCAGAGAGGAGGTGATGCAAGGTAGCCCCATGGCCATGGCCTCGAGCAATTTGTTCTGGAGGCCCGTACCTATCTGCATGGGTGCCACGAAGATCCGGGCCGAGGCATAGGACACACGGATGTCCTTCACCCAACCGGACACGACCACTTGCGGATCGCGTTCCGCGAGCTCACGGATGCGCGGGCTGGGATCGACCCCGCTGATCAGGAGGGTGATGTCCGGCCGTTCCGCACGTACCAGTGGGAGCACCTTGTTCACCAGGTAGATCACACTGTCGATGTTCGGCGGGTAGTTCATGTTCCCCGTGAAGAGCAGATCGTACTTCTTCTCGCCGGGCATGGGGTTGAAGTGGTCGGTGTCCACCCCGTTCGGGATCACCGCCATTTGGTCCCGATGGGGATGGTACACGTAATCCCGGTCCTGTTTCGAGATGATGATGCGGTTGTCGAACAGATCGAACATGAGGTTCTCGTACGTGATCAACCGTCTGGTCTCCGCCAGGAGGAGAGGACGGAACAAGGCGATGGCAGTTTCGGTGCGCCGTTCCATTCCCTTGCTCAGGGTATCCATATAATCAAGGGTCTTCGGCAGCTGCAGGTGGCGGCGCACGTATTCACTGGTCCGCACCAACTGGCAGAGCACATGGTCCGGACGGAACCGTGCGATGGCGGCATCGACCCTGCGCTGGGCCGCCCGATGGTGGAAATAGGCCACTTGATAGGGAAGGCGGGAGAAAACGGCAGTGGCCAGCTTCCAGATGATGCGCCATCGGGGAAGCGGGATCACTTCAAGATGATGGCAGAACGTGCGCAGATGGGCGAGATGGTCGTCGATGATCGGTTGGTCCGTCAGGCAGCACAGATAGACCTCATGCCGGGCCGCGAGACGCTTCACCAAGTGGTAGGCGCGCAATTTGTCCCCCTTCTCCAACGGAAAAGGAACGCGGGAGAGCAGCACGAACAACTTCATGCCTTGGACACTGTGCGAAAGAACGCGACCAGGTCGTTCACGATGCGTTTGTCGCTGTAGCGGTTCTCGATCAGTTTGCGGGCGTGCGTTCCGATGCGCAAGGCCAGATCGGGTTCGGTCAGGACGCGCTCCATGCGATCAACGAATTCCCCGGTGTTCCGGGCGAGCAGGATGTCCTTGCCATCGGTCACTTGGATGCCCTCGGCACCCATCGGGGTGCTGATCACGCACTTGCCCAATGCCATACCCTCGACGATCTTCACGCGCATGCCGCCCGCACTGAACAAGGGTACCAACATCACTTGCCGTTGCGCCATGTAGTCGTTGGCGTTCTTCACACGTCCCTTCACCTGCAGGCCGTCGACGTCCAGTGCCAGCAGGTCTTTGGGCATCTGGTTGCCAGCGAGGTGCAGACGTGCCTTGGGGTGGCGCTTGATCACCTTGGGCCACACCTGCTCCAACAACCAGCGGATCCCTTCGATGTTCGGCAACCAGTCCATGCTGCCCAAATGGAAGAAGACAGGCGCGCGATCGGTGGGGGGGGCCACCGCGTATTCCTCCGGCGCGACACCGAAAGGGATCGTGGTGATCCGCGTGCGCTTGCCATGGGCAGCGAAGTGTTCGGCATCCGCCGGGCTGATCGCGGCCACGCCGTCCACGCGGTCCATCACCGCCATCTCGTATTCCTTCAGCTGACGTGCGAGAAAGCGTCGGTACGGACGCTTGATGATGTTGCGTTCTCCGCTCGCGATCCGCTCCTGGATCACATGCTCGAGATTGTGCGAGCGCAGCACGATCGGCGCTTTGGAATACCGCCGGATGGTGGCGATGTAGGGCGTCATGAACAGGCTCTCGAGCAGGACCACATCGAACTCTTCGGAGCTCAACGTGCGGATCAACAGGATGTCCATGTCCGGTGAGAAGAACCGGCTGATGTTGTAGTTGTCAGCGGTGATCAGGTCGGTGAAAGCGTCAACGGCGTTCAAGGACGTGTCCACGTAACTGCTTTCGATCCGCGTGGCCTTTACATAAGCAACTGGCAGGTCCGCGGGATCCAGAGGGTGCTTCGGAGTGCGGATACAGAGGACCTTCACCGCATGCCCGGCCGCGAGCAGGCCACGGGTCAGGTTGTGCATGGCCTTGCTGCCGCCATCAATGGGCGGGTAGGGAGGCTTATGGCACAGTTGGAGGATCCGCATCGCGCGCCGGGCGCCAACGGGCCGTAAAGCGGGCCCAGCCGCGATAATACGCATCGCGATCGAACAGGGGACTGTCCGTTGTGGCCTTCCAGGTGAGGAAAAGCCCGATGGGCAGCAGTACCAGGCTGCTCACCCACATGCCCGGCCAGGGGCCGAGCTTGTCGGAGATCACCAACTTCTCGGTGCTGAACGATACGATATGGAAGATCAGGAAGAACACGATCGCGAACACGGTGGGCAATCCCAT
>JAGNSU010000172.1 GCA_017987895.1 Flavobacteriales bacterium | reverse complement strand
TTGCCGCAGGCTGCGCGGTAGTGGCCAAGCCTTCGGAGGTGACACCATGGACGGCCTATCTTCTCGCACAGGTCTGCGCGGAGGAGGGTCTTCCGCCAGGGGTGCTGAACATCGTTCATGGTCTTGGCCCCAAGGTGGGAGCTGCCATGAGCGCGCATCCGGGCATCCCGGCGATCTCCTTCACCGGGGGCACACGCACCGGGGCCGAGATCGCACGCACAGCGGCACCGTTGTTCAAGAAACTCAGTTTGGAACTAGGCGGAAAGAACCCGGTGATCGTGTTCGAAGATTGCGACTTCGAAGCGATGCTCGCCACTACGGTGCGGTCCTCGTTCAGGAACCAGGGGCAGATCTGCCTGTGCGGTTCGCGGATCCTGGTGCAACAAGGTTTGTACGATCGCTTCCGCGATGCTTTCGTGGCGCGTGCGAACGCATTGCGTGTGGGCGACCCCAAGGACCCTGGTAGCGATCTGGGCGCCTTGGTCTCCAAGGCGCATCTGGAAAAAGTGCTGGGACATGTGGAGATCGCCCGGAAAGAGGGAGGGCGGGTGCTCTGCGGCGGTGATCAGGTGCATCTCGAAGGCGCGCTCTCTGGTGGATGGTACATGCGACCGACGGTGATCGAAGGTTTGGGGCCAGCGTGCCGAACCAACCAGGAAGAGATCTTCGGACCTGTGGTCACCCTCCAACCCTTCGATACGGAAGAGGAGGCGCTGACCTTGGCGAACAGCACGCCTTACGGGCTCGCCGCCGTGATCTGGACCAAGGACCTGCAACGCGCGCACCGGGTGGCCCGCGCAGTTCAGAGCGGCATCGTGTGGGTGAACTGCTGGATGTTACGGGACCTCCGCACCCCCTTCGGCGGCGTGAAACAGAGCGGGGTGGGGCGCGAAGGAGGGTGGGAGGCGCTGCGCTTCTTCACCGAGGCGAAGAACGTGTGCGTGCGTCTTTGATCGGAGACCTCCGATCCGTTTTCATCCCATTGGTGAAGAACCAGCCGAAACGGCGGTCGAACCATACCTCGAAGCGGTCGGTCCAGGTAAAAAGCAGGAAAAGAAGACGGTCCATGTTCTTCTGAACAACTGCGTTCGCCGCTCGGAAATTGTGCAGCGCGCTCAGACGATGATCTCCAACGTGAACAATACGTCCCCGCTTGACCGGGGGACCACCTCCGCCGATAGCGGGCCATGTGCCCGATAGGCGAGCTCCAGCAATCCCAAGCTCCGATCCGCTTCTTGTGTGCGTAGATCGTGGCGATAACGGGCCTGCCTGGAGCGGGCATCCATGGCGTTCAATGCGGTGACCTGTTCCATCATGTCCGAGGCAGGTCCCGGCGGCAATGGTCGAGCTATGAAGAGCCTGTACCCCGCACCGTCCCGGGAAAGCGCCAACAACACAGGTGCGGGACCAAAGCCCGTCAGATCGTCCAGGAGTTGGGTCGCGGCCAGAAGTGCCGATCGACGGGCCGCGGCTTTCTCTGGCCGATCGTCCAGATCCTCTTGGACCAGGGTGATGATCGCTTCCAGCATGGCCGGAAAAGGGTGGCCAGCGTAGGCCAGGAGTACATCCTCGGCCATAACAAGGTCCAAAAGAGGCAGTTCACGCTGCGGACCCTCGCTCTGTGGGATCTCGCCAAGGTCCACTTCCAATCCGAGGCGGTGCGAACCGTTCGCGAGCGCGTAGAGTTGGTGCCGAATGGGATGCCCGCTGCGGCGGGCCATCTCTATGAGGCCCAACCCGGCCCCACCTTTCGCGGAGGAGGTGTTCGAGCGCAGACCTTGCAGGAACATCTCCTTCAGTTCGTCCTTGCCCTTGCCGTTCAGGCGTGATAGGGCGCTGGTGAGTTCCGGCAGGTCCTGTTCCAGCAACGGATTGAAGGCGACCACCTGCTGGGAGCGTGCGGATGCGCGCAAGAGGAACATGCTCCTGTCCGCCGCACCCTGCTGTATGTCACGAACGCGATGACGGACGATGTTCTGGTAGGCCTCCACCATAATGAAGGCCAGCTTCGTACGGTGCGCTCGGGAGAGCCCCAAGTGCTCTGCCAACGCCTCTCCCATCCCGATCAATCGGGCGGTATGGCCATCATGGAACGCCCCACTGTACAGAAAGGAAGGACCCTCCCCTACCAAGGCTTGGAAAAGGCTATGAGCGCGTGGTGCCTTCATCCGGCCGGGCCGGCCAAATATAGAAGCCGGTCCCCGTGCGGGGTCGGTCGCAGCACTTACTTTGCCACCCGATGAGGAAGGCGGGCGAGGCGACCTTGGAAAGCGCGCGGTTGTTCATCCGTCGTCATTTCAGCAAAGAGGTCTCGCCGAAATTCGTCTTCCACGACCTGGACCATACGCTCTCGGTAACACGTACGGCCCTGGAGATCGGCCGTGCGCTGAAGTTATCGGGGCACGATCTGCTCCTGCTGGAGATCGCGGCGCTTTTCCACGATGCGGGGTATGCGCGCACCTACGTCGGCCATGAGAAAGAGAGCGCACGGATCGCGCGCGGGTTCCTTCATGCGGCCAAATTCCCCACCCGGGACCGGGAGCGGGTGAGCGCGATGATCAACGGCACCCGCCTGGGGGCCACCCCGCGCGGCATGTTGCAGCGTGTATTGCGCGATGCCGATTCGGCCAAGGCCGGCCAGGTGGATTTCGAGGAGCGCGCCGAGCGACTGCGCATTGAACTGCAGCTGGTGCATGGCAAGGGGATCAAGAAAACGGATTGGTCACGCGAGAACCTGGCGTACCTCACCGCGCACCGGTTCCATACCACCTATGCTCGCAACCGTTTCGGGCCGCAGAAGACGATCAATCTCAAGCGGCTCAAGCTCCGCATGGCCGGCCAGCTGGAGAAGGAGAAGCTACCGAAGCCGGGGAGGTGGCCTTTGTTCGATCGCGATCTGAGCTGGCTCTCGTTCAACGATCGGGTGTTGCAGGAGGCCCAGGACGAGCATGTGCCCTTGTTGGAGCGGATCAAGTTCCTGGCCATCTACTCCAGCAACCTCGATGAATTCTACCGGGTGCGCGTGGCGTCCCTGCGATCGCTGGTGAAATTGGGAAAGCACGACCGGACCGCCCTAAGTATCACCCCGGACCGTTTGGTGGCGAAGATCAATGCGAAAGCGCTCGGGCAGCAACAGGAGTTCGGTGCGCTCTACCGGGGCAAGTTGCTACCCGCCCTGGCGCGTGAGAAGATCCACATACTACGTGAGGACCAATTGTCCGCGAAGCAGGAGGTTTTCGTGAAGGCGTTGTATCAAGAACGGGTGGAACCCTTGTTGACCACCGCTACGATGCGCCCTGGCAATGCCCTTTTCGTGGAGGATCGGCGCCTCTACCTGGTATGCGCCCTGCGCGCGAAGGGGTCGCGCAAGGAAAAGCGCGTGGTGGTGAACGTGCCGAGCGAGGAGCTGGGGCGGTTCGTGCAGCTTCCTTCCGCACCTGGCCGCAACGACCTCATGTTCCTGGACGATGTGCTCCGCCTTTGCCTGCACCGCACGTTCAAAGGACATCGTGTGATCGGCGTCCACGCCATCAAGCTCTCGCGCGATGCGGACCTCTATCTGGAAGAAGAGTTCGCCGGCAAGGTGGTGGATAAGGTGCGCAAGAGCCTGCGGAAACGGCAGACCGGAGTGCCCTCCCGGTTCCTCTTCGACCAGGCCATGCCGAAGCCCCTGCTAAAGGCGACCATCGCTTTCCTTGGTCTGCGTCCGCCGGACCTGGTGCCGGGTGGGCGCTACCACAACTTCAGCGATCTGCTCCGCCTACCCGTAAAGGAGCGGCCCGACTTGCGCGACAAGCCCCTGCCCCTCGTTCCACATGCGGGACTATCTCAACGCACCGACCTCTTCCGAACGATCGCGGACAAGGACCAGTTGCTCCACTTCCCCTACCACGATTTCGGCCTGATGGTGCGGTGGCTCGAGCAGGCCGCGAGGGATAAGGCCGTGCGCTCGATCTCCATCACGCTGTATCGCGTGGCCTATGGATCGTTGATATGCCAGGCCTTGCTACAAGCCCTGCGCAATGGCAAGCGGGTCACGGTGTTCGTGGAGGTCCAGGCCCGTTTCGATGAACGCTCGAACCTGTATTGGGGCGAGATGTTGGAGAAAGCAGGAGCCAAGGTGCTCTACAGCTACGAGGGGCTCAAGGTGCATGGCAAGTTGTGCCTCATCCAGCGTTCGGAACGCGGCCGATCGCGGCGGTACGCATATCTGGGAACAGGGAATTTCAATGAACGCACGGCCCAGGTGTATTCTGATATGGGTCTGCTCACCGCGCAGCCTGCGATCACGCGCGAGGTGCAAGAGGTGTTCTCCTATTTGATGGACCGGCGGCATGTGCCGGCATTGCGCCAACTACTGATGGCCCCTATCGATCTGCGCAGCAGACTGGAGGAGATGATCGATCGGGAGATCGAGCAGGCATTGAAGGGGCGCCCTGCCCGTATCCTTCTCAAGTTGAACAGCCTTGAGGATACGAGCATGATCCACAAGCTCTACGATGCCAGCAGGGCGGGTGTGGAGGTGCGGCTCATCCTGCGCGGCATCTGTTGTTTGGTGCCCGGGTTGCCGCACGTGAGCGAACGTGTACGTGCCATCAGCATCGTGGACCGATACCTGGAACACGCCCGCGTGTACATGTTCCATGACCGTGGCCGCATGACCACCTACCTCGCCAGTGCGGACCTGATGGAGCGCAACCTGGACCGCCGTGTGGAGATCGCCTTTCCGTTGGAAGATGCGGAGCTGCGCGCCCAGGTACATCGTTTTCTTGACCTACAATGGCGCGACCGTGTCAAGGCACGGCTGATCGATGCGGACCAAAGGAACGCCTACGTACCACGGCAGAAGAACGAGGCGGCCATCCAGAGCCAGTTGGCCTTCCACAACTACTTGATGGGTCTGGACCGGCGGCGGCGATCGACCGTCAAAAAACGGACGGGACCCGCCCCGGCAAAACGCTAGGGCGTTCAGCCAGGTAACTTCGACGGCACCACCAACAGCGGCGCCTGCGCACTTCGGAGCACTTGTTCCGTATGGCTGCCCCAGAGGCTGTCCATCCAACTATCATGTCCTTCGGTGGACATGACCACCAGATCCGCCGCCATGCGATCGCAGGTATCCAGGATGGTGGGCACAAGATCCCCATCCTCCGTGCGCTCGATCACTGCCGCCTTGGCCGGAAGGCGATCCCGCAGATCGGCGGGCATCGAGCCCGCGCCTACCGCGAGCAGTACCACCTCCACTTGGTGGCACGCATAGCGGTCGAGGAGTTGCGCCAATCCCATGGTGGCCATCCGGGCCAACTGCGGCGGGCCCACAGGAAGCAGCACCCGTTTCAACACCACACGACCATCCTCCGGCAGTACAAAGCCAGGGACCCCCAAGGGGAGCACCAGCGCATTGATCCGGGACCTGCGTACCAATGCTTCAGCCACGGAACCGTTCAACCAGCGCGCGGCCCCTTTGCGCTGACCTGTGCTGAGCACCAACCATTGGGCGGGATGCCGGATCAAGTGGGCCAGGCAGCCGTCCACGGCATCGCCATCCTCGGTGACCGCTTTGCGCACCGAAAGACGCAGGGCCTCGAGCCCCTTCTCATCCTCGGTATCGCGCAGTTTGTTCCAGCGCACCAGCACCTGGCGCACACCGGGTAGTTCCACTTGGGCATCTCCATCCTCCGCCACATGCATGGCCGTGAGACGTGCCGGACCGGTTAGGGCAAGGCGCACGGCATGGTGAAAGGACGGCGCACTCCCGGCGGCAAGGTCCGTGGGATGGAAAACGTGGGTGGTGATCACCTCCGCAAGTTGAAAGAAAGACGGCTCACTGCGATCGCCATTCGTCACCCAGACGACCGAAAATGCGAAAGGCGGCCTAGTAAGCCGCCTTTCAAGTGGAGAATACCGGAGTCGAACCGGTGACCTCTTGCATGCCATGCAAGCGCTCTAGCCAGCTGAGCTAATCCCCCAATATGTCAATGCCCGAACTGGTGACCTTCCCGCACGACGTGCGGGACGCTCTAGCCAGCTGAGCTGATCCCCCATCATATCAACCCGTTTTGCAACGGACGGCAAATCTAAGAATAACGGAGCATTGGCCGGTCCATCTTTGCTCCATGCC
>JAGNSU010000046.1:3181-23259 GCA_017987895.1 Flavobacteriales bacterium | reverse complement strand
TCTGTCTTCAGGCTGCCACGGCTTCGCTAGTGTCCTTCTGCCCATGTTGGTCAATGATGATCCGGGCATCGAAGTACTGTTTCACGAACTCCGGGTTGCTGAAATTGAACTGCTTGATCAACCGGTCGATCCGGCGGGTCAACAGTTTCATCGTGTCGCGCACCAGTGCCCCGATCTCCGCCGTTGCTCCCTTGCGCGCGGTGATCATGTTGCGCGGTTGCGGGATCAATGCGACGTAGCCATCGATGAGCGCCTGCAACGCGGTAACGTCAGCGGGCAGGATACCGAAAGCGGCCAGTGCCACGATGTTCGTGTTCGCCGCATCGTGTACCGTTTGGCAACGCTGTGCGACCACGCTATCGCGATAGCGGTTCAGCTCGCTCGGGGTGATGTCCATCGAGTCCGCCAGGCCATTATCGTTGTTCACCGTTGCGAAGGCCATCACGCTACCGGCCATGGCCAGCGCCTTGATGATCATCTTCTCCTCCGCAGCGGCCTTGTCTTTCGCGTGACCCTTGATGTCGGCCACTTGTTTCGCCACGGCTCCTTCAAGGGCGGTCAGGTTCGCCTTGAATTCCGTGTGCGCTTGTACCATGGCAGGTACGCCGTTCCAGATCAAGGTGTTCTGATCCAGTACCTGTATCGCGGCATAGGCCATGCTCATTCGGTTCTCTTGTACTTGGTTCATCGTGTTTCGTTTAAGTGGTTTGTTGTTGCGATCGGTCCAACCCGATTCAAGCAGCTTCAACGGCACCCTCTCGAACAGGTGACGGAAACACAGCCCACTTGCATGTCGCATTTTTACAACTGCTCTTCTCACCCTCTCACCTCGCGCGTGCTTGCTAGCGGCAGGCTGCGCGCGTGGGCGTCCGTCCCGGCCTTGAGCCGGGATCCGCGCGGCCGCGCCCGGCTCGGAGAGCCTGTGCTGCGGGACGCACGAGCCGGGCTGCGGCTTGGTTAGCCTGCCCCGGCCAACGAGCCGGGGTGGGCGCCTTTTGGCGGAAGCCCAGCAGAATTGATGCGCGGTTGGTCCAAGCAAAAGGTGGAAAGAACTGAAGCGCCGCCAGGCGCTATCTGTGCCATCTGCGCCATCTGTGGACGCCCGTTGCGCGGCCGTACTCATTGTATTCTTTGCGCTTCTCGGCGCCCTCCGCGCCTCTGCGGTGAAGGCATTTGAACTACACTCTCACACTGAAATACTCCTTCGGCGATACCCCCGTCAACGCCTTGAAATCGTGGTTCAAATGCGCTTGGTCGAAGTAGCCCACTTCACGGGCGATGTCCGCCAGCTTCCGATCCGCACAGCGCTCCGCATGTTCGGCGAACCAACTCAGCCGCATGATCCGCGCAAAGAGCTTTGGGGTCAGGCCCACGGCTAATGTGAACCGCCGTTCCACTTGCCGGGCGCTGATCGCGAAGGAGCGCTTCAATGGTGCCAGCGCCACCTGTCCCCGGCATTCTTCGATCCGTTGCACCAGGTCACGCACCAGCGGGTCGGGCGCGGACAGTGGTTTCCGCGCAAGCAGGAACTCCGTTCCCGCAGCAATGCGCTCATCCATGGTGCGCCAATCAAGGGAGCGCTCCTCGAATTGCCGGCCCGTTCGTCCGCAGATCTCCGAGAGGCTGGCTCGCCGGTCGGTCATCGCGTCCATGCGCAAACCGAACAGCGCCGAGGCTCCATCGGGGAGGAAGCGGAAACTCACCGCCCCAGCCTCCGAGCCGGGGCCTCTCCATGCTGTCAGCGCACGACTGATCTGCCCGTGGAGCACACATCGCGGGTGGGCGTCGCTAGCATGAATGACCAATTCCGGACAGCCACAGGGCAGCACCCGCGCGGGGCTTGGCTCCGGTGTGCTGGGTTCAACCATCACACGGATGCACCGGACATATTCCCTCAACGGCTCAGGGGCAGGGCGCTCGTGACAGATCATGGTTCGCGCGTTTTGCGAACCGCGACTGGTCACATGGCCGTGCTGTTCGCGATTATGGGAGTTCGGCTCGTTGGCTCAAGGAGGAGGCGTGTTGGATCCGCTTCGGATCGTGGACGGATCGCGCGTTGAAGATCGCGATTCTCCTTCCTCTTCTCCGCCCCCTTTCGCCGCTCTTCCAAACACCGGGTGGGGGTACCGGCGGATGGGGGCGCTGCTCAACCGAACGCGAAGCACCCTCAAGGCCCGCCAGCGCGCCGGATAGTACTGGTGTCACGGGTCAGCGTTTGAGGTCGTAGGCGCGTTTGAGCCATCCGAGTAGTTCCTTATCCACCTCAGCAGGTTCATTGAGCTTAACAACGTGGTGGTATCGGTTGGCGGAGGCTTGTTCAACCTTTTGGATCCGCTTGCTCTGTATCCGCTTGTCCAGATGGAACTCCAGGTTCATGTAATTGCTGCGCGTGTACACCCCGGCGAAGCCAAAATGGTTGGCCAAGTGTATGCTCGTCTTCTTCGGCTCAATGCGGACCGGGCCGAACTTGTTCAGCTCGTTCAACAGCTTTTCGTAGATCCGTGCAACCACCTTGTCCTTTCCGTCCAGGTGGTCCGCTTCATTGTATGTCATGGCTGGTGTTGAGACCCTGAAAATAGGCCTAGCGGTTCAAACAGAGCGTCTACGGGGCGCTGCGGATCGTGAACTCACGGCAGGGGACTGGCCCGCCAGCGGAGCATGGTTCCTTGTCCAAGCGGGATATGGGCTGCTACTGCCCTGAACACATGCGGTATGACCATGCAGTTTGACCGAATGGTCAAACCCTGTTACATTCGCCGCCCGATGACGACGACGGACCCCGAGAAACGCATCCTCGACGCAGCGACCAGCGTGTTCGAGCGCGATGGTTTCGCGGGTGCGCGCATGCAGGTGATCGCCGACGAGGCGGGCATCAGCAAAGCCTCCCTGCACTATTACTTCCGCAGCAAGGAGAAACTGTTCGACCGCATCTTCCAGGATTACATGGACCGCGTCATGCCCATCATCAGTACGTGGGAAGATGACAGCGATAAATGGCAGCCCAAGGTGCGCCAGTTCGTGCAGGCCATGATGGAACTGTTCCGGGACACCTCTCTGCTGTTCATCGTTCAGGAACTGCAGCGCGATCCAGCGAAGCTGGAGGCACGCATGGCCGCCAAGCGCAAAGGGCCCAACAGCTTCATCAAGTACTACGAGCGACTCCTGGCCAAGGACCTGGTGCGGGAAATGGACCCGCGGGTGCTCGCCGTCGCCATGCATTCGCTGTGCGCCTACCCCTACCTGAACGCGCCGATGCTGTGCGGTGCGTTGCGGATGCGCCGCCCCGAATACGACAAGTTCCTCCCGGGCTATGCCGATGATGTGGCCGAGCTCCTGATCCGGATGATGAAGAAATGACCATGAAGCGCAAGCTTGTTCTCGCACTTTCATTCAACGCGTTCCTGCTGTCCGCGCAAACGGACACGCTCACACTGGAACAGGCGCGCCAGGTTGCACTGGCCTACCATCCGGTCGCGGATGACAAGCAACTCTACGTTGAAGCCGCCGCCCTGCGCGCCAGCAATGTGCGCAGTCAATGGTTGCCCCAGGTGAAGGCCACCGGCCAGGGCACCTACCAGAGCGAGGTCACCGAATTCGACCTGAGCCCCCTCGGTTTTCCCGCCATCACCATCTCGCCGGACCAGTACCGCGCGGGCTTCGAGGTGCGGCAGAACCTGCTGGACATGGGCATGACCCAGGACCAGCGTGAACTGGAACTGAAGCGTGGCGAGGTGCAGGCCGCGCAAGCTGACGTGGACCTGCTGAAGGTGAGCCAGCGCGTGGACGAGATCTATGGCGGCATCCTCCAACAGCAGGCGGGCCTGCGCATCCTCCTCTCGCGCAGACAGGAGATCGCGGCGCGGCAGAAGCAGGTGGCTTCGGCGGTGCGCAACGGGGTGTCGCTACAGAGCAACGAGGAAGTGCTGCGCGCCGAGGGCCTCACCACCGAGCAACGCATCGTTGAGGTGAGGGCCAACCTCGTCGCGCTTACACAGGCGTTGGGTGTGCTCATGGGTCAGCCGGTGGATACGTCGATGACCTTCGTTCTGCCGGAACCACCGTCATCGCCGGGTGGTGGCTTGCGGCCCGAGTACCGAGCCTTCCAATTGCAACAGGAGGCCACGGGTCTGCAGGCCGGCCTGATCCGCCACAAGAACCTGCCGCGCCTGGGACTCTTCGCCGATGGGTACTACGGCCGTCCTGGTTTCAATTTCCTCAATAACGAATTCCGCCCTTACGGCATCATCGGCGTGGGACTCAATTGGAACATCGCGGGTTTCTACACCCAGAAGCGCGAGCTCAAGGTGAACATCATCGAGAAACAACTCGTGGAGGACCGGCGCCGCCAGTTCGAGATGCAGCAACGGACGGACCTGGAGCGCGAGATCGCCGAGATCGACAAGCTGGACCAATTGGTCGTGCTGGATGAGGAGATCGTGCGCAGCAAGGACCTCATCGTGCGATCGGCAAGCAGCCAGTTGGAGAACGGCGTGATCACCGCGCAGGACTACATCACTTACCAGAACACCCGGGACCTGGCCATGCTCGATATGGAATTGCATCGCATCCGTGCGGTGATGGCGCGCATCGATCACCAGCGCACCTTGGGTAATTGATCAACGAACCGTGGAACGACATCAGCGCATGACAACAACAGAGATGGAGCCCAAGAAGCCCAACGGCAAGCGGAAGAAGATCCTGATAGCGGCTGGCAGTGCCGTCATCGTCATGGGAGTCATCTGGTGGTTGCGGTCCGGTGGCACGGAGAACACCAACAACGCGCAGATCGATGGCAGCATCGTGCCCGTGCGCGTGAGCGTGGCCGGCTACGTGCACGAGGTCCGCTTCACCGATAACCAGCAGGTACACAAGGGGGACACGCTGGTAGTGATCGACCATAGTGACTATGCGGCCCAGGTCGCGCAAAGCGAAGCAGCGCTGGACAATGCGAAGGCGATGCTCGAAGCCGCACGTTCTGGCCTGAACACCGCGGACCTCAATGCCAACGCCAGCGACCTTAGCAGCCTCGCAGTGGGGGAGGGTATCAACACGGCGGAAACACGCTTGTGGAAGGCGCAGAAGGAATTGGACCGCATGAACGCAATGGCCAAGGATGCCGCCGCCACGCCACAGCAGGTGGATGCCGCGCAAGCCGAGGTGGAGATGGCGAAGGCGCAGTTGGAAATGACACGCCGCCAGACCGACGCGGCCCGTGCACAAGCCGGCGGTGCGCGTTCGCAAACGAAAGTGCAGCAGGCGCAGGTTGCGCTGGCCGAAGCGAACGTGAAGCAGCGCGAAGCCGAGCTCCAGATCGCCCGCATCCGGCTCAGCCATGCCGTGATCACTGCGCCATTTGATGGCGTCATCAGCAAGAAGGCCGTGGAAGCGGGCCAGTACGTCTCCATCGGTTCACCGATCTGTTCCGCAGTCGATGTGAAAGGCTTGTGGATCACCGCGAACTTCAAGGAGACGCAACTCACCGATCTGCGTCCCGGACAGGCGGTGGATGTGCGCATCGATGCCTTTCCCGATCTTGAACTGCACGGTCGTGTGAGTTCGCTCGGGGGGGCGACGGGCGCCCGGTTCTCGCTCCTTCCACCGGACAATGCCACGGGCAACTTCGTCAAGGTGACGCAACGCCTGGCGGTGCGCATCGACCTTGATCCCGCGCAAGACACCGCCGTGTACCTGGCTCCCGGCCTCAGTGCCAGCGTGACCGTGCATACCAAGGGATGAGCACCGTGGCCATGGACGCCAAGGCCGAATACCCGGCCGGTATCGAGCGCACCATGGTGGTGATCGCTGCGATCACCGCTGCCATGTTGCAGCTCATCGACATGAGCATCGTGAACGTATCGCTACGCGAGATCAGTGGCAGCATCGGTGCCACCACCACGGAGATCGCCTGGGTGGTAACGGCCTATGCGGTGAGCAATGTGATCATGATCCCACTGGCAGGCATGATGTCCGAACTCTTCGGGCGCAAGAACTATTTCACGGCGAGCATCCTCATTTTCACCGTCGCGTCCTTCTTCTGCGGCGTGGCGACGAGCCTGCCCGGTTTGGTGCTTTGGCGTTTCATCCAGGGCCTTGGCGGCGGAGCGCTGCTCACGATGGCACAAACCATCATCGTCGGGGCGTATCCGCCTGAGAAGCTCAGCATGGCGAACGCCATCTTCGGCATGGGCGTCATGATCGGACCCACGCTCGGACCCACCATTGGTGGTGTGCTCACCGACAATTTCAGCTGGCACTGGATCTTCCTGGTGAACATCCCGGTGGGCCTTGCCGCTGCCTATCTCTCGTGGACCTTCATCCACGACAACAAGCACGCGAAACGCCACAAGCGTATCGATTGGGGCGGCATCGGCTTCCTCATACTCGGTGTGAGCACACTACAGTTCGTGCTGGAGGAAGGACCGGGTGATGACTGGTTCAGCAGTCCATTGATCGTCGCGCTCAGCATCATCTCAGCCATCGGCCTTATTGGTTTCGTTTGGTGGGAGCTGCACACCAAGCACCCTGCGGTGGACGTGCGGTTGCTCTCGCATGGCAACCTTCCCATAGGTGCAGTGTTGAACCTGGTGCTCGGCTTTGTATTGATGGGCACCGTGTTCGTGTTCCCGCTTTTCGTTCAGGTCGGCCTCGGCTGGACGCCCACGATGACGGGCAACTTCCTCATCCCCGGGGCGTTGGCAACGGCTGTGGCAATGGCCTTCGTTGGCCGTAGGCTCGGCAAAGGAGCCGACCCGCGGTGGATCATGGGCGCCGGCATCCTCACGACCTTCACCTTCCTGGTTTGGATGACCTTCAGCTCACCGCTCAGTGCTGAGCGCGATTTCTTCTGGCCCTTCATCCTGCGCGGCTTCGGCATGGGCTTGATGATGGCGCCGATCCTGACGCTTTGTTTGGAAGGGCTGGCAGGACCGGCGGTGGGCCAGGCGGCAGGGCTCACCAGCATGATCCGGCAGTTGGGCGGGGCCATGGGCATTGCCATGCTCAATGTGTTCCTCACGAACAGAGGCGTGCAACACAACACCGACCTGCTGGCCAATGTGAACATGTACAACACCGCTGCGCAAGATCGTATGGCAGCCCTCATTGGCAACTTCACCGGTGCCGGTTATTCCAATGAGCAAGCCGAGGCACTGGCCTATCGCATGCTGGACCTAAGCGTGATGAAGCAGTACAGTCTGCAGGCCTACAACAACGTCTTCTGGCTTGTTGGTATCTGCGTCATCGTATGCTTGCCGCTTGTCTTCTTCGTGAAATTCACGAAGAAAAATGCCGGGCAAAAGGTGGAGTTGGCGCATGAATGATCGAACCCTAACTCATCAGTATACTCTGGGATAGTAGTATCTATCATAAAGCTCCACCGTACCTTTGGTGCGCTGCCGCCGGGGTACGGTGGACAATGGACCACGATGGGTATCTGCCCGACCACGAACGACCACCGTCATGAAAGCAACCATCACCCCAGCCGAAGGAAAGCTCGGCATCCTCATCCCCGGCCTCGGTGCCGTGGCCACCACCATGATCGCCGGTGTGGTCGCCGCCCGTAGGGGCCTCGCGACACCTGTGGGATCGCTCACCCGGTTAGGCCACATCCGTCTGGGCAAACGCACCGAAGGCCGCAACCCGCTCATCAGGGACTTTGTGCCCATCGCCGGGCTGGACGACCTGGTGTTCGGCGGCTGGGACGTGTACGCCGACAATGTGTACGAGGCGGCCCTCAAGGCCCGTGTGCTGGAACCCGCCATGCTGGAAAAGATGCGCGCCGAACTGGAACCCATCGTGCCCATGCCCGCCGTGTTCGACAAGGAGTACGTGCGCAACCTCGACGGCACCAACGTGAAGAAGGCCGCCACCAAGATGGACCTTGCTTACGAATTGATGGCCGATATCGAGCGCTTCAAGGATGAGAACAATTGCGAACGCTTGGTGATGGTGTGGTGCGCGAGCACGGAGAAGTACATCGATACGAGCCGGGTGCATGGCACCATCGAAGACTTCGAAAAGGGCTTGGTGAACAACGACCCGCTGATCGCGCCGAGCATGATCTACGCCTACGCCGCGATCAAGAGCGGTGTGCCCGTGGCCAACGGCGCGCCCAACCTGATGTGCGACATCCCCGCGCTGGTGGTACTGGCGAAGGAGCAGGGCGTGGCGATCGCCGGCAAGGACTTCAAGACCGGCCAGACGCTGATGAAGACCATACTGGCCCCCGGCCTGGAGGCGCGTGCGCTGGGCATCAAGGGCTGGTTCAGCACCAACATCCTCGGCAACCGCGATGGCCTGGTGCTTGACGACCCGGACAACTTCAAGACGAAGGAGGTGTCCAAGCTCAGCGTGCTGGAGCAGATACTGAAGCCCGACCTGCACCCAGAGCTCTACGGAGACCTGTACCACAAGGTGCGCATCAACTACTACCCGCCGCACGGCGACAACAAGGAGAGCTGGGACAACATCGACATCTTCGGCTGGATGGGCTACCCCATGCAGATCAAAGTGAACTTCCTGTGCCGCGACAGCATCCTCGCCGCGCCCATCGTGCTGGACTTGGCCGTGTTCATGGACCTGGCCCAACGCGCGGGCATGCACGGCATCCAGGAATGGCTCTCGTTCTATTTCAAGAGCCCTCAGACGGCTGAGGGCCTTCCGCCGGAGCACGACCTGTCCAAGCAGTTGATCAAGCTGCAAAACACCTTGCGCCACATCATGGGTGAGGACTTGATCACGCATCTGGGTCTTGATTACTACCAAGAGCTGGTGGACGAGCTCTAAGGACGATGGAACGGGCAACGCCGCGGGTCACGTCCATCTCCTCGCTGATCGCCGGGGTTTTGGGCATCGGGCACATCGGCCGAGGCGGCGGCACGGTGGCCGCTGCTGTGTCCGCCCTGCTGTGGACGCTCACCGGGGTACACGCGCTGCCTGTGGCTGCACAACTCGCTGGCATCGTGGCGCTCTTCGCGTTGGGCACATGGGCGGCCGGGCGCATGGAACAGGGCTGGGGCAGGGACAGTGGATTCGTGGTGGTTGACGAGTTCGCCGGAATGGCCCTGGCCCTGTTCGCTCTGCCCGCCGGATGGCTCGCCGTGGTGATCGCCTTCGTGTTGTTCCGCGTGTTCGACATCATGAAGCCGTTCGGCATCGCCCGCATGGAGCGGCTTCCCGGAGGCTGGGGTGTGATGGCTGACGACCTGCTGGCCGGGATCTACGCCAACTTGATCATGCAGGGCTTGGTGCGCACTAACATCTGGTCGTGGGCATGAAGGCCCTGCTCCGCGCCCAAGTCTCCGCTGGCATCGCCACGGTAGTGGACCTTTTGATCACCATACTTTTAGTCGGTACGATCAGTATTGCTGCGCCGATAGCCGGCGCTGTAGGGAATGTAGCAGGTGGTGCTACGAATTTCCTCGTGAACCGGCGTTGGGCTTATTCCGCCACGAACATTGCCTGGCATCGCCAAGCGTGGCGATACGCGTTGGTCTGGTGCGGTTATCTCCTCATCGGTTATGGCCTCATGCTGCTCGGTATGGACGTGCTCGGCTGGCATTACCTGACGGTGAAGCTCCTCACCATGGCCGGGATGACGCTCGGGTATAACCACCTGCTGCATAAGCACTACGTGTACAACCTATGAGCAACGCTTCCCCCTTGATCAGGAGGATCGGCTTGACCGTCGCGTTGCTGTTGCAGGCATGGGCCACCTCGGCGCAAACCACCGTTCGCGGTGTGGTGGTGGATGCGAAGACCCGAGAACCATTGCCCTTCGTTTCCATTCTGTTCATAGGCACCAATGTTGGAGCGGTAACCGATTTCGACGGGAAATACTTCATCCAGTGCCCCGCCTCGGAAACATGCTCGCGACTTTTATTCAAAACCCTCGGCTACAAGACCGAAGAGCGCACGGTGCAGGTCGCGCCAGCTTCGGTGATCAACCTCGAAATGCAGGTCGAAGCCCTGACCTTGGATGAGTTCGAGGTGAAGGCCGGCAAGCGGAAGCGTTATCGGAACAGGGACAATCCTGCGGTGGACCTTGTGCGTGCCGTGATCGCCCACAAGGACAGCAACCGCATGCAGGCGCACGACCAACTGCAGTACGAGGAATACGAAAAACTGCAGATGGCCATGAGCGGCATCTCCGAGAAGTTCCGCAACCGGAAGATCATGCGTAAGTACGCCTTCCTATTCGAGAACATGGACACCACCAAGGTGGAAGGCAAGGCGGTGCTGCCCATCTACCTGAAGGAGACCATGACCGATCGCTACTGGAACCGCGACCCCGAACGCAGCAAGGCCGTGGTGAAGGCCGAGAAGCACGTCAGTTTCGAGGAGTATATCGACGACCAGGGCGTGATCTCCTACCTGAACTACCTGTACTCCGACATCGACCTTTACGCGAACAACATCCAGGTGCTCACGAACATGTTCCTGAGTCCGATCGCCGATGCCGCGCCCTTGTTCTACGAGTTCTTCATCACCGATACCGTGGTCTCGGGGAAAGAACGGCTGGTGGAACTTTCGTTCGTTCCGCGTAACACCACCGACTTCCTGTTCCAGGGCCACATCCTCGTTTCGCTCGATGGTCGCTACACTGTGCGCAAGGTCTCCATGGGAGTCAACCGGAAGATCAACCTGAACTGGGTACGTGAACTCCACATCGACCAGCGCTTCCAACGCGACAGCACCGGTCGCTACCCGATGGTGTTCAGCCGTATGCGCGCCGACTTCGGCATCAGCAAGGGCGGTAGCGGCATCTATGGGGAACGCAGCGTCTCCCTGCGCAACATCCAGGTGGACCACGCGCTGCCCGCTGAGTTCTACAAGGCGCAGGTAACCGACAGCCTGCATGTGGACGAGCCCGACGACGGCTTCTGGGTGGAGCACCGCCACGAACCGCTCACCCAGGCCGAATCGAAGGTGTACCAGAACGTGGACAGCCTCAAGCGCATGCCCTCGTTCCGCCGCACCATGGACATCGCCACGCTGCTGCTGGCGGGCTACAAGGGCTTCGGCTGGTGGGAACTGGGACCTGTGAACACCTTCTATAGCTTCAATCCGGTGGAGGGGTTGCGCCTACGCGCAGGTGGACGCACGACGACGAACTTCAGCGAGAGGCTCTACTTCGAGGGCTACGGCGCGTATGGCTTCACAGATGAAAGGTGGAAGTACTTCGGCAGCGCTACCTGGTCGCTCAGCGGACGCTCCATTTGGCGGTTCCCCGTGCACTCCTTGAAGCTGAGCTACCAGACCGACACGAAGATCCCCGGCCAGGAGCTGCAGTTCGTGCAGGAGGACGTCTTCCTGCTCTCTTTCAAGCGCGGGATTAATGACAAATGGACCTACAACGACATCTGGAACGTGGAATACTGGCGCGAGTTCGAGAGCCACTTCTCTTTCAAACTCGGCCTGATGAACTGGCGTCAAGTCGCTGCAGGCGGACTGCACTTCATCGCTGGAGGTGAACCTGTGGATGCTTCCTCCATCCCTCAGGAGGTGGAGGTCATCACCAGCGAAGTGACCGCGGAACTGCGCTGGGCACCCAACGAGAAGTTCTTCCAAGGCAAGCTCTACCGCACGCCCATGCCGAACGCGTATCCCATACTTACCCTGCGCATAGCCCAAGGGATCGAGGGTGCATGGGACGGCGGCTACGACTACACCAGTGCGCGCTTCAATCTGTTCAAACGCTTCTACTTCTCTCAGTTCGGTTATGTCGACCTGAACGCGGAAGCGGGCTACATCGCCGGCCAAGTGCCCTACCCGTTGCTGATGATCCACCGCGCCAACCAGACGTATTCATACCAGTTGCAGTCGTACAACCTCATGAACTTCCTGGAGTTCGTGAGCGACCACTACGCGAGCATGCACCTGCAATACTACCTCAACGGGGCGCTCTTCAACAAGGTCCCGCTGTTCCGCCGGTTGAAATGGCGCGAGGTGGTCTCCTTCAAAGCCCTCTACGGTGGCCTGCGGAAAGAGAACGATCCGGGCCACAACGAGGAACAGATGCCCTTCCCCACGGACGACCTCGGCCACACCACCACCTGGTCGTTGGCCGATGGCCCGTACATGGAAGGCAGCGTCGGCATCGCCAATATCTTCAAGCTGTTCCGCGTGGACCTCGTTCGACGGTTCAGCTACCTCGAACATCCGAACGCTCCGGAATGGGGCGTTCGAGTGCGGTTCAAACTCGATTTCTGAGATGCAAAGTATCAAGGTGATAGTGTGCGTGGGTACAAGGGTGCGAGAGAATGCTCGTGCGCCTTCGCACTCTCCAACCCTCTATCTCCCTTTCAACCGCCCGGTCACAGCAACACCACCTGACCATGGACCACGACATCACCACCCAGCATCCCCTACCGCCGCACGTCTCCCTGCGTGATCAGGCGCAACGGCTCATCTACCGCATGATCGGCCCGGTCGTGCGCCTGTTGGTGCGCATTGGTGTAACGCCGGACATGATCACCACCACCGGCTTGGTGCTGAACATCGGTGTGGCGGCGATCCTGATCACCGGTGCCGAGATCGGTGCGCGCGGTGAACTGACCTACGTGGGCTGGGCCGGGGCGCTGATCCTTTTCGCGGGCCTGTTCGACATGCTCGATGGGCAGGTGGCGCGCATCGGCGGGAAAGCGTCCAGGGCGGGCGCACTCTACGATTCGGTGCTGGACCGGTACAGTGAGCTGGTGATGTTCCTCGGCATCTGCTACTACCTGGTGGCGCACCATTACTTCCTGAGTTCGCTGCTGGCCTTTGTGGCGCTGATCGGGTCCATGATGGTGAGCTACGTGCGCGCCCGCGCTGAGGGACTCGGCATCGAGTGCAAAGGCGGCCTCATGCAGCGGCCCGAGCGCGTGGTCCTCACAGGAGCAGCGGCCATTCTGTGCGGGGTGTTCGGTGGCCTCATCGGCGGCAGCTACCAGTTGCGTGTACCCGGCATCCCATTCGTACTGTTCGAGAGCATCTCCATCTTCACCGTTCCCATCGCGGTGATGGCCGTGCTCACCAACATCACGGCGGCGCAACGCCTGCGCGATGCCCGCAAGGCCCTTGACCGGCAGCAGCCATGACGGCCCTGTTCACCCTGTTGCTGCCCTGGCTCCTGGCCACCCCGCACATGGTGCCGTCGGCGGGCCATCTGCCCGTGCCCGATGATCCAGGCATGCTGTTCTACATCCAACGCAGCACCAACGAGAATACGATCGTGTACACGCTCAACAGCAGCCCGGAAGGAATGCCCGATGCCGAGCGGCCGGTACACGTGTTCTGGCGGCGTTATCAGGAGGACGGCCGCCGTGCGGAACTCGACTTCATCCAGCGCACCTTCGCTTATGGCATCCGCAGCAGGCATGTGGGCAACGCGCGCGAACTGCGCTGCGTGGCATACAGCAGGATACCGCTCTTCCTGTACCCGCCCGCCGCGCCCGGTGGCGATCCCTTGCTGCTCGTTACGGTGAACGGGCGCACCTTCCGGTTGAAGCGCATCTACCTGCAGATCGACGGTGGCGCGTTCTGGTCGCCCAACGTCACCTTCATTGAATTCAGCGGACACGACCCCATCACGGGGGCGATGGTGGTGGAGCGCATCAAGCCATGAACAACGCCCTGCCATACCGTCCTCCATCGCCTTGGGCGCGGTTCCGCGTACCGCTGATCGGCTCGTCGGCCTACCTCGTGCTGTCTGCCGCACTGGTGGGCTTCAAGGCGGACCAACTAGTGCTGGTGGGGATCTTCACCATGGCATGGTCGGCCTCCGATGCATCCCGCCGCTGGGTCCTGGGCTTCGCGATCTTCATGCTGTACTGGGTGCTCTTCGACTGGATGAAGGCCCTGCCGAACCACATGGTGAGCGCCGTACACATCGGCGACCTGTACGATGCGGAGCGCGCTCTCTTCGGCATCGCCCACCAAGGCACCGTGCTAACCCCGAACGAATGGCTGGCGCTGCACACCGCGCCGTTCCTTGATGTGCTGGCGGGGCTCTTCTACCTCTGCTGGGTGCCCGTGCCGCTGGGGTTCGCCGCTTACCTCTTCGCCCGAGACAAAGGGTTCTTCCTCCGTTTTGCCCTGTGCTTCCTGCTGGTGAACCTGCTGGGCTTTGCGGTCTACTACCTCTATCCGGCCGCACCACCGTGGTACGTAGCGCAATACGGCCTGGACCTGGTCGCGGAAACACCGGGAAACCCAGCAGGGCTTGATCGGTTCGATGCCATCTCCGGCCTGGGGATATTCCAGGGGCTCTATGGGAAGAGCTCGAACGTGTTCGCCGCCATGCCTTCGCTGCATGCGGCCTATCTGCTGGTGGCCGGATATTGGGCCCATCGTGCGGGGTTGCATCGCGCGCGCGCGCTCTTCGCCGTCATCGCCGCCGGGATCTGGTGGGCGGCCGTGTACAGCGGGCACCATTACATCCTCGACGTGCTCATGGGCATCGCCTGTGCCGCGCTAGGCATCACGCTTTTCAATGGCCTGTCGCATTGGCCGTATTTCATGCGCTGGGTCGAACGCTACCGCATGGCGATAGAGGCCCCTGCACGGCCGGAACCGCGGCTTGTTCATGTGGGGAGCAACAGCGGCCGGGATAAGTACCCTTTCACGAAACACCACGACAATGGCACCTCGGATCATTGAGGGGAGCAGCGAGCTTGGCACCGATCTCACGCCCCAACAGCGCGAAGCCTTCGATCGTAACGGCTTCCTGCACTTCAAACAGTTCATCGGGGCCGAAGCCGTGGCCGCAATCATCGCCGCCATACAGGAGATCGAGCAGCGATGGGTCCGCGCGGACCTTAAAGTGCTCAACGGTACGCCGATCAAGTACGGCACCAACACCGATGGCAGCCCCATGGTCCAGCGTTTCGCCTTCGCCTCGCAGCACCATCCCGTGCTGGAGGAGTTCCTGCGCGATCCCCGCTTCGAGGCCATTCTGCAATTGGTGGGCGGCGGCGCCCGGCTGGGCACGCACGAAAAGGACGGCCTGGTGATCAACCACTACGTGAATGCCGAGGGCAGCAACTTCACGCAGATGGGCTGGCACACCGATTCCATCCGCGACCTGTTCCTGGGTAGGCGCGTGGGCACCATGCTCAACGTGGGCATCCACCTGGACGATCAGGACCCGCGTAGCGGCGGGCTGCGCCTGCTGCCCGGCACGCACCGGCAGGGCCTCTGGGGCATGCTCTTCCACAAGAGGTATTACATGGACAAGCATGCCGACCCGGACGAGGTGGCCTTTGACATCAAGGCGGGCGACCTCACCGTACACAACGGCAACCTGTGGCACCGCGTGCAACGTTCGTCGCTGGTGGGCGAGGCCAGCCGTCGCCGCGTGATGTACATCCCGGTGATCACTGGCGTGTACGAGCCCAAAACCGAGAAGAGCCGCATGCCCTTCTACCACCGCTTCCATCATTTGGTGAAATGAACCACAATGGAAGGAACGGGGATCGCGGGTTGGCCGTGGTGACCGGCGCCGGTCAGGGGCTGGGTGCCGCGATCGCATTGGAACTGGCGCATAAGGGCTTCGCGGTGCTGTTGGTGGCAAGGACCGCCGCTGCGCTGGAGGCCGTGCGCGCTCGAGCCGCCGCGCTCAACGGCGGGCGTGCGCATGTGCTGGCCATCGACCTGCTGGAGCCCGATGCGACGAACCGTGTGGAGCAGGCCATCGCCGCCACCGGAACACCCCTCACCTGTCTGGTGAACAATGCGGGACACGGGTTGTACGGCCGCTTCGCCGACCTTCCCGTGGAGCAGCAACTGCACATGATGCGGCTGAACATGGAGGTGCCCGTTCAACTCACGCACGCCGTGCTGCCGCTGCTGCGCCTGGCATCACGCGCATACCTGCTCAACATCTCCAGCATGACGGCCTACGGCTCCATCGCCACACTGGCCGCGTACGGCGGAAGCAAGGCCTTCGTGCTGCGCTGGTCGCGCGCGCTCGGCTTGGAATTGAAGGGCACGGGCGTGCGCGTGACCTGCGCCTGTCCGGGCAGCATCATTACCGGCTTCACGGAACGCGCGGGCATGCAGGCCATGGACGATCTGGCGAAGAAGTTCGGCACTGGGCCGGAGCCCGTGGCCAAGACCTGTGTGCGCGCCATGCTGAAGGGCAGGGCCGAAGTGGTGCCGGGCTTCCTGAACCGGGTCACGGCGTTCTTCCAACAGATCTTACCCCCCGGGCCGGTGGAGCGGGTGGCGAGCGGGATCTATCTGAAGCGGCTTCCGTAGCGGCCATGCACCTCCCTCACCCTTGCCTATGGCAAGAAGTGTTGCCATGCCCCGCAGCTACGGCCTGTCATGCACCAGACCTCCGCGGTCGTAACGGGGAGATACGGTCAGTGATCCGGCCGCACTTGGCAGCACGGGTCCACCCTGCTTAACAGCCGGTGGTTACGCATGATGGGAACGCGGCCAGCCAGCAGGGGAGGAGGAGCCTCAAGTACAGGCGCAAGCCTGTTCACGCCGCCTTCTTCCTTTTCTTCGGCGTCGCCTTGCCCGTCATCCGGGCCCGGTGCGTGGTACCCCAGTCGCGCATGGCGACGAGCACGGGCTTGAGCGTGCGGCCATATTCCGTCAGTTCGTATTCCACCGTCACTGGGATGGTCGGCTGCACACTTCGGCTCACAAGGTCGTTCTGCTCCAGGTCGCGTAGTTCCTTGCTCAACATCTTGGGCGTGATCGCGCCGATGTCACGCACCAGTTCCATGAAGCGCGACCGGCCCTTCACAGCGAGCGCCACGATGATGAGGATCTTCCACTTGCCGGAGAGGATCTCCAACGTGTCGCGGGTGGGCAGCAAGTCCGAGATGCAGCGGATGTGGCCTTGGTTGGGGATGGGCGCTTTCAAGTCCTGTGGCTTGTTGGTGCGATCGGAGGGAGGTGCAAAGGTTGCGAAAAGGGGCCACCGCTCTGCTCGGGCTGTACTCATCCGGGCCAGTGAGCGGGACGCTGAAGTTCCATGCTGGCCCCAAACATACTAAAGCTATCCATGAAGATATTGATATACTATGGGATAGTAGTGTCGTATGTATACTTGGTGTCCTCACCTTTGTGTCCGATCGATCGAACACGCATCACCATGTCACAGAAGATCCTCATCACCGGTACCAGTGGAGGGCTGGGTGGCCGTGTCCTTGGCCACCTGCTCAAGACCGTTCCGGCCGAAGGGCTGATCGCCTTCGCCCGCGACCCGATGAAGGTCGATCGCTACGCGACGCAGGGCGTCAACATCCGCCAGGGCGACCTCAATGATCCCGCTTCGTTGGACAAGGCGTTCGCTGGCGTGGGCACCCTGGTGCTGATCGCCACAACGGACGTGGGTCCCGTGCGCCTCGGCCAGAAACGCAGCGCCGTGGACGCCGCCAAACGCGCCAACGTGCGGCATGTCCTCTACCTCGGTGTGATCCAAAACGATGAGCCGGGCCACGACTTCATCGTGTTGGATCACCAGATCCGCCCAACCCAAGTCGCCCACCTTATATGACCACATTCAAACAGAATGTATTGCGCTTTCTGTATCCGCTTGTTCGCAAAGCGGCTAAAGGGGGTACTTACGGAATGATCGCAACCAACGATAATAGAACTGAACCCATCATTCCTTTCCATGAACAAAAGGCAACATTGAACAATGGAAGACAGATCGACTTTTCCACCTATGCGGGGAAAAAAGTCTTGATCGTGAATACGGCTTCAAATTGTGGTTACACCGGACAATATGCTGAATTGCAAAAACTACACGAAAGATTCAGTGACAAATTGTTCATCATTGCCTTCCCTGCCAACGATTTTAGAGAACAGGAGGAAAGCAATGATGATGAGATAGCCAAATTCTGCCAGGTGAATTATGGTGTAACATTTCCCATAGCCAAGAAGGGAGTTGTAATAAAGTGCGAAGAGCAACTACCCATCTATAAGTGGCTTACGAACAGCGAAGCAAATGGTTGGAATGATCATCAACCGGATTGGAACTTTGGTAAGTATTTGATCGATGAGAAAGGGATCCTCACAAAATATTTCGGGCCCTCGATCTCGCCTTTGGACAATGAGTTCGTGACGTCAGTTGAATGATCGCAAGCTGTATTCAACCCGCTGGCATGACATTGCCGATGCGCGATCGCTTGCGGCGGTGGTTGTAGTAGCGGATGAACAGTGCACAGATGCGGCATGGATCCACGCCGTCCTGTGGCGGGCAGTGGTGGTCTTGTCGTGCTTGAGGGTGCGCCAGAAAGATCTTCTCCCACCACTCGATCACCACTTGCACCAACGCGTTACATGGTGCACCCCTAGCTCAAGGCAAATGCCCCGCATGATCGCGGGGCTTCTGCATTCACTCCACGACCAACCGTTCCGTGTACGACCCTGCCCCGCACGTAATGGTGATGGAATGCATGCCGTGCTGCGCGCCGAGGTGGAGCGTTGTTGAAGCATTGGTGATGGTCATGGTGCGCACCGTGCGCCCCAGGGCATCGGCTACGCGTGCCTGGGCCGGCAAGTGCGCGGGATCGCAGCGTATGATGACCTCACCGGCCGAGGGGTTGGGCCCGATCGAGAAGAACGGCTGTCCCCTCACCTCATCGACGCCCACAGCGGCACTGATCACCAGCGGTTCGCCGCGCGGAAGGCCACCATCGGCACCGTTGGTGAAATTGTGCAGCACCGTGTGTTGGAAGGTGATCGGGGAGAAGCGGCTGAGGGTGCCGAAGAACCCGCTTCCACCTTGCGAGAGCAGGCCGTAGATCTGTCCGTCGGGTCCAACCACCAGGTCCCCCATGGGATTGGCACCGTTGGCTAGCGATCCGTTCCAGACCACGGTGACCGCATCCGTACTGGGCACTACCGTGACGAGATAACCGCCGCTATTTAAGCTGCCGTTGGCCACACCGCCAATGAGCAGGTCCGGGCCAAGCCGGAGCAACGTGTTCCAGCAGTTGCTGCCATCGTCCTCGACCATATCGTGGATCTTCACGAACTCATCCGTCACCGCGTTGTACTTGTAGATGATGCCACGATCGCTGAGGCCGCCGGTGTACGTGGTGCCATAGAACCAGCCGTTGCCTGCTTCGCAAACCCCGCCATACGGTGTGCGTCCGCCCAAGGCGCTATCGAAGTCGTGCAGCTTGGTGAAGAGGTCCGTTACGGCGTTGTAGCGGAAGATGGTGCCAGCCTCACCGCTTGCGCCGCCTTGCGAAGCGGTGCCGTAGAACAGGCCATCCGCAGCCTGCAATAAGCGGCCGGTTATCGCACCGCCATCGGTGGCTTGGTCCAGTGCATACAGCTCGGTGTATTCGTTCGTCGTGGGATCCACCCGGTAGATGCTTCCACCGCCATCGCTGCCGGCATAGCCCGCACCGTAGAGCAGTCCATCGGTGCCTGTGATGAGCGTGCTCCAGTTGAAGCCGCCGTTGCCCAGGTTGAAATCGCGCAGTTTGTTGAACGTGCCATCGGCCGGATCGATCGTGAAGAGCGTGCCTGCTGCCGGTGCACCTTCGCCACCGAAGGTGGTGAGCCCGTAGAGCAGGCCATTGGGCGCCAGGCACAGGCCACCCTCGGGGCCCCAGCCGCTTTCATCGGTGAAGTCGAATACGGTAACGAAGTTGCTGCCGTCCGCATCCACGCGGAACACCGTGCCTTTGTCATTGGCACCGCCGTTGGGCGTGAGGCCCCAGATCCGCAAGGGATCCTGTGCGGCCAGTTCCAGGGTTGCAATGCTGATCAGGAGGGCGATGGTGCGCATGGGTGTGCTGTTGCTCAAAGGTATTCGCGTGATCGCTGGAAAAACAGAGGTGGTCAATACTCCGGGTGTATGGGACATGCCTGCCAACTTGAAGAAGGCCATGGAGCGCATGGCCGAACACCTGAACACGTCCGTGGTGCAATTCCTCCTGAAGCGGAAGGACGGATCAACGATCAAGGTCGCTCTCCCTGTGGATGCATGGAACTGACCCCGCTCTTCCGCCGGACTTCGTACGGCTTGAAGTACACCTGCACTCCCGCCCCGAAGAACAGGATGTCGTATACGCTGATGGAACCCCGGTTGGGCCACCAGCTATAGACGTACAGATCGTTGG
>JAGNSU010000046.1:0-3081 GCA_017987895.1 Flavobacteriales bacterium | reverse complement strand
GCGCTCGTTGCGCGTGTGGCGCATCGCCGCGATGGACCAGGACCCCACGCTGCCCGCATATTGCATGGCAAGGGATCGCCCCGGTAGCGCCTTGCGGAGCAACTGGGCATCCACAGTGGTGGCCATCAACGCCATGCACCACGCCAGTATGGTCCGGGACCAGCGCATCGCTCACTCCATGTAGTTCATCACCTGTGTACTCACCGCCCCGTTGTGGATCCGCAGTACCAGGAACTCCGGCCAGGCCATCGCATTGCACACAATGTACCGCACGCTGTCGCTGTTCAAGTGCTCGTCCACATAGCTTCCCGTGTGGCCATGCAGGGAGAGTATCGTCCGCGGATCGGACCCGAGCTGGTCCATATAGGGCTGCGCCAGCGCGGGATCGAAATCGCCATTGAAGGGCGGCACGTGTGATACGCCGATGAAATGATCGGCCATGGTGTCCGCCATTTGCGCGGCGAGCCAGTCCAGCCGCGGCACGGTGCCATTGTGCCCGTACTCGCGCCCATTGGTATCGTGGAAGAGGAATTTGTAGCCCTTGTAGGTGAAGCAGAAGTCCAGCGGGCCGAAGAACTCCTGGAAGATCAGCGCGCCGTTGGCTTGCAGGTCGTGGTTGCCCACCACGGCCAGCCAGGGCATGGTGAGCCGTTCCATGCGCTCATGCGTCCATAGGAACTCCTGCAACAGGCCGAAGTCGGCGATGTCGCCCGCGAGGATGAACAGGTCCACGTTCGGGATGCTGTTGGCCTTGGCCACGATGGCTTCCTGTTCCTCGTAGAACCGTTGCGGCTCCCCGGTGAATACGATCGTCACGGTGTCGTCGTCGAACGGCTCGCGTGCAGCGAGGCGGGCCATGTTCACCAGGTTCACCTGCTCCGGCATATCCGGCATGGAGGTCGCATAAGGACTCGCCTCGAACTTGTCGCACCCGGCCAGCGCGAAGAGCGCCGGTATCGAGGCAGCTATGGTCCAGTTCCGGGGCATCGCGAGGGGTCTTGACGATGGAGCGGAGGCGACGATCGAAGTCATGTTGCCGCAGCGCGGGCCGCATGCGATCCGCGAAGGCCGGAAGCGGGAACGCCGGCCTTCGGCATGCAAGGCCGGCTACTCCTTCGCGAACTCCATGTTCGCCGTGAACTCCACGTTGTTGCTCAACATGGCATCGCCCATGCCGGCGCCCACCCCGAACTGGGTGCGGTCCACCACGCCGGTCACCTTGAACCCGGCCACCTGCTTCTGGTTCATCGGGTGAATGCCGTAGCGCACCGTAGCGTCTAGTTCCACGGGCTTCGTCACGCCCTTCATCGTCAGGTTCCCCGTCACCCGGTAACGTCCTTCGGCCACCTTGGTGAACGATGTGCTCTTGTAGGTGATGGCGGGGTGTTTCTCCACATCGAAGAAATCCGCGGTGCGCAGGTGATCGTCCCGTTGGCTGTTCTCCGTGTCGATGCTCTTGGTGTCAGCGGTGAACTCCACCACGGCATCGGTCAGGTCATCCTTGGTGGCCGTGATCCTGGCGCTGAGGGTGCGGAAGGAGCCTTCCACGTCGTTGATGCCCAGGTGGGTGATGGAGAACCGCAGTTTGGCGTGTCCGGGGTCCAGGTTCCAGTTGTTGGAAAGGAGGGTGAAGGAGAGAAGGGGCAGCGCGATGGCGCATGCGATCAGGATGCGTTTCATGGGTATCGGTGTTTGTTGGTGTCTTGAAAGTGGATCGACGCGGTTCAGTGCGAGCCCGCCAGCCGGCCCACAGCCACGAAAAGTGTTGCGGCTAGGAGCGCGCAGTTGAATACGATGACCTGTGGTTCCTTTCGGCGCACATGGAGCAAGATGGCGGGCACTTGAATGGTCGTAAGGCCCAATGCGGCCACCGGCGTCAACCACGGCGCAATGCCCGTGAGCCAGGGAAGGATAAGCCCAAGCGCGCCAAGCAATTCTGAAATGCCGATCAACCTCAACGTTCCGTCGCTCACATCTTCTGCCCACGGTAGTACGTTCACCTTCAGCTTTTCACGTGGCTGGGTCGCTTTCAGCACTCCCGCAATGAGGAACAGCGCGGCGAGCACGCCTTGTATGATCCAAAGTGCGATGTTCATCGGGTGGCGCGCGGAACTGGTTCGCTGATGCAAAGGTTTGACCGGTTGCTATATTTTCGACACGGATATACCAGAGTATAGTAGTATCCATCGGTATAGCCATTGCGTCGTTGGCCATCACAGCCACTTATGAAGGAACTCACGCGCACCCGGCACCGCGCCCAATGCGCATCGGACCTGTTGCCAATGGCGGCGGCATGCTCTTCCATTCGCGGAAGCTCTTCTCCGCATCATCAAGGAGCCCCGCCTTCCTCTGGAAGCCGCCCAGGTGATTGAGCAGTACGGAGCGCGTTTCGGGGTCCATGCATCGCCGTATTCGTTGTACACCCACAGGAGGCGGGAAAGTTGGGATCGGAGGTGAAGGACGATGGAACAGGGATGGACCATGCCGCACCATCGAACGGATACGAAGGGAACGGTATGCGCAACATGCGCGAACGAGCCAGGGAGATCAACGCTGTGAGGAATCTTCATACCGCACCAGGAAAAGGAACGCGGCTCTTGTTGAAAATGCCCCGGCGCTGACCGCTCAGCTGCGCTCAACGAAATACATCTCCATTTCCCCCTTCCCCTTCGCCTGCACTTTGCCGCGCGCGGTGAAGGTGAGACCCGGCTCAACCTTCACCAGCGCGTAAGTGGCTTCGCTGATGTTCACCTGTCCCACCTCGCCGCTGCTCTCCATGCGGCTGGCGATGTTCACCGTATCGCCCCATATGTCATAGGCGAATTTCTTCACACCCACGATGCCCGCTACCACGGGACCTGTGTGGATGCCCACGCGCATTTCGAACGCGGGTCTGCCCTGCGCATCGCGTTCATTTTTGCGTGCGATCATGAAAGCCTGCATCTCGAGTGCCGCATCGGGGCTCCCGCCCTATGATGTTCACTCGCAGGATACATTTTTTTGATCAAAGTGTTTCCATTGGGCACATCGTCTTAAGTTTGCGCCCCGTTCGCCGGGAGGCGGACCTGGACAATGGCCAAC
>JAGNSU010000171.1 GCA_017987895.1 Flavobacteriales bacterium | reverse complement strand
TCGAAGTCTCGCTGGCGAACATCGCGATCAGTCCCGATCAGGAGATATGCGCGGATGAGACCGCCCAATTGCAACTGAGCGGTGTGGATCCCGGAAGCACGATCGTATGGACACCCTCTTCGGAAGTGATCGCCGGGCAAGGCACCGCGATCGCTACCGTGGGCCCCGACGAAACACTCGTTTTCCAGGCGGATGTGACCACTCCCGCAGGTTGCACTTGGACCGGTAGCAGCACCGTGTTCGTATCCCTCGTGAACGGCAGCGAAGTGACCGTAACCGTGGATCAGCCGATCGTGGTGGCGGGGACCACCGTGCAACTGCTGGCCCAACCTTCAACAGGTGTGACCTATTCCTGGCTCCCTGCCGATGGGGTGAGCGATCCCGACATAGCGAACCCCACCGCCGTGGTGAACGTGACAACCTGGTTCGTGGCTACCGTGACCGATGGCATCTGCACCAAGATCGATTCGGTGCTGGTAACCGTGTACGAACTGAACTGCAGCGATCCGGATATCTATGTGCCCAACGCGTTCAGCCCGAACGCGGACGGCAGCAATGAGGTGCTCTTCGTGCGCGGACGCTTCATCACCGAGATGGACTTCAAGGTCTTCGACCGATGGGGCGAACTGGTGTTCCAGAGCGGTGATCCCGCGATCGGATGGGACGGCACCTACAACGGCAAGCCGGTGGATCCGGCGGTGTTCGTGTGGCACCTGCGCGTGGTGTGCGCGGACGGGCAGACCTACTTCAATAAGGGTAACGTGACGGTACTTCCGTGATGCGAGAGCCACAAGCCACGAGCCACATGCCACATGCTCATGCGCACGTGGTCCGGCTTGTGGCTTGCAGCTTGCGGCTCGCATCGCTCACGTTGCTCTTGAGCCCCGGCGAGCTTTCCGCACAGGACATCCACTTCTCCCAGTTCTTCCACACGCCATTGGCCTCCTCCCCCGGGAACATCGGCGCCTTCGATGGGGACTACCGTGTACATGGCATCTTCCGCCAGCAGTGGCGCGCCGTTACGCAGCCCTACCGCACCTTCGGCCTGGGTGGTGATGCGGCGAACGCTTTCGGCAAGAAGGGTCTTGGTGTGGGTGCCTGGCTCTTCAATGACAAGGCCGGTGATTCGCGGATGAACACCTTTCACTTCAGCCTGGGTGGTAGCTATACCCTCATGCCCGGCGGAACGGAAGAGCATGCCGTTACGCTCGGTGCGCAGGTGGGGCTCACATCCATCAGCATCACGGATGGGGATCTGCGGTTCGATGCGCAATACAATGGTTTCTACTACGATCCCAATTTGGCCACAGGCGAATCCTTCGCGCGCGGCTCCCTCGTGCATCCTGATGTGCATGCCGGTGCGGTGTATCGGTTCCGCCCCGCGCATCGTCAATTGATACAAGTGGGTCTGGGCTTCTTCAACTTGACACGTCCGAAGATCGGCTTCCTGAACAGCCCCGCCGTGCCGCTCGACATGCGCACGACCTTCCAATTGCTCACGCAGTTCCCAGTAAGCGAGCGCGTCGATGTGCTGCCCATGATCCAATACATGGCCCAGGGCCGCTTCAAAGAATTCGATCTCGGTGCCAGCGTCCGCTATGTGCTCGTGGACCGCTATACCACCGTGCGGGCGGTGCGGTTGGGCGGCTACTACCGCGCTTCGGACGCGGGTTACGTCTACGCCGGTGTGGAATACGACGATTGGACGGCCGGGATCAGCTACGATGTGAACGTGAGCGACCTGGTGCCCGCCAGCCGCAACCGGGGCGGGATCGAGATCAGCGTTACGCGCGTGTTCCGGAAGCAGCCTATCGTACCCGCACGGTTCAAAGCCTGCCCGCATCAGCTCTGAACCATGTCGAGCCGCACGCTGTTCAGTTCATTGGTCCTTCTATCATTCGTGCATGTGAACGCACAATCCGTGGCCCAATGGACCGCTTGGGGTGATGCGGCCATGGTGCGCGGCGACCATTACGGTGCCTCCCGCTTCTACGGTGAAGCCTTGGCGAAGGAACCCGGCCGCATGTCCCTGCAATGGAGCCAGGCGGAAGCCTGCCGCTTGAGCGATCAGTACGACAAAGCCGCCGAACTCTACGAAAAGGTGCAACGCAAGGACATGGGCCGTCAGCATCCCGAAGCGTTGCGGTGGACCGCCGAGATGCAACTGTGCACCGGCAACTACGCGGATGCGCGATCCACTTGGCAGAAGGTGCTCCAGAAGGAAAAGGACAAGGGATCGTTCGCTGCTCAACGCGCGGTACACGCCTTGCGCGGCTGCGCAATGGCCGACAGCTTGAACGCCCATCCGGCGGACGTGACGATCGAACACCTTCCCGAACCGGTGAACAGCTATGCCAGCGAGTTCGGCGCCCGGCGCGATACGAGTGGTGCGCTCGTCTTCAGTTCGTTGCGCGGTGAACTTTCCGACGAGGGTGAGGTGGAGGATACCGCTGCCTACCACGTCGCGCTTTTCCGCGCTGCGAGCAAGGGAAGCACTTGGGCCGGACCCCAGCCTTACCCGACCACGACGCCGTTGAACGAGGACCGCGCCAACACCGCCTGGAGCAGCGATGGCCGATACCTCTACTTCACGCGTTGCATGGCCGGCTCGCCGTGTACGATCGTGGCGCAGGAGCTGGCCACCGGCAGCATCACCGAACTGCAAGGGTTGAGCGATGGCTCGCGCAACACACAGCCCATGGTGGCCGTGGTGGACGGAAGTGAGCGTCTTTTCTTCGCCAGCGATCGGCCGGGCGGTGCGGGTGGCATGGACCTGTGGTGGGGCCATTTGAACGGGAACACGGTGCGCGATCCTTTCCCGTTGCTCGGCGCTGTGAACACACCGGGCGATGAAAGCACCCCGTTCTACGAAGCCACCGAAGCCAAGCTCTACTTCAGCTCCAACTTCCTCCCCGGCCTGGGTGGTTCGGACATTTTCGTGAGCGCGCACCGCGATGATGTTTTCGAGGCACCGAAGAACTGGGGCACGCCGTTCAACAGCCCCGCGAACGATCTGTACGCGGCGGTATATCCGGCACAGCACAGCGGCTTGTTGACGAGCAACCGGGTGGGCTCGCTCGCCAAGAAGGGCGAGACCTGCTGCAGCGATATCTATCTGCTCACCTTCCCCGCACCACCCCAGGTCTATGTGCCGGAAGACATCGTGAAGGCCGATACGATCCTTACCGTCCAGGAACGCCTCACCGACCTGCGTAGCAAATTGCCGGTGCGCCTTTACTTCCACAACGACGAACCGGATCCCCGCTCGTGGAACACCGGTACCGTGCAGCGCTACGACGCTACTTACGATGCCTACAAGGCGCTGCTCCCGGCGTACCGGAAAGCGAACGTATCCTCCACGAGCACCGCTGCGTTGGTGAATTTCTTCCGCGACGAAGTTGACCAGGGCCGCGCGGATCTCGATGCGGCGATCCCGGTCCTCCGGCAAGCGTTGGACGAAGGACAACGCATCGAACTGGTGGTGCGCGGTTTCGCCAGTCCGCTGGCCAAGAGCGACTACAACAAGAACCTCTCGCTGCGCAGGATCCAAAGCGTGGTGAACCAATTGCGCGGTGTGGATGGTGGTGTGTTCATCCCCTACCTGGAGGGCAGTGCCGCGAACGGTGGAAAGCTCACGATCACGCCCGCACCTTTCGGGGAGGACCGCACGGCCGCCGGCGTGAGCGACGATCTGGGCGATCTGACCAACTCCGTATACGCGGTGGCGGCAGCGCGTGAACGCCGCATCGAGATCGAGCAACTCCTGGAGGCACCGGCCGAGGGCGTTACCGCGCAGATGGATCGAACCCTGATCGATCTGGGCCAGCATTTGATCAACGATACGGCCACTGTGCGCTACTTCATCTACAACCGCGGTGACAAACCCTTGAACCTCCTCGACATCACCGCGGACTGCGGCTGCACCACCGCGAAACCCGGTAAGAGCACACTCGCTCCGGGGGAGAGCACGGCGTTGGAAGTACAGTTCAACGGCCGCGCGCCGGAAGGGCCGATGCAGCGCAACATCGCGGTGATGACCGATGGTGTTCCGGATCGGATCGTCCTGCGGTTGATCGGCACCATGCACTATTGATCCCACACCATGCGCCTGCTACTGCTCAGTAATTCCACACTTCCCGGCGAACCCTTCTTCGCTTGGCCCCGCGCGGCTGTCGCCGCCTTTCTGGACCGCCCGATGACGATCGCCTTCGTGCCTTACGCGGCGGTGACCCATCCCATGGACGAATACGCGGAGGTGGTGGGGAAGATCTTCGCCGAACTCGGGCATACGCTCCTCCCCTTGCATCGCGAAGCGGATCCCGCCGGTGCGGTGCAACGTGCGGATGCCGTGATGGTGGGCGGTGGCAACACCTTTCACCTGTTGCGCCTGCTGTACAAGTATGACCTCATACGCGCGATCCGTGCCAAGGCGAAGGCAGGAGCCCCGTATGTGGGTTGGAGCGCCGGCAGCAATGTGGCCTGCCCCAGCATCATGACCACGAACGATATGCCCATTGTGGAACCGCCCTCGTTCCGTGCGCTGGACCTCGTTCCCTTCCAGATCAACCCGCACTACACGGAGGCGAGGATCGAAGGGCACGGTGGCGAATCGCGCGACCAACGCATCGCCGAATTCCTCGTGGCCAACCCGGACAAAAGCGTGATCGGCCTGCGCGAAGGCGCCCTGCTGAAGGTGGAAGGTCACGAAATGGTGCTGCAAGGGCGCGGCGGCCGCCTCTTCCGCAAAGGCGCGGATCCGCTGGAGATCGGGGACGGTGCCCAATTACGCGTGGACCTGACGTAACCTCTTGCTGCCGCAAGGCTTAAGGGCTCGACCTCAGCGTTGCGGTGGATGCCTTTCACCGCCACGACGCCACGAACGCCAAGTGATCGCCACGCCTGCGGCCTCTCGACCGGGACGGGTACTATGTTTGTCCGCACTTGGTGCCTGCACCACGATCGGCGCAACCTCATGAACGAAAGGCTACAGCAGATCCTCGACAAGCTCGGCTTCAACTTGTTGCTGCTCGCCAAAGTGGTGCTCATCATCGCGGCGGCGCTGGTGCTGGAGCGGGTGATCCGCATTCTGCTAAAGCGCGGTTACCTGCGCAGCGACCAGAGCAATGAGGACCGCACGCGCTACCGCTTTATGCGCAACGCGGTGCGTTTCCTGGTGGGCCTGGTGGCGCTCGGTGCCATCATCTACAGCATCCCCGCGTTCCGGCATGTCGCGGTAACGATGTTCGCCGGCGCGGGCATCCTGGTGGCACTGCTCGGCTTCGCCGCACAAGGGGCCTTCGCCAACATCATCAGCGGGGTGTTCATCGTGAGCTTCAAACCGTTCCGCGTGGGCGACCAGCTCACTGTGAACGGGTACAGCGGCGTGGTGGAGGACATCAATTTGCGCCATACCGTGATCGTGACCAACGAGAACCGCCGCGTGATCATGCCCAACAGCAAGATCAGCGATGAGACCATCGTGAACAGCACGGTAACGGATAGCGCGATCTGCGAGCTGGTGGAATTCGCCGTGAGCTACGACACCGACATCGCAAAAGCCATCCGCTCGATCCAGGAGGAAGCCGCCGCGCACCCCAGTTGCATGGACCGCCGCATACCCGACGACGTGGAGCGCGGTGAGCCCGCCGTGCCCGTGCGGCTGATCACGCTCGGGGAATCCGCGATGACGTTGCGCGCCTACGTATGGGCGAAGGACGCGATGAGCGCGCGCATGATGCACTACGACCTGAACCGCGCTGTGAAGGAACGCTTCGATCGTGAAGGGGTGGAGATCCCCTACCCCCACCGTACCATCATTCACCGGTATGAAGGCGCCGCTCCCCCGGCGTTCGCAGAATGAGACGTGTGCGCAAACGTTCTGACAAAGCCGGCCTGCCGCCGGGATCGCTCGTAGGGGTGAGCGCGGAGAGCTGTGTGCTGACCACCATCAAGGTGTTCACTTATACGCCCGACCAGTACACGGAAAAGGACCTGAAGCACATCAGCGAACTCGCGGCGGGCGAAGCGGGCAAGGAGATCACCTGGCTCGATATCGACGGCCTGGACGACACCAGTGTGGTGACGACCGTGGGCGAGCGCTTCGGCCTGCATAGCCTGCTGCTGGAGGATGTGCTGAACACGGACC
>JAGNSU010000008.1:59454-81969 GCA_017987895.1 Flavobacteriales bacterium | reverse complement strand
CGGTCCATTGAATTTGACAGAAGGGATCGAAGTCTTCAAGAAGTTGACGGAGCGCTAATCGTGGGTCTTCCGAACGTCTTCATCCCATGCCCGCTTACTCCACCCTCTCCGAAGCCGTGAACGATCTACAGCGGCGCGGCTATACCGATGATCTGCAGCTCGGCGGCCATTGCGTGGTGTGCGATGCGCGCGGGCTCAGCCTTGATCCTGTAGAGTTCCAGATCGATGAGTTCCATCGCTTCGAGGGCAACAGCGATCCCGAGGATCAGAGCATCATATACGCGATCAGCTCCACCCGGCACGACTTGAAAGGTGTTTTGGTGAACGCTTACGGGCCGGATGCTTCAAGCATGACGCAGGAGATGGTGCGGAAACTGGCGACGCACTGATCGGGACCTGCTGTGCGTCCAGCGTAACTTCCCAGCCCCTTGCTGAACGACTATGCGCGCACTTTCCCTCGCCCTACCAATCCTTTGGTCCTCTCTGCTTCTTGGTCAGGCCCCTTCGACCCATGCCCGGGTGAAGGTGCATCTGGACGACCGCACCAATACGATCGAGCGGCTGAGCGGCTTGGGTATCGCCGCGGACCATGGAGCCCATCAACCAGGGCAGTATTTGATCACGGATCTCTCTACGGATGAGATCGCGCTGGCGGAGCAGAGCGGCTACGTGGTGGATGTGTTGATCGAGGATGTGTCGGCGTACTATGTCGCTCGCAATGCAGGCGCTAGGAGCACTGATCGCGGAGGAGCGGATCTCTGTTCGGGCATTTACTACCCTACCCCACAGCATTTCGAGCTGGGCGACATGGGCGGCTTCCTCACCTGGCAACAGATCCAGGACGAACTGGATGAGATGGCTGCGGCTTTCCCGAACCTGATCTCGCCGAAGGTGTCCATGGGCCTTTCGGTACAGGGCCGCCCCATCCATTTCGTGCGCATCTCCGACTCCCCTAGCGTGGACGAGGACGAACCCGAAGTGCTCTACACCGCATTGCACCATGCACGGGAGCCCGTCGGCGCTGCGCAGCTCCTCTTCTTCATGTGGCATTTGCTGGAGAGCTACGGTACTGATCCGGAGGCGACGTATTTGATCGACCATCGCGAACTCTACTTCGTGCCGTGCATCAACCCGGACGGCTATGTATGGAACGAGACCACCGACCCGCTCGGCGGCGGTATGTGGCGAAAGAACCGGAGGGACAATGGCGACGGCACTTTCGGAGTGGACCTGAACAGGAACTACGGCTGGGAATGGGGCTTCGATGATTCCGGATCGTCCCCCATCGGTGGCTCGGCGACCTATCGCGGTACCGCTCCCTTCTCCGAGCCGGAGATCCAGGTGATGCGTGACTTCTGCGAGGCGCACGCGTTCCGCCATGCGCTCAACAACCACAGCTACGGCGATCTGCTGGTCTATCCTTGGGGCTATGTGCCCTCTTTCTACACCCCTGATTCAGCGGTGTACGCCACGCACGGACAATTGACGGCACGCCGGAACGGCTTTCTCTTCGGTACGTCCGACCAAACGGTGAACTACGTGGTGAACGGCAGTTCCGATGACTGGATGTACGGCGAGCAACAGACCAAGGACAAGATCTTCGCGATGACCCCGGAGACCGGAAACGCCTACGATGGCTTCTGGCCGCAGATAGATCGCATCGAGGCGCTTTGCCGTGACAACGTTCCGCAGAACCTGGGCGTCGCCCATTTCGCTGGAGCCTGTGCCCATGTTACGGAAACCGCGCTCCCCGTGCTGCCCACTTTGAACGGTTACATCGCATTCGATGTCCAGCGGCTCGGGCTGGATACGGCGACCTTCACTGTGAGCCTGACACCATTGGAGAACGTCATTGGCACAGCGCCGCCCAAGGTCTTCACGGGGATGGGAATGCTGGAGATGCGAACGGATTCGATCGGGCTGGCGCTGGATCCTGCGGTGGTGGATGGAAGTCCGGTGCGCGTGGTGCTCAGCGTGAGCAATGGACTCTACGCTTTCCACGACACGATCACCAAATTCTATGGAACCCCCACCGTGGTGTTGGCGGACAACGGCAACGACATTTCGAACTGGTCCGGCGGATCCTGGGATACGAGCACGGACGTTTGGTTCTCGCCCCCCGCATCGTACACGGATTCACCCCTTGGCGACTACAGCGACTTCACCGATGCGGACATGCCGTTGGATGATCCGATCGATCTCACCGGCGCCACCTCCGCCACGCTCACCTTCATGGCGCTATGGAACATCGAGGCCGAATTGGACTACGCCCAGGTTTCGGCTTCCACCGATGGGATCAACTGGACACCACTGTGCGGCCGTTTCACTCATCCAGGTTCTGAATTCCAAGTGGAGGGTGAACCGATCTACGAAGGCAAGCAGGCGACCTGGGTGGCGGAGGAGATGAGCTTGAACGGTTTCCTCGGTCAGAACACGCGGCTCCGTTTCCACTTGGTTTCGAACGATGCCATCACGCGGGACGGCTTCCATGTGGATGATCTGAAGGTCACCATCACCGGAGAAGGGCCCACGTCGATCAACACATCCGTTGACAAGCCCGGCCTGCTTGCGGTCCACCCCAGCCCGGCGGACGACTGGACGGTCGTCCATTTCGCGCACGGTGCTGCTGCGAACGACGGCATGCTCATGATCCATGATGCACGGGGTGCGATCGTTCGGGCGATCGTGATCAAGGGTGGTGAAGGCCGTGTTATCCTAGACACCTCGGACCTGTCTCCTGGGGTGTACCAGATCGCCTTGTTCACGGAAGAAATTCGCACCCGGTCGAGCAAGCTGGTGGTCGTGCATCGCTGATCGGCCAACTACTATGAACCCCTTGCTGGACGAGACTTCTTGAACCTTCTCGGGATCTTCCCGTACATTTGGCCGCCCTGAGGAATTCAGGGCAGGCCCCAAGCGCCCAGTATTCAGGTCCGCATCCCTTGCGGAATTCCGAAGTCCAGGCGCCATCCCCAGCGGATCATTGCACGCCGGACCCGATCGACGGGGCTTCCAAACCACACATTCAAAGGTGTGTTCAGGGACAATGGCCTGAACGTACCATAACTATCCCGCGCCGGGGATCATCGGCGCATACCCATGGAACGAATTACGTTCAACGACCTGGGGCTCATCGAGCCCATTTTGAAAGCCCTTCAAGAGGAAGGCTACACCGAGCCTACGCCGATCCAGGCGCAGGCCATTCCGCATCTGATCAAAGGCCGCGACCTCCTGGGTTGCGCGCAGACCGGGACCGGAAAAACCGCCGCCTTCGCCATCCCCATTCTGCAAGAACTGCATGAGAAAGGACCGCAGGCGAAGCGTGCGATCCGCACATTGATCCTGACCCCCACCCGGGAATTGGCCATCCAGATCGGTGAGAGCTTCGCCGCTTACGGCCGCAACCTGCAGGTGCGGCACACCGTGATCTTCGGTGGTGTGGGCCAGAAGCCGCAGACCGACGCGCTGCAACGCGGCGTGGATATCGTGGTGGCCACCCCCGGCCGCCTGCTGGACCTGATGGGCCAGGGCTACGTTCACTTGAACGGGCTTGAGATCTTCGTGCTGGACGAAGCTGACCGGATGCTGGACATGGGCTTCATCCACGATGTGAAGAAGGTGATCGCCAAGCTGCCGCAGAAGCGCCAGACGCTCTTCTTCAGCGCCACCATGCCGCCAGAGATCGCCAAGCTGGCGAACAGCATTCTCACCGATCCGATCAAAGTGGAAGTGGCGCCGCAGAGCACCACCGCCGAGACCATCGACCAGCACTTGTTCTATGTTGACCGCACGGACAAGAACAAATTGTTGGTCCACCTGTTGCAAGGCGACACCATCCGGGAGGCGCTCATTTTTACCCGTACCAAGCACGGCGCGAACAAGGTGGCCAAGATCCTCACCCAAGCGGGTTTCGCTGCGGAAGCGATCCATGGCAACAAGAGCCAGACCGCTCGCCAGGCGGCCCTCAAGAATTTCAAGGACGGAAAGCTCCGAGCACTGGTCGCCACGGACATCGCCGCGCGCGGGATCGACATCGATGGGCTGACGCACGTGATCAATTTCGATATCCCGAACATCCCCGAGACCTACGTACACCGCATTGGCCGCACGGGCCGCGCGGGCGCTTCGGGCAAGGCCCTCTCCTTCTGTGATCACGAGGAAAAGGAATTCCTGCGTGACATCACCCGATTGATCAAGCGGGATATCCCTGTGGTTTCCGAACATCCCTTCGTCATGACCGGTGGTCCAAAGAAGGCCGAACCCGAGATCCGCGAGCCGCGCCAACCGCGCGGGCCAGGACGTGGTCAAGGGCAGCGCCGTGATGAACGCGCCCCGCGCAATGGTCAGCGTCATCCCGGACAGGACAACGGTCGACGTCACGGTACGCCGGGACGCACCGACCAGCGACCCGCCCGTCAAGGTGATCGCCCTTCGCAGCCACAGCGTGCCGCGCAAGAACAGCAGCGTCCCCAACGCGATGATCGCGCGCGGGACCAACGTCCGCGTGAACAACGCCCGCAGGGAGAACGCCAGGCGCCGCGCCCGGCAGACCGTCAGCCTAAGTCCGCGGAACGCGCCCCGCGACCGCAAGAGGATCGTGGAGGATCCGGCCGCAAGCCGGACTACGCGGCCTTGACCAAGGAACTCTTCGGCGAACTCGAGGGCAAGCCCAACGACAAGAAGAGCGATCAACCCAAAAAAGAAGGCGAAGGCAAGAAGAAGAAGTGGTTCGGCTTGGGTGGCCGATAGTACCCGCACATCACAGAGAGCGAAAGGCCGGATGATCGATCATCCGGCCTTTCGCGTTCCAAGCCGCGCCATATCAGGCCGGCACAGGTTTCGTCCGGGTCTTGAGCTCCGCTTGGAGCTGGCGGCTGGTCTTGGAACTGCCGTCGTGGCTCCAACCCGGCGGGCCGAAGATGTACATCAACTTCGCCTTCAGCGTAGGCGCACGCTTCACGTCCTTCCAGATCTCCTGGAACTCGAAAAGGTTGTGCGTGATCGGGCTCCGGCTGCCTGGGTCGTGGCTGATACCGTACTTCGGTTCTACGCCCTTGATCGGATCCTGCCAGGTCCCATAGAGGCGGTCCCAGATGGTGAGGATGCCGCCGTGGTTGCGGTCCAGGTACTCCGTGTTACTGCTGTGGTGTACCACATGCACATACGGCGTGTTGAACACCTTCTCATACCATGGCATGGACGGTACCAACTGGCTGTGGAGGAAGAACTGGTAGAACGAATTGATGATGAGGCAGGTGGCGATCATGATCGGTTCGAAGCCCAACAAGGGCATCCAAAGCCAGTAGACCGGCTTGAAGAGCGCTATGAACCAACCGTTGCGGATGCTCACCGTGAGATTGAACATCTTTCCGGAGTGGTGCGGCAGGTGCGCGGCCCAGAGAATGCGCACGTTGTGCGCGATGCGATGGTGCCAATAGAAATTGTGGTCGTCCAACACCAAACAGATCACCCAGGTATACCATGCCCAGCCCAGGCTCGAATAGCCCAAGACGTCTTCCCGGAACGGTGCGGCCCAGGCGAACAGGAACAGGTAGAGCGAGATCTCGAAAACATTGGCGATCACTTTGATCAAGGTCGCGACCGAACCCATCACAAAGCCGGCCCAGCTCTCCTTGAGGTCGAACAATTCTTTCGCGCGGAAATATTCCAGCACGATGAGGAGGACGAAGACGGGGTACACATAGCGGGCGCCGATGGCCTCGATGGGCAGTTCGGGCAGTTGCCGCTTCATATCGAGCCAGGCGTCGATCAGGTTGAAGTCCATCGTGGGCAGTGGGCGGTTTTGGTAGGCCGTGGAGGTGCGAAGGCCACAAATCTACCCTGAAGGAGCCGTTGGATAGTGAGGATGATCAGTCGCTCCACCTCCCATCTTTGTCGCATGCGCATCCTGACATTTCTATTTACGATGTCCACCTCCATTCTTGCCGCCCAGGCGCCTATCAACGGCCCCATGCCAGGCCATTGCGATATGTTGGAAGCCACGATCTGGTTGCAGTGTAAGGGACCTTGCACCGCGCTGTTGGAATATTGGAAGGAAGGTCGGCCGGATAGCCTGCTGCGCACCACAGCACAGGTTTCTTCCCAAGAGCGGGCCCATGCCATGGACTTCCGCATGGACCAGGTAGTGCCGGGAACCACCTATGAGTACCGGGTGGTGCTGGACGACAGACCCTTGGATCTGGGCGAGCCTCTCAGCTTCCGCACGCAACCACTTTGGAAATTCCGCACCGACCCGCCCGACTTCACCATGGCCACAGGATCCTGCACCTATGTGAACGAGCCGGCGTACGATCGGCCGGGTAAACCCTACGGCGCAGGTTATGGGATCTTCGATGCGATCGCCGCGAAGCGACCAGACCTCATGCTCTGGCTTGGGGACAACATCTACCTGCGCGAACCGGATTGGGGATCACGGACCGGTTTCCTTCATCGCTACACGCACACACGGTCCCTGCCTGAAATGCAGCACCTTTTGCGCAGCACCGCGAACTATGCCATTTGGGACGACCACGACTTCGGACCCAATGATGGCGACGGCAGCTTTGTGAACGCGGCTTTTGCGAAGGAGACGTTCGATCTGTTCTGGCCGAACCCGGGATGTGGGATCCCCGAAGCGCCACGCGGCATCACCACGGCCTTCAGCCATGCGGATGTGGACTTCTTTCTGCTCGACGACCGCACCTACCGGATCCCGCCGGATGTGGTCACTTCCACCCCTACATTGTTGGGTGGGCCGCAACAGGAGTGGTTGATCCGTGCGCTCAAGTACAGCGATGCCAGTTTCAAGGTGGTGGCGCTCGGAGGTCAGTTCTTGAGCACCGCGAGCGTCTTCGAGAACTATGCGACCTTCCCCGCTGAACGGCAGCGGTTGATCGACCGCATCGCGCAGGAAGGGATCACCGGGGTGGTCTTTCTCACGGGGGATCGCCACTTCACCGAATTAAGCCACCTGGTGCTCCCGAACGGCGCCTGGATCCTGGACCTCACCAGTTCACCGCTCACCTCCGGTCCTTATGTAACGAAGGAAGAGAACGCGCTTCGGGTGCCTGGAACTCTGGTCACGGAGCGCGGTTTTGCCACCCTGTCCTTTTCGGGACCCAAGGCCCAACGCGTGTTGACCGTTCGCGCCCACAACGCGAAAGGCGAGCAACTCTGGGAACACGTGTTCCAACAGCCTACGAAATAGGGTCTGGGGATCCGCGACGGTCAGCCGCGCAGTTTGTCGAGCGCCTCGTTCACGGACCGGGCTTCTTCCGTACTGATACGCCCGGTATACTCCTTCATCAAGGGTTGGATCAACCGGTCCACTTCCTGAAGAAGGGAAAGGCCATTGCGGGTGATGCTCACGTAGATCACCCGGCGGTCCGAGTCGCATCGAACGCGCTCCACCAGGTTCTTCGCGATCAGCTTATCGGTGAGGCGCGTGGCGTTCGGGGCCCGGTCCAACATACGGTCCTTCACCTGCTGCATGTTCATTCGGTCCTTGGCACCGCGGAGTATCCGCAGGATATTGTACTGTGCCAAGCTGAGACCATGCTTGGCAAGGATGTGCGCATGCGTGGCCTTGAACCAGTTGCCGGTGAAAAGCACATTGAGCACCGCCTTCTGTTGTTCGCTTTCGAACCGACTGACCAGTTCCTCCTCAATGCGGGCCATGCGACGAAAGTAGCGCCCTGCATGGCGCCTGGCTTAATTGGAAGACATATCCACGGTCCGCTCCATTATTTTCGCCCTCCCATCCTCTTATCATGGACCTGCGCTCCGCGTTGATCATCGGTCTCCTGCCTCTCATCGCGATCGCCTGCGAGAACGGAGCGTCCTCAAGTTCGTCGAGTACCTCCGGGACCGATGCCCCGAACACTCCCTCGGCGGACGAGTCGAGTTGGCGCCAGCCGGCCACGCTCTTTTCCGTGGTGCCGATGATCCCCGGCAGCACGGTGGCGAATATCATGGCAGGCGACGGGTACTATGCTTTTGAACTATTGAAGGCGGGTGCCGCGAGGGTGATCGCCATCGATCCGGACGAGGGCAATGTGGAGCGCATCCGTGCAAAGGCCGAAGCGCTCGGTTTCGGCCCGGATAGATTGGAGGTCCGGCATGCCCCACCGGGAACGACCGGTCTACAGAACGGGGAAGCGGATCTCGCGCTATGTGTCCATTCCTATCCCAACCTGCCCGACCGGATCAATTACTTGAGAAAAGTGCGGACCGCCCTGAAAAGCCCGGCACCTCTCGTACTGGTGGACTTCAACCCCTCGGATTCGCCTGTGGGCCCGCCGATGGACCAGCGGTGGAGCGACCAGCAAGTAATGGATGAAATGGAACTGGTGGGTGCCACCGACATCGGGGCCTACTCCAAGAAGCTCCCTTATCAGTGGATCGTGATCGCCCTGGACTTCGTGGAGATCCCGGACGGTCCGGGCGATGAGGTCGCCCCTGGTTGAGCGAAGCGATCAGCCCTTTTCGATCTGGGAAGGGATCCTTCACTGGATCGACCGTGGTCCTGCCACACGGGCCCCGAGCACACGTGATCTACCGAGCGTGCGCCATCCACTGGGTGTCCGCATACTGGCCGATAATGGTCGGCGTCGATCACTGGGTCGATGTGGAGTACAAAAAGAAGAAGGGAGAGGCTCGCCTCTCCCTTCCAGATCCGATCGGGTGTTCCTTATTCCCAGAACACCACCTTGAACTCGACGCGACGGTTCTGCGCGCGGCCTGCCGAAGTTGTGTTGTCAGCCACCGGCATGGTCTCACCATGTCCTGAGGAACGAACGCGGCTGTCGTCCACACCTTTATCCGTGAGGTATTTCTTTACCGCAGCAGCGCGATCGTCGCTCAGCTTCTGGTTCTTGGCGTCATCCCCCTGGCTGTCCGTGTGGCCGTGGATCTCCAGGTTGTAGCTGGGGTTCTCCTTCATAACGACCACTACTTGGTCGAGGATGCTGTTGCTCTCCTTCTTCAGAACGCTCTTGCCGCTCTCGAACTTCACGCCCGTCAGTGCTTTCTCGAAGAGTTTCTTGGTCTCCTCCTTCAGTTCAGGGCAGCCCTTCATAGCGGCCACACCCGCTACATCCGGGCAGCGGTCGACATTGTCCGTGATGCCATCACCATCGCGATCCGGGCAACCTTGCTTGTCCGCAGGGCCGGCCAGATCGGGGCAAGCGTCCAGTTTATCGGCGAGACCATCACCGTCGCGGTCCGGGCAGCCACCCAGGTTCGCCAAGCCCGCCTCATTGGGGCACTGATCGTCCTTGTCAGGAATACCATCGGCATCCGTATCAGGTTCGGGATGGATGGAAAGGCTTACGCCATCCACGAAATAATACGCGCGCTGGTTGTCCCCGCCTTCGATGGCTTTGGCGTTCTCCATCCCTGCGGAAGGGAACGCGCCTACGATGATGAACTTTTCCGTTCCGTCGGCTACGAAGCTGCCCTTCACTTCCGTCCAGTTCGCCTTGTCAGCCACTTGTTGGCTGGTGCTCACTTGGGGTTTCTCGGTAAGGAAATGACGGTGGTTATACTCCAGTTTCACCGGGGAGCAGTAAGCACCGATCCCGCTCACAGTGCGGTCGCTGGTCCCGGCGAGTTTGACGCGGATCAGAACGTCGTACTCCTGACCTGCGGTCAAGGGTGAAGCCAGTTCGGTCTGGAGGTACTCGCTGTACTGTTGATAAGCCGGACGGAATGGGCTCTCATCATGGTTCAAGAAGCGTTTCACCCGGTTCGGGCGCTGGTCGTCCTTGTATGCTACGAACCCGGCGTAACGCTCCCCTTCGAAGGCTGCTGTGCTTCCAAGGTCATTGTCCGGCGCCCCCACGTAGCAGGCGTCTTTGTTGAACACGTCCACCGAGCCGGCGTTCGCGTTGGACCAACCCGTGGCGTTATCCAGTTGGTCCCAGGTAGTGACCGGTTTGGTGGTCTCCTCGAAACCGGGATTCTTGACCAGGTTAGGCCCAGCCTGCGCGATGGCCCCCACGGACAAGATCGCTGCTCCGAACAGAACGGGGTATTTCAGCTTCATGATGATGTGTTTTGGTAGCGCCCCGGTGCACGGTCCCATTCAGGGATCACCGTTCAGGCGCGCCAAAGGTAAACGCCCCGGCCGGATGGTGATCCACCTCCTGCACGAGCTATCAACGGACCTACGTTCACGACCCGCAAGGGTCTGACCAGCAAAGCGTTCGAACCTGCCTCGGCCGGGTCAGGCTCGAGCGGAGCCAAGAGCCTATGTCAGCGCTTCAGCCGATCGGCGAACACCTTGCGGAACTTGTCCAGCTTGGGGCGTATCACCATCTGGCAATAGCCCTGCTCTCCGTTCAAGGCATAGTAGCTCTGGTGGTAGTCCTCCGCTGGATAAAAGGTGTCCGCCGCCGTGATCTCGGTGGTGATCGGGGCACGGAAGGCGCCGCTGGCATCGAGTTCGGTTTTGTACTTCTCAGCGATCTGGCGCTGCGTCTCGTTGTGATAGAAGATCGCCGAACGGTATTGCGTGCCCACATCCGCTCCCTGCCGGTTGAGCGTGGTGGGGTCGTGGGTCTGCCAGAAAACCTCCAGCAGTTCGCCCAGCTCGAGAACGGCGGGATCGTAGATGATCCGCGCCACCTCCGCATGCCCGGTGTTCCCGGTGCATACTTCACGATAGCCGGGGTTCTTCACATGCCCCCCCATGTACCCGGATGTGACCGAATGAACACCCTTCAGTTCCACAAAGACCGCTTCCACACACCAGAAGCAGCCGGCTCCGAGCGTGATGGTATCGGTTCGCGCTGGCATTGTAGTGTCTTTCTCCATGGATAGAGCGGTGGTTTGCGGATCGGATGATCGGGACGGAACGCTTTGGCAAGCGAACAATGATCCTGCGGAGATAACCAACAGAGCGATGGCACACACGTGGTTGGGTAGGTTGGGTCGCATGGTTCCGGATCGGCCGGGGTTATCGGCCCGATCCTCAGGATCTTTTGCCCGCACCGTCCTTGAGGCTGGTCGCTTGCTTTCGCAATTCCTTACCGATGCGTTCCACCACCCCCACTACGAGCGCATTCCCCATAAAGAAGGCGCGCCAGGTATCGGACACTCCTTTGGTGTGATCGTCCGGGAACATGTTCAGGCGCTCCAGTTCGATCGGTGTCAATCTGCGGTACCGCCCACTCGGGGTGCGCACCACGTGCTTGAACCGCGAAGGCGCGGTCCCTCCTTCGCCGGTCACTATCGTGCGACTTGGCCGGTCCAGTGGGTCGGGGAAGACCATGGCACCCTCTGAGTAGTGGTAGCGATGCCCGCTGGCCCTCACCGTGCGTGGTTCGCTTTTGGATCCTTTCAGATATTTCCATCGGCCAAGGTCCTTCTTGCGGATGAAGAACTCTGTAGGAACATCCTCTTCTCGCTGGAGGACGTCCCGGAGGGTCATCGGTTCCACCTTATCAGCGGCGATCGCCTTGCCGGTGAACACATGGCCCTGTACCATGATACCGGCGTTGCGGAACGGCGTGGTCTTCTGGTCCTTACCGAAGGTCCGTGATAAGGTGTCCAGGTTCTCCGCGATGCTGAACTGTACCAGGCCTTCGCCGGTCACAGAGCACGGCAGGGCACGGGCCAACGTCCCTTCACGGCTCAGCCAATCTGCCGGAGTGGCCTTGCACGCAGCCTTGTACTTGGGGGTTCCGCGATGATAGCCGACGATAAAGACCCGTCGGCGCCTTTGGGGCATACCATGTTCCGCTGCGTTTATGACCCGCCACTCGACAGCGTAACCGAGCAGGTCGAGCGATCGCAGCATCACTGCCAGATCTCTACCCCGCTGTCCCACCGGGGATCCCAGCAATCGATCCACGTTCTCCAGCACCAAGTAGGCGGGCGGCGCTTTGGCCCCGGACAGCAGCCGGTGGATCTGCCACCAGAGCACTCCTTTCTTTCCGACCAAGCCCTTTGAATTCTTCAGCGTGCTGGCGACCGAATAGTCCTGACAAGGGAAGCCGCCCACCAGCACATCGCATTCGGGGACGTCCTCCACCGCCACTTCGGCGATATCCTTGTTCTCGAAGTGTGCCCTCCCGAACCGGGCCGTGTATATCTCAGCCGCGTGCTGGCGTTTCCGGCCAGGTTCCCATTGATCGCTGAACACCACGCGGAACCCACCTGCTCGTTCCAGCCCGAGCCTGAACCCACCCACACCCGCGAACAATTCCACTACGCGCAATGGTGGCGTCGCGCTTGGGGGCCGCTTGGTCATGGGGGCCAAATATCGGTGGACGGAGGGGTGCAGCGACGGCGGCAGTGTCGAAATGAAAAGCCCCGGCGACCCGGGGCCTTGAGCGGGAAACGGGACTCGGACCCGCGACCCTCAGCTTGGGAAGCTGATGCTCTACCAACTGAGCTACTCCCGCTTAGGGCGGCGAAGATAATGGTGCGACCGATCGACCAGAGGGCGCTATGATCGGTAGCTTAACCTAATATTGACGGAACCTTTATCCCACCCACCCCAACCCCCACTTGCTTTGCAGCCAACTGAAGGGAATATGGCCAGTGTGCAAGCACCCAAGGTGCTATTGGTGGACGACGAACCCGATATTCTGGAACTGCTGCGCTACAATCTGGAACGTGAAGGCTATCGCGTACTGACCGCGCCGAACGGCAAGGATGCCCTGCGGCTGGCCAAATCGGAACGCCCCGACCTGATCGTGCTCGACATTATGATGCCGGGTATGGACGGTGTTGAAGTATGCATGCAGTTGCGGTCGCTCCCCGAGTTCAAGCAAACGTTGATCACTTTCCTCACAGCACGCGGTGAGGACTACAGCCAGATCGCTGGATTCGAGGCCGGCGCGGACGACTATATCACGAAACCGGTGCGTCCGAAGGTCTTCGTGAGCAAGGTGAAGGCACTGTTGAAACGCAGCGCCAGCGACCGACCCGAAGGCATGATGCTCGAATCCAACGGCATCCGGGTCGATCTTGAGAAGGTGATGGTATACAAGGGGACCGAAGAGATGCAGCTACCCAAGAAGGAGTTCGAGCTTTTGGTACTGTTGATGAGCAAGCCGGGCAAGGTGTACAAGCGGGACGAGATCTACTCGCATATCTGGGGCAATGAGCTTTTCGTTGGTGACCGCACCATCGATGTGCATATCCGGAAGCTGCGCGAGAAGATCGGTGAGGAGCGCATCAAGACGATCAAAGGCATCGGATACAAGTTCGACGCCTGATCCCGCCATTGCCCGGGGCCTCTATATTTGCCGCCCTAGCCGCCCAAGCCACTGGCAGGGTAGAGACTTCGGGGTGTGGCTCAGCCCGGTTAGAGCGCTACGTTCGGGACGTAGAAGTCGGAGGTTCGAATCCTCTCACCCCGACCAGATCACAAGCCCTGGCGACGAAGTCGCTGGGGCTTTTTCATGCACGGCCGAGCCATGCGCAGCATGAGCGAGGACGGGCATGAAAAAGTCGTGAGCGAAGCGAGCGGGCCTTGTGATCTGAAGCCCCCCACCCAAGGATAGCCCGCCTCGGGCCATCCGCGAAGCTGAACGTGATCTTGCATCAACTTGGGCTCGACGGGCATGAAAAAGTCGTGAGCGAAGCGAGCGGGCCTTGTGATCTGAAGCCCCCCACCCAAGGATAGCCCGCCTCGGGCCATCCGCGAAGCTGAACGTGATCTTGCGTCAACTTGGGCTCGACGGGCATGAAAAAGGCGTGAGCGAAGCGAGCGGGGCTGTGATCTGAAGCCCCCCCACCCAAGGATAGCCCGCCTCGGGCCATCCGCGAAACGGAACGTGATCGCGAACGAGCAGGTGTTAAGAACTGTGAACCAAGAACGCTGGGTTGGCACGGAAGCTGTCCCACCCCCTAGCCGTATCCTGTTGACTTCTAGGCAATGGGCCGCCCTCCCTATCCTGGCCAGGTCCCACCGTTCGTCGAAAACCACCGCTTCGGGCAACCCCGACAGGCATCCCTCGTACGGCACCGTACGTCTTCTTCATGGAACCGGATCATGTCACGCGCCTACAAGATCTCCCTTATCCTCAAAAGCCGCAGCAGCCTGCCGGTGTACAAGGACTTGGCGACGCTCACTGAAAGAGAGTTGGACGAGCAGGTCGTTGCGATGATCCGTCGCATGCGCAATAATGAAAGCGCGGTGATCGCACGCATGGTGCTCCGCCAGCCCACCTTCAGCTTGAACTGACCGCCGTAGTTCCTGCCCCCCCCCCACGAGGGTCGCTCCTTGCACTGATCGTTGTTGACGGATGCGTTGGGCGTAAGGCGGATACACAACGCCGGATCCTATATTTGCGCCGTACCTGAACGACCATGGCAGACCACCACGAAGGCCATTTCCCGGAAGAGGCCGAAGAGAACGAGATCGGCGGCCCCGTGCTGCTCGCACTGCTGATCTTGGGGACGATCGTCCTTCTGATCTGGGCTGCCGCCTAGGCCGCAGGAAGATCCCCTGAACGGGCAAGGTACTCGTCCCTCCGGACGAGCATGTACCAATTCTCCGCCAGTTCCAAATACCCGTGTTCGAAGCAGAACACATACGTGTTACCCATCTTCGTGCGATGGGTGTTGCTGTGATACATGAAATTGTAGCCCCGCTCGACCAGTTTGTCCCGATGCACGCGGGTCTTGCCTTCGGGCCCGGTGTTCAGTTCGGATAGGATGCGACGGTTGCGCTTCAGGGCGTTCACCACATTGCGCACGTAGTTGATCGGCGCGTTGTTCGCCTGGTAATGATACTGGTTGCGGCACGCGTCAGAACAGAACCGCTTGTCGGTTCGGCCGGCGATCTTCTCCCCGCACTCCAGGCATACCTTGTCAACGACGGCCGGCATGAACCGAAAGTAATAGCTCCAAGTGGATCGTGTATTGTCCGACCGCCACTAGGGATAGAGGTTGGCGAATTTTGACCTGGGCTATTTGAGCGATCGGTCCATGCCTATCACACCTCCCAGGCGGTTCCCGTACGGAACACCGTGCCTTTGAAGAGCGCCACCCCCTTACCCGCCTGATCAGTGATCGTGATATGGTAGGTCGCGAACCGCGTGGAGCGATTGAGTTCCTCGCTGGTGGCCGTTAGCACGTCGCCGGCCTTCACCGGGCGGGTATGGGTGATGGAGGTCTCCACGCTCACCGCCTGGATCCCGTGGGAGTTGGAGGCAAAGGCAAGGGCACTGTCCGCCAAGCTATATGTGATGCCGCCGTGGGCGATGGCGAAGCCGTTCATCATTTCCTCCCGCACCACCATGCGCAACACACAGCGGCCCGGTACCACTTCAACCCGCTCGATCCCCAGCCATATGCTGAACGGGTCATGGTCGTACATGCGGGCCACTACCCGCTCGGCCATTTGCTGGGGGTCCATGCGCCGAAGGTAGCCGTCCGACCCAGCCCGGAGCTTGATGGTCACGCCAAAGCGTTGTGATGCATCTTCGCACCCCATATCCGCCACATGGCCAATGCCGCTTATCTAGTCGATGCCGTCCGCACCCCGATCGGGTCTTTTACCGGTACGCTGGCGCCCGTGCGCGCTGACGATCTCGCCGCACATGTGCTCAAGGCCCTGTTGGAGCGCCACCCCGCATTGGATACGGCCGCGATCGAGGATGTGATCCTCGGTTGTGCGAACCAGGCCGGTGAGGACAACCGCAACGTCGCCCGCATGGCCTTGCTGCTCGCCGGGCTTCCAGTTTCGGTTCCAGGCGAAACCGTGAACCGCCTCTGTGCCAGTGGTATGAGCGCTGTGAACCAGGCCGCTCGCGCCATCGTGGCGGACCAAGGTGATCTCTTCATCGCCGGAGGCGTGGAGAACATGACCCGCGGCCCCTGGGTGATGAGCAAAACCAGCACGCCCTACGGACGGGATGCCCAGCTTTTCGACAGTAGTTTCGGCTGGCGTTTCATCAACCCCGCAATGAAGGAACGCTTCGGGGTGGACGCCATGGGCGAGACCGCCGAAAATCTCCTCGAAACCAATGCCATCAGCCGGGAGGACCAGGACCGGTTCGCTCTCTGGAGCCAGCAGAAAGCCACCGCAGCTCATGACAGCGGCCGCTTGGCCCAGGAGATCACGCCCGTGCCCATTCCTCAGCGCAAGGGCGATCCCGTGCTTTTCGCTACGGATGAATTCGCGAAGCCCGCGACCACCCTGGAGGCGCTCGCCAGGCTGAAGCCCGCCTTCAGAAAGAACGGTAGCGTGACCGCTGGCAACAGCAGTGGATTGAACGACGGTGCCGCCGCAACGTTGATCGCCAGCGAACGCGGTTTGAAGGACCACGGCTTGAAGCCCTTGGCCCGGATCGTGACCGGGGCCGTGGTGGGCGTCGAACCGCGCATCATGGGGATCGGACCGGTACACGCGACGAAATTGGCCCTGAAGCGCGCCGGACTGACGCTGGAGCAAATGGACGTGATCGAACTGAACGAAGCATTCGCCGCTCAGGTGCTGAGTTGCACGAGGAGCTTGGGGTTGGCTGACGACGATCCGCGTATCAACCCGAACGGCGGCGCTATCGCCCTGGGGCATCCACTGGGAATGAGCGGCACCCGCCTTATCCAAACGGCCGCGCTCCAATTGCGAGCTCACCAAGGCCGTTATGCCCTCTGCACCATGTGTATCGGGGTGGGTCAGGGGTATGCCGTGGTCCTCGAACGGGCTTGATCGTCCTCATCAAGCCTCAAGGTTAATTTCACCCTCCCAAGCCGCCTTCCCTTCTCTATGAAACGAAACCTCCCCATCCTCGCACTGCTACTCCCCGCCCTGCTCGCACAGGCGCCGCTCGTTGCGCAGGCGGTGAAGGTGCGCACCAAGGTGAAGGCCGACCTACGACAACGTATGGACGAGGAAACCCACCTCATCTCTTTGGTAAAAGGTGACGACGGGGCCCTGGTAGGGATGAAAGTACCCGCACGTGTCACCGCGTTGGGCGGAGTGCCGCAGGGCGACATGCCCTGGTCCCTGGTCACCTATAGCCGTGAGACATTGGGTCCGATCAAGAGCGCGCCCTACAAGATGGTCTATGGTGAGTCGCCCATCGCGATCGAAGGTCTGGCGCGCTTCCAGAAGAAGCTCTGGATCTTCGGCAGCAAGCTTCTGCCCGAGATCTCAAGCCTGTTGTTGCTGCGCCAGGAGATGAATCCCCGCAGCCTGATCGGCGTGAAGGGCGCCCAGGACTTCCTCACGATCTCCTACGACCGTTTCCTGAAGGGCCCCGAATGGTTCGCGAACAATACGGCAGTGGGCTTCCGAAGCCAATTGAGCACGGACAGTACGCGCTTGATGCTGCAACTGGACCCCAGCACTACCACCAAGGCCGGTGCACCGCACATGAGCATCGTGGTCAACAAGGACTTCAGCCTTTACTGGACCGGGATGATCCAGCCCGACGCCAGCGCCCGCGAAATGGCGGTGATGAACACGTTGTTGGACGAAAAGGGCACGGTATGGCATCTGGTCAAGCTGGTCACCGACCCTGCACCCAAGGTGAAAGGCCAGATCGGTTATGCGTTCAGCGTATTCCGTCTCGACAGTATCGGGCAGCAGGTAGTGGCGTTGGATCTACCTGGGAGCGACTATGTGCAGGATGCCCGCCTTGAGCTACGGAAGAGCGGAGATCTGGTGGTGGCAGGCATCTACAGCGATCCGGACCTGCGCCGCGACCAAGCCAAAGGCATCTTCTTCACCACTCTGGACCGGGGAACCCTTGCCTGGGGTCCCTTCAAGACCCATGACCTGAAGATGAACATGGTCGGTGAGAAGAAGCAACTCCAAGTCGATATCGGCGTGCAGGATATGCAGGTGTTCAGCGATGGCGGTATCGCGTTGCTTGCCGACGAGAACGCATTGCGCACCACGCAATCCAAGAACTTCGCGAACCAACCCATCACCCGGGAGAGTTACGTGAACCGAGATCTACACATCGTTCGTCTGGACCCGAGCGGCGAACCGCTCTGGTACACCCTGGTGGACCGCGAGATGAGCCTGGAGAGCCCGGAGGGCGGCCGCTCCAAGGCACTAGTCCATGCGGATCAATTGTACGTTCTGCTGAACGATGACCTCAAGAACGAAGAACGCCGCAAACTTGGCGAGGCGGTGCCCGTGATGGAAGGTGGCGGCGAGGCCATGATCTTAGAGTTCAAACCGGACGGGACCACCAAATCAAGACAGGCCTACCCCGATGACTATCTGGTGCTGCGGCCCGGTCAAGTATGGCGCATAGGGCCGAACGAGATCGCCTTCACAGGCTGCCTCAAACTCGACGGCAATTCACCCACCTTCCCGGTTTCCGTGCAGTTCGAGCAGGAAGCCAAGAAGTAAACCCATCGACCCATGATCGCCCCTACCGAACAGATCAACCTCTACATCTCCGAGCAGGACGAATGGAAGCGGAAGCTCTTGGTCCGCCTTCGGCAGCTGGTACACCACACGGATGCCCGTATCGAAGAGACCTGGCGATGGAACAGCCCCCACTTCGATATGGACGGCATCATGCTCGGTTTACATGCCCACAAGGCCTTCGTAAGCGTATGGTTCCATAAGGGCGCCCTGGTCAAAGACCCGAAGAAGCTCTTCGAGGCACTGGAAAAAGGCGAGGACAAGGGCATCCGTGCGTACAAACTCCACGAAGGAGAGAGCATCGATGAGAAAGGCTTCGTCGACCTGCTGAAACAGGCGATCAAGCTGAACGAGCAAGGAGTGAAGCTCCAGGATGCCAAACCGGTGAGGAAGGCCCTGGAGGTGCCGGAGGAACTGGAGGCCGTGCTACACAAGGACGAACAAGCCTGGGATCATTGGGAGCATTTCTCCTACAGCTGCAAGAAGGAATATGTGGAGTGGATCACCGACGCCAAGCAGGACGAAACCCGCAAACGGCGGGTGGCACAGGCCTACCAAATGATCCGCGAAGGGAAGACCAAGAACGACAAGTACCAGGTGCATTGACCCGGATCACCCTGAAAGAAAAAGCCCCTCGGAGATCCGAGGGGCTTTCCGTTGGAGGGAACGCGCTTACTCAGCAGCGGGTTTGTCTTGTTCGGAAGTCGGCTTGTCGTGACGCGCGTAGCGCTTTTTGAACTTGTCCACGCGGCCAGCGGTGTCGATCAGCATCATCTTGCCGGTGTAGAACGGGTGTGAGGTGTTGCTGATATCCAGTTTCACCAGGGGATACTCATTGCCATCCTCCCACTTAACGGTGTCCTTGGTGGAGGTGCAGCTCTTGCACAGGAACATGTGTTCGTTGCTCATGTCCTTGAACACGACCAAACGATAGTTGTTGGGGTGGATGCCGTCCTTCATAGCGTATGCTTTGACCGGCCCAGTTAGGGCTTCGGGGCCGCAAATGTAATCGGCCAAGCCGATCCGGCCAAGCGGGCAGGTAGGCAATGATCGGGCCCTATCGCCGTAGGATAGGCGGACCGTCCACATCTTTGCACGCCTTGAACCCCCGTTCCTCTCTCCCACTTGCCCTCCTTGGGTGCGCATTGCTGGCCACCGGTTGCCGCAAAGACCTCCAATTCACGGGGGATGGTGTCACGCTCGAGTTCAGCACGGAGCAGGTACTTTTCGACACCGTCTTTTCCCAGCTCACCACCTCGGTGACCAAGCGGTTCGTGGCCCGCAACCCCAATGCGCAGGGCGTGAGGGTCGATATCGCCTTGCTCGGTGGCGCCCCCTCCCCGTTCCGGATCAACGTGGACGGGGTGTCAGGTGAGACCTTCGAAGATGTGGAGATCGCCGGCAAGGACAGCATCTTCATTTTCGTCGAGGTGTTGCCCGGTGCCACGGGGGTGAACACCCCCTTCGTGATCGAGGACCACATCCGGTTCAATACCAATGGGACCGAACAGGAGGTGCTGCTCCAGGTGTGGGGGCAGGATGTGCTGAAGTATCCCAATGCCGATGCGCCGCTCCAAAACATCCCGGGTCTGCCCGCTTTCTGCTACATCGCGGGGGGGTACGATGATAATGGTGTGCAGATCTGCGGGGAGAACGTGATCTGGACGGCCGAAAAGCCCATACTGCTAATGAATTATGCGGTGGTGGACTCCTGCAACTCACTGACCATTGAACCGGGGGCTCGGATCTATGTACACAACGGCGCGGGGCTCTGGGTGTATAAGTACGGCCGCCTTACAGCTATCGGTGGACCGGAGCAGAAGATCATCTTCCAAGGGGATCGGCTGGAGCCGGACTACCAGGGACTGCCCGGGCAATGGGACCGCATCTGGATCAACGAGGGCGAAGCCGGAGCGGATAACGAACTGAAGGATGTGATCATCCGCAACGCATTGATCGGTATCCAGTGCGAGACCTTCCCCTCAGATCCTCTGGCCCCCACCAGCGCGGCCAGGCTGATCCTCAACAACGTGGCCATCCGCAACTGCTCGGCCGCCGGGATCCTAAGTCGCAACTACCGCATCATAAGCAACAACCTGCTTGTGGCCGATGCGGGGCAATATTGCGTTGCCTTGACCGGCGGCGGCGAATACTTCTTCAACCACACTACCATCGCCAACTACTGGTCCTACGATGTGCGGGAGGAACCAGCATTTATCATGACCAATACCTACGGGGATATCAATGGCAACATCCAGGTGCGGGACATCACGGCGAGCACCTTCCAGAACGGCATCATCTACGGCAGCAATACCAATGAGTTCCTGGTGGATGTGGACGAGGCGGCCACCACGGACTATTTCTTCAACCGCTTCTTGTTCCGCACCGATCAAAGCACGAGTGATGCGATCCACTTCGGTGACCAGAACTTCATCATCCGCAATCAGGACCCCGCCTTCGCCGACGCCAACAACGCCGACTTCCATTTGACCTCGGGGTCAGTTTCGGCCCGGGATAAGGGCATCGTCAGTACCACCGAAGCGTTCTTCGATCTGGATAATGTCTTCCGGGGGGATGGTCAACCCGACCTCGGTTGCTACGAGTTCGAGTAATTGCCCCAGCTATAGTTCCAACAGGAAGGCGAGCGTATCGACGCCGTCCGCATAGTCCTCGGGTCCGGGCTTTTGGGCGGTTCCGAACGGGACGTAGCCGTGGCCCACGATGCACTGGATCGCATGTGCTTCAGTCTCCAAGCTGGCGTTCAGTTGGATGCTATCCGCGTAGCGTTCCACGTACAGCACGGAGACAGGGCTCGCAAGCGCGGATGTCTCTCTGACGATAAGGAACCCATTCTCCAAGAAAGGCTCGCGATCCAAGAGCCAAAGCGCCCGGTAGTAGTCGTAGTTGTTGGCGTACTTCCCGTGCAACACGATGTCCTTCCAGGGGAACAGCGCCCGGAAGACACGGTCCAGGTCGAAGTGCTGCGGGACGAAAAGCTTGCTCACATTGCGGCACCCCAGACCGAAGTAGCGGAACACATCTTCGCCCAGCGCGGCCAGTTCAGCATCGGTCTCAGACCCATCGAGTACCGACACGCTCACCCGGCTCTTGCGCACGATGCGTGGCACATGTGCGAAGTAGTGCTCGAAGTACCGCGCGGTGTTGTTGCTACCCGTTGCGATCACGGCATCCACCGTTCCCAGGCGCCCATCCACGAGTTCGACCCGGGCATGCAATTCGGGTGAAAAACGCTGGAGCAACTCGACCACTCCGGCCGTAAGACCGGCGTCCTGGCTGGAGCACTTCACCCTGGCGCAGTGACCGCTAAGCAACGTACACAACAGATCATGAAAACCCACCAACGGAACGTTCCCGGCAAGGATCAAGCCCACATTGCGCGGCGAACGATCATCCTTCAATGCTGTGTAGGCGGCCTGCCATTGGTGCAACCGTCTGACTTCGAGCAGGTGCGCGAGCCCGAGCAGAGCATGTCGCACTTCGCCTTCGGTGAACCATCCGTTCAGGTGGTGCGCACTGGCGATCGTCCGGTCGAACTGGAGGTATTCAGCCTCGTTCAACCCGCACGAGTGTCCCGGCCACGGGGCAGCGGAACCGAACAGCGCGAACACACGGCCCAATTGGACGAACGGATCGGTGCGGTCCTTCAGGTCCATCCGGTGATGCGCGGGCCGCGTTCCTATACCTGCCTGGGTCACGGTCTATATTTGCGTCCGTCGTTCGGGAAATTTCGGCAGCGTGCTGAGACTTCCATTTGAAGGCGTACAAAAGTAGCCCAGGTACCATGGCCATCACGATCACGGAGGAATGCATCAACTGCGGTGCATGCGAGCCGGAATGTCCGAACAACGCCATCTACGAAGGCGGTGCGGAGTGGCGTTTGGCCGATGGTACCAATTTGCACGGCCCCCAAACCACCCCTACGGGCAATAGCTACGATGCCGACGGGGCCAACGATCCGAAGGCGATGGATGTCTACTACATCGTCAGCGACAAATGCACCGAGTGCCAGGGGTTCCACGACGAGCCCCAATGCGCTGCCGTTTGCCCGGTGGATTGCTGCGTGGATGATCCGGATCATCGGGAAACGAAAGAGCAGCTCCTCGCGAAGAAGGAGTTCATGCATCTGTGATCCGACCGGGCGTAATCCGACC
>JAGNSU010000008.1:52324-59354 GCA_017987895.1 Flavobacteriales bacterium | reverse complement strand
CCCGCGGTCGATGCGCCTTCACGCCCCGCTGCCAGCAAGATCAAGCCGAACCGTCGGGTATTCGGGTATTCGTTCCAGGTGAGCATGAGCCTGAAACTGGATCCAAGCGAGCAACGCATCGTGTTCGACCATCTCAGCCCGACCAAGCCGGAACTCGCCGGGCAACCGGCCTTCAACGGTCCGGACCTGAGCTACGATGCCTATCGCTGGGAAAAGGGCCAATGGCTCTTCCAGCGCGATGTGGACGCCCGCGATCTGGATATGACCAAGCCGTGGAACGCGCCGCCCAAAGATGGGCGTTCGAAGTTCTGACGTGGTGGAGCACTATCTTTCCCGATAGGATGCGTCTTCGTCATACGGCTCTTTTGGCGTTCGTCATAGGCGCTGCGCCTTGCAGGGCACAGGATCCCGTATGGAGCCCTGACGTGGCCAATATCATTTACAGCCATTGCTCCTCATGCCACCATGCCGGTGGGATAGGCCCATTTTCCTTGATGAGCAACGCCGACGTGGTGGCGAACGGGATCGTGGTCGCGGAAGCGGTTTACACCAGGCACATGCCGCCCTGGCCTGCTGACCCCGACTATCGCCACTTCGCGCACGAGAACGTGCTGACGCAGGGCGAGATCGACGCCGTGGTCGACTGGGTGAACTTCGGCGCCCCGTTCGGCGATCCTTTGCTGGAGCCCGCTCCACCGGAGTTCCCGCCGGGCGGTTCACTGCTCGATACGATCGACTTCCAGGTGGCCATTCCGCCGTACACTCTGCAGTACAATACGGACGAGTACCGCTGGTTCGTGATCGAGAACCCCTTCCCTACGACCATCTATGTGAACGCGATCGAGGTCTTCTCCGGGCTGGACTCCGTCGTACACCATGCTGATATCTCCTACGACAACACAGGGGCCTCTCTCGCCAACGACCTGCTGGATCCATTGCCCGGTTTCAACAGCAACACCGGATCGCCGACCTATAGTTTCTACATGAACGCATGGCAACCGGGCGGGAACGTGGTGCGCTATCCGCCGCAGTGGGGCATAGCCGTACCGCCCAACGCGGACTTCGTGATCGAGATCCACTATGGCCCCGGTGCCCAAGGCCTCGTCGATTCCACTGTAATGAACCTGGAGTTCGTTGTCGGTGGTGGTGTCCGGCCCGTGAGCGTAGGTTGGTTGCTGAACACCTCCCACATGACCGATGGCCCCTTGGAGATACCGGCCAATACCGTCCGTACTTTCCATCAGGAACGCACGGTCACCGCCACGACCTCCTTCGTCTCCATATGTCCGCACATGCACCATGTGGGGGTGTCCTACAAGGTCTGGTTCGAATACGCGGGCGATACCGTCCCATTGATCGATATCCCGCAATGGGACTTCCATTGGCAGCGCTACTACACCTTCCAACAGGTGCAGGTGATACCGGCCGGGGCGGTGATCAAGAGCGAGGCGGTTTACGACAACACGATCTTCAATCCCGACAATCCGCACAACCCACCGCAGGACATGTACAACGGAAGCACCACGGACAGTGAGATGTTCCTGTGCTATTTCATATGGGCCAACTACCAGCCCGGCGATGAGGATATCGTGATGGATAGCACCCTCTTTGTAACGACGCCGGCACAGGTCACGAGCGATGATGCGCTCATGGTCTTTCCGAACCCCACGAGCGGTATGGTACATATCGCCCCCCCTTCGGACATGATCGGACCTTCCCAACTGAACGTCATGGACGCCGCTGGGCGGGTGGTGCTAAGAAGCGCGCCGCGCATGGCCGGTAACGAGCTTCTGCTACGCCAGGATCTGAGCAGCCTTCCTTCCGGCGTTTATATGCTGGAGGTCAGGAACGGCTCCAGGCGATGGACGCAGCGTGTAGTGCGTTGGTAACACAGCTGGTTGGCCCTGGAGGGTTCTTCGGAGCGGCCCTACCTTTGCCCCGTCCAACGCGCAACGCATGATCACAGCCGTAAAACCCAAGGTCCACAATTACAGCGCCGGGCCTTGCATCCTTCCTCAGGAAGTACTGGAACAAGCCGCTCAGGCGGTGCTCGATTTCGAAGGGAGCGGCCTGAGCATCCTCGAGATCAGTCATCGGAGCAAGCCTTTCGAAGCGGTGATGGTGAAGGCCCAGAGCCTGGTGAAGGAATTGCTCAGCGCACCGGAGAACTACCAGGTGGTCTTCCTGGGTGGTGGTGCCAGCCTTGGCTTCCACATGGTGCCCCTGAACTACATGAAGATAGGAGGCAAAGCGGCCTATGCGAACACCGGCGAATGGGCCGGCCGCGCGGTGAAGGAGAGTAAATTGATCGGTGAGACCCTCGTGGTCGCCAGCAGCGAGGACAAGAATTTCAACTACATCCCGAAGGGCTTCGCCATCCCTGCGGATGCCGACTACTTCCACTTCACCAGCAACAACACCATTTTCGGCACCCAGTACAAGCAGTTCCCCAAAAGCCCTGTGCCGGTGATCTGCGATATGAGCAGCGACATCTTCAGCCGCCCGGTGAACGTGGCCGACTTCGCGCTCATCTATGGGGGTGCCCAGAAGAACATGGGACCTGCGGGTGCCACGGTGTATCTCATGGATCCCGAAAAGCTCGGGCATACGGGCCGTAAACTCAGCCCTATGCTGGACCTGAAGAACCACGCCAGCAAGGAGAGCATGTACAACACACCTCCGGTCTACGCTGTCTACGTGAGCATGCTCACCATGGAGTGGATGAAGAGAATGGGAGGTGTAGCCGCCATGGAGAAGCGAAATGCCGCCAAGGCCAAGCTCCTCTATGATGCCATCGATCGCCTCCCCATCTTCAAAGGCACCACCGCTGTGGAGGACCGCAGTGTGATGAACCCCACGTTCGTGCTCGCCGATCCGGCGCTCGAACCCGCCTTCGATGCCCTTTGGAAAGAAGCGAACATCAGCGGGATACGCGGCCACCGCAGTGTGGGCGGCTATCGCGCCAGCATGTACAATGCGCTCCCGATCGAGAGCGTGCAGGTGCTCGTGGATGTGATGGAGGACTTCGCGAAAAAGAACGGTTGATCCATGCGTGTACACGCCAATGACGGCCTAAGTGCCACCGCCAAGGAACGCCTCACCCAGGCAGGGTTCCAGGTCAGTACCGACCATGTGCCCCAGGACCTGCTGGCCCAACGCCTGAAGCAGGAGCGTGTGGACGTGCTGCTCGTGCGTAGTGCCACACAGGCCCGCAAGGAGCTGATCGATGCCTGCCCCGACCTGAAGTTGATCGGTCGCGGCGGCGTGGGCATGGATAATATCGATGTCGCCTATGCCAAGGAACGTGGCCTTTCCGTGATCAATACGCCTGCCTCCTCTTCCATATCGGTGGCCGAGCTGGTGATGGCCCATCTTTTCGGAATGATGCGCGGCCTACCCCAGGCGAACCGTCGCATGCCGGTCGAAGGCCTCGATAAGTTCAAAGATCTGAAGAAGGAATACGAGAAGGGCGGCGAGGTGCGTGGCCGCACATTGGGCGTCATCGGGTTCGGAAGGATCGGCCAGTGGACGGCGAAATATGCGCTGGGCTGCGGTATGCGCGTGATCTATGTGGACCACCATTGCTCGGTGACCTCGGTGACCCTACAGCTTGGGGACCATTTGGTCGAGGTGCCAGTGGACAAAGTCGACATCGATGAACTCCTTCTCCGATCGGATGCCATTAGTCTACACGTTCCTGCCCAGAAAGACGGACGCCCCGTGCTGGGCGCTGAAGAGCTGGCACGTGTCAAGCCAGGTGCGGTGATCGTGAACACCGCGCGTGGAGGGAGCATAGACGAGGATGCGCTTCTGCACGCTTTGAACGATGGACGCGTGAAGGCTGCCGCGCTGGACGTTTTCGTGGGAGAGCCCCAACCCCGGGCCGACCTGCTCGCCCATCCGAAGTTGAGCTTGAGCCCGCATATCGGCGCGGCCACCGCCGAAGCCCAAAGCCGGATCGGTGATGAGCTCGCCGATCTGATCATCGCCTTCCGCGCCAAAGTGACCGCGGATCAGGAATGATCCGCCTGCGTCCTTTCCGCGCTTGGCGGCCGGTGCCGGACAAGGCGCATCTGGTCGCCAGCCGCAGTTATGTGAGTTATTCCGAGGAGAAGATGCGGGAGAAGCTTATCGGCAACCCCTACTCCTTCCTCCATGTCATCCACCCGGACCACGGCAAGGACGAACACCTCAGCCGGCAGCAGCGCTTCAGCAATGTGCGCCGGAAGTGGAACGAATTCGTGGGCCACGGCTGGTACCTGCGCGATGCCGAGCCCTGTATCTATCTCTACGAGCAAAGCCGGCAGGGTCTGCTCTCCCGTGGGATCGTCGCTTCGGTGAGCGTGGGCGACTATCGTGGCGGCAAGGTCAAGGTGCATGAACACACCCTCCAAGTGCGTGAAGAGCTCTTCAAGGAGTACCTCCAAACCACCGGAATAAATGCGGAGCCCGTGCTTCTTGCGGCACCGGGAGCCCAACCGTTCGACGAAGCGCTGCGTTCGGCATGGATCACACGGCCGATCTACGATTTCAGTACCACGGACATGGTGCGCCACCGCGTATGGGCCGTCAGCGATCCCGTGGTCCTCCGCGCCGTGGAGGCGGAGTTCAAGGCGATCCCTGCCCTCTACATCGCCGATGGCCATCACCGCTTGGCGAGCAGCGCGAGACTGGCCGAGAGTTCGGGCGCTTTCGCGGAGGATCCCAAGGCCTGGTGCCTGGCTTTCATCGTGCCCCAGGAACATCTCCATATCCGGAACTTCGATCGAGCGGTGACCTCTTTGGGCGGCATGGACACCGATGAGTTCCTGGAAGCCCTCTCCAGGGTGGGTCGTTTGGACCGGCTTGGGGAGATGCCATCCGCCCCACCGGCCAGCGGATGCGTACAGGTCTGCTCGCGCAAGGGCTGGTACACATTGGAATTGCCCCGTCCCGGGGGGAATGTATCCCCGGCGGACCGGCTTGATGCTTCGGTATTGAGCGATGCCGTGCTGGATCCGGTGCTCGGTATCCACGATCTGCGCACGGATCCCCATGTGAAGTTCGTGCCAGGTACTCTTGGAACTCGTGAGCTGGAACGCATGGTGAAGGCCGGCGAAGCCGCAGCGGCCTTCCATCTCCGCCCCGTGAGCTTCGCCGAAATGAAGGGGGTTGCCGATGGCGGCTGCTGCATGCCGCCCAAGAGCACCTATATCGAACCGAAGCTGCGCAGTGGTTTGCTGATCTATTCACTGGAGGAAGCCTGATGGATCCGAGCGCCCTCGCACGCAACTACGCGGCGGTAAAGGCGTCGCTCCCACCGTACGTTACCCTCGTTGCCGTAAGCAAGACGCGCACGGTGGAAGAGATCCAGGCGCTGTACGATCTCGGACACCGGGACTTTGGCGAGAACTATCCGCAGGAGCTGAGGGAAAAGCGACCCTTCTTGCCTGAAGACATACGCTGGCACTTCGTTGGACACCTCCAGCGGAACAAGGTCAAGTACATTCTGCCCTTCGTCCACTTGGTGCATGGCGTGGACAGCGAGAGCCTTCTGGATGAATTACAGAAGCGCGCATTGGCGCTGGGTAGGACCTTGGACATCCTGCTCCAGGTCCACATCGCCCAGGAGGAGACGAAACACGGCTTCTCTCCCGGGGAGTTGGAGGATCTACTGACACGGTGGGAGCTAGTGCGACGCGACCATATTCGGGTCCGCGGGTTGATGGGCATGGCCTCGCTCACCGAGGATCAAGACCGGATCCGTTCGGAGATGGAAGGATTGTACACACTTTTCCGAACGGTCGGGGCGAAGGGTCCGTTCGACCCCGGAGCGTTCTCGATCCTGAGCATGGGCATGAGCAGCGACGTGGAGGTGGCGGTAGCTGCGGGGAGTACCATGGTACGCATCGGTACCGCCGTTTTCGGTGCTCGTCGTGGATAACCCGGCCCTTATCGCAGGCAACCCCTTCCCTTCCCCCCGTCTTCCTATATATCTTCGGGACCTGCTTCAGACCGGCATGATACGATCTGCTACGCTCTTTGTGGGTTCCTTGTTGTTCGCGGTCGCCACTAGCGGCCAGCGCAACGTGGAGATCGGCTTGGCACAAGGGGTTACCACCTACTTCGGCGACTTGGGCAACGAGGAAGGGGCGATCCAATGGGGCAGCATCCGGCCGGGCATGGCCGTCACATTCCGCGATTTTCTTACCAACCGGAAGCGCTACATCACCCGCGCGGTGACCATGGAGGGCCGGTTCAGCTGGCATCGTATCGGTTACAACGAAGCGGATCCTGTGGGCGGGGTGAGCGGCATAGACCTTCGCAATTATCGCCGTGGGCTCAACTTCCGCACCGATCTGTACGGGCTCAGTGTACACGCCGTGCTGAACGCCTACCGCGAGCCTTATCAGCCGCTCTTCAAGCAGAAATTCTTCGCCTACTTCTACATCGGCCTAGGCGTCTACTATGGTCGCCCCAAGGCCGACCTCTTCCGTGGCGACGTGGACCCCGCTAACCGGTACTACTTCTGGGAGGATGGTACCGTACGGAACGCCCCTCGCGGAACGCCCGAGAGCGACGCCGCCGTTATCGAACAGGATGGCAAGCCGGAGACCGACCTGTTCAGTTGGATCACCGAAGGAAGCACCGCTGCAGGGGAAGGCACCGTGATCGATCGCTTGAGCCCCTGGCATATCGGTATACCCATGGGTATGGGTGTGCGCTACATGGTCACGCGGAAACTGTCCCTCGGAGTGGAGTTCTCTTACTACTCCTTCTTTACGGACCAGTTGGATGGCGTGAGCGACCGGTATGCCTCCTACACGGAGCTCGAGGATGTGTATTCCGGTGATGTCCGTGCCGAAGAACTGGCCCGCTACATCAGCGACCCGACCGGGTGGGGTACCACCGGAGAGATCGATGATCCCCGCACGAGCGTGCGTGGCAATCCCGCTCTGCCCGACGGTTTCAGCTACCTGAACTTGGAGGTGAGCTACAAGTTCAAGCGCGGTCCCGGGCGCAGCAGCTTCATCACGTTCTGACCACCATT
>JAGNSU010000008.1:0-52224 GCA_017987895.1 Flavobacteriales bacterium | reverse complement strand
ATCCCCGCACGAGCGTGCGTGGCAATCCCGCTCTGCCCGACGGTTTCAGCTACCTGAACTTGGAGGTGAGCTACAAGTTCAAGCGCGGTCCCGGGCGCAGCAGCTTCATCACGTTCTGACCACCATTACCTGTCCCATACTGACGAAAGGCTCCGTATGGAGCCCGGTCGCCTTTTCGTCGACCCTTACTGGTCGCTGACGATGATCACTTGTCGATGACGCAACTGTCCCGACCTTCGCGCCAGAATGGTACAACTCGGTACGATCACCGATCCGGTCTATGTGCAGCCTTTGAAGTGGAGCGCGACGGACCGGTTCTTCCTGAAGCTTATCCGCGACGAACGCGATCTGCCGTTCGTTCACCTTTCGATCCGGATCACGCTCACCGTGATCCCGCTCGGGGTGCTGCTCTTCTTACCCTTCGTGCAAGGCTGGTGGTGGGCGCTTGCGGCGGTGGCCTACCAATGGTTGAACAATGCCACTTTCAAAGGCCCCTTCGGCCTCATGCTGCACTGCACCAGCCATCGCCCGCTGTTCAAGAAGGAATACGAGTACCTGAACCATTACATCCCGTGGATATTGGCACCCTTTTTCGGCCACTCCCCGGAGACCTATTTCGCCCACCACATCGGCATGCACCACGCCGAGAACAATTTGGAGGACGACGATAGCACCACCATGCCCTACCAGCGCGATTCCATCCTCGGTTTCGCGCACTACTTCGGGCGCTTCCTCTTCGCAGGCATCTATCACCTGGCCGCGTACTTCTTCATGAAGAAACGCAAGCGCTTGATGTACCGCAGCGTACGGGGCGAACTGCTGTTCATCGCCCTCTGCACCGCGCTCTGCTTCGTGGACTGGGCCGCCACCGTGGTGGTTTTCATCATCCCCTTCGTCCTTTTCCGACTCATTTCCATGATGGGCAACTGGGCCCAGCATGCCTTCCTCAAGGCGGAGGACCCCGCCAACTCTTACTGGAACAGCATCACCTGCATCAATACCAAGTACAACCACAAGTGCTGGAACGATGGCTACCACATCAGCCATCACATCAAGGCCGGCATGCATTACACGGAGCATCCGGGTTTCTTCAAGAAGACCCTCGCGGACTACATCAAGCATGATGCGATCGTGTTCGACGGCATCCACTTCCTCCATGTTTTCGCATGGCTGATGCTGAAGCGCTACGACCTGCTCGCACGCCATTACGTGAACCTGAGCGGCCACTACCGCAACGACGAGGAGGTGGCCACGATGTTGCGTTCGCGCACCGTGCCGATCCCGTTCGCCAGTGCGGCCGTCGCTGCTTGATCCATGGCTGAAGCTCCCTCCATGGACAAGGTGTTCGCTGCGTTGTTGAGCGCTGATGACGCGAAAGTGCTCGGTGCTCTCCCCGCTATCGAGCAGCGCGGCGATGCCCGCTCCATACGACCCTTGCTGCACGCCCTCGCCGGCGCGCGCGATACCGGCGTAAGGCAGCGCATTACCGGAATGCTCTATGAAGTGAAGGTGAAGGATGCCGCAACTGAACTTTTGGCCGCGCTCGATGTACCCGACCTGGAGCCCGTTCGAACCACGATCCTGGCCACGTTCTGGAACGCCGGTCTCGATGTACGCGAGCATTTGGACGTGTTCGTATCCACCGCGATCGCCGGCACCGCGGATGAGTGCTTCGAGTGCCTCACCGTGGTGGAGAACCAGGAGATCTGGCCCGAGCGTGCCGTACGCACGAGCATCGCCCGTCTGCGGAACGCATCCGCCGCCGAAGCGGACGAATACAAAGGCGCCATGCTCCGGAACATGCAGCACGCATTGGAGGAGCGGCTTGGGCTTGGCCAGAACACAGAGTGACCTGAGGGACACCGACCCTCAATTCCTGACGGAAGGCCTTGTAGGTGTCCGGTCTTTGTGCCATTTTCGGGTCGTTCATCACACCCCTACGTCATGAAGACCATTTTTTCCGTTGCGCTCACGCTCGCTTTGGCCACTGTGGGCTATGCTCAAACGTTGCTCGTCCAAGTGAAACCAGCTGGCTCCGACCTATGGGGCTACGCCAACAACAAGGGCGAAATGGTGGTCCCTCCCACCTACAAGAGTTGTTTCCGGTTCACGGAAAGCGGCTATGCGGCCGTGAACGACCCCGCTACGAAGAAGGGGGGCTTTATCGATACCAAGGGTGAGCGACTGAAAACCGAGGTGAGCGACTTCGAACTGATCGGGGGCTTGTTCCAAACCGACGTTCAGGGCTTCGCCTGCGGCCTGGCGCCTGTGAAGGTGAGCGAAAAATGGGGTTTCATGAACACGGAAGGCAAGTTGGCGGTACCCGCCAAGTACGACAAGGTGGATGCCTTCGATGGCTGCCATACCGTAGTGGAGATCGCCAAGAAGAAATACATCCTCAGCTCGGACGGTAAGGAGGCGCCGATCGCGGACGCGAACGTGGTGGATGTGAAGAGTTTCGTGGAAGGCCTCGCGCCGTTCGTGACCGCGGACAAGAAACACGGTTTCATGGATGGCGACCAGAAGGTGGTGATCCCCGCGCAGTACATGGGGGTCGGGTACTTCAGCGACGGCCTGGCCTGGGCCAAGGACGCGGGCAAGAAGGTGGGCTTCATCGACAAGACCGGCAAGTGGGTGATCGAACCCAAGTTCGACGCGGCCACCGACTTCGATCCCGTGAGCGGCATGGCCCGCGTAAAATCAGGCGACGCGACGTTCTATGTGGACAAAGCCGGCAAGGAGATGCGCGTGAGCGATGCCACCGGCCTGGAAGCTTTCCGCGAGGGGTTGGCCGAAGGCAAACGTGGCGAACTAGTAGGCTTCATCGACAAGACCGGCGCCTGGGCGATCGAACCCAAGTTCCAAGGTGCCCGCAAGTTCAAGAACGGCCACTGCGCCGTGAAGCAAGGCGAGCTCTGGGGTATGATCGATAAGACCGGCGCCTGGGCGCTGGAACCCAAGTACGACGGGATCAAGGATATGGAGTTGGTGAAGTAGCCGACCCGCAGCAAATGCGCTGTATCCGCACTGCGGCCCAAAGGTACTGATCAACCGAGGTAAGCCTGCAACGCCCGCTGTACGCGGCTTTCAGCATCGCCCGCTGGTGCTGGTTGGAACCGCTGCCCCGTGATCCGCTCAAAGAGCTCGATATAGCGATCGCTCACGCTCTGCACGAAGGCGTCGTCCATGGTGGGTACCTCTTGCCCCTCCTTGCCCATGAAGTGGTTCGCGATCAGCCATTCGCGCACGAACTCCTTGCTCAACTGTTTTTGCCGCTCGCCGTTCGCCTGGCGTTCCTCGTAGCCATCGCGGTAGAAGTACCGGGAGCTGTCCGGCGTATGGATCTCATCGATCAATAGGATGCGTCCATCCTTGCGGCCGAACTCGTACTTGGTGTCCACGAGAACGAGACCGCGTTCGTTCGCCAGTGCCTGGCCCTTGGCAAATAGGCCGAGGGCATAACGGCACATGGTCTCCCACTCCTCCGGCGTGCATAGTCCGCGGCGCAGGATCTCATCGGGCGTGATGTCCTCGTCGTGGCCGGCGTCGGCCTTGGTGCTCGGCGTGATGATCGGCTGCGGGAAGGCATCGCTCTCGCGCAGGCCTTCGGGCATGGGCGCACCACAAAGCACGCGATGGCCCGCACTGTATTGCCGCCACGCATGGCCGCTGAGATAGCCGCGCACCACCATCTCCACTTTTACCGGATCGCAGCGGTGCCCAATGATCATTTGCGCATCGGGCATGGCTACCGCCCAGTTCGGGGCAATGTCCGCGGTGGCGTTCAACATATGCCAACTGAGCTGGCTGAGCACCTGCCCTTTGTGCGGTATACCGCGCGGAAGCACGACATCGAAGGCGCTGATGCGATCGCTGGCCAGGAGGATCATGCGTCCATCGGCCAATGTGTACACGTCGCGCACCTTGCCGTGATAGACGCCGGTGATCAGCGGGTGCTTCAGGTCCGATCGCAGAAGGGTCGCCGGCAGGCTCATGGGCGTTCGCTCTCGTCACGTGTGCCCTCGATCTCGCGGAAGGCGCGGAGCACTTTGGTCACCAGTTCGTGGCGGATCACATCCTTCTCATCCAGTTCGATGATGGCGATGCCCTCCACCCCTTTCAGGAAGTTGATCCCGGTCTTCAGACCCGAGGGCGTTTGGCGCGGTAGATCGACTTGGGTCAGGTCGCCGGTGATCACGAACTTGGCGCTGCGCCCCATGCGCGTAAGGAACATCTTGAGCTGAGGGAGCGTGGCGTTCTGCGCTTCATCCAGGATCACAAAGGCGTGGTCCAAGGTGCGGCCGCGCATGAAGGCGAGCGGGGCGATCTGGATGACGCCGCCTTCCATGTGCTCCGCCAAACGCGCTGCCGGGATCATATCCTTCAACGCGTCATACAGCGGTTGCAAGTACGGATCGAGCTTCTCGCGAAGATCGCCCGGCAGGAAACCCAGATTCTCCCCTGCTTCCACCGCCGGACGCGTGAGTATGATCCTGCGGACCTGTTTTTCCTTCAACGCCTTTACCGCAAGGGCGACCGCAGTGTATGTCTTGCCGGTACCCGCCGGGCCTACCGCGAATACCATGTCGTGGGTGCCCACGGCCTCCACCAAGCGCTGCTGGTTGCGCGTGCGCGCTTTCACGCGCAGGCCGGCGTTCCCGTGTACGAGCACCTCGCCTTCGTCCGCCGGGGGGGCGGTATCCGGCGCGCCGCCCATGATATCGTCCAGCACCTTGCGCGGCAGTTCATTGTAGCGGGCCACATGCTCGACCAGCTGGTCGAAGCGTTCCGCGAAGAGGCTCACGTCCTCATCCGCGCCCATCACCTTCAACGTGTCGCCCCGGGCGACCAAGTTGAGTTTGGGGAAATAGGTTCGGATGATGCGTAGGTGCTGGTCGTTGGCACCGAGAACAGCGATGGGATCCACCGCGGTGACCTGTATCGTGAGTTCGCCCACTGGCTCTGTTCCGCTTTGCGGAAGACCGCCGCGATGGTTCCGCAGCGCTCTTACATTTGACCGGCCGAAGGTAGCCGTTGCTCTTTTTCAAGGACCACCTCACCGGCGCACGCGCCATGGCGATCATCACCCTCACCACGGACATGGGCCTGAAGGACCACTATGTCGCGGTGGTGAAAGGCACTATCCTGGGCCTCTTTCCACAGGCGGTGATCGTGGACGTTTCCCACGGGATAACCCCGTTCGATAATGCGCAAACCGCGTTCGTGCTGCGCAATGCATACCCCGCATTTCCCCAAGGCACCGTGCATGTGATCGGTGTGAACCCGGGCGCGGATGTGCAGACGCCCCACCTGGCGGTGTCGCATGATGGACATTGGTTCGTTGGCGCGGACAACGGTATTTTCAGCTTGCTCTTCGACGGTAGGCCACAGGCTTTGCACGCATTGCGCATGGCGACCGGACCGGGCGATGCGGCTTTCCCTGTGAAGGGCGTGCTCGCGCGTGCCGCCTGCCACCTGGCCCAAGGCGGTCCAGTGGAAGCCATCGCGGGAACCACCGCCAACTTCCGGCAGCAACTCGGCTTCATTCCGGCCATGGACCACGAGAGCATCCGCGGCGTGGTGGTGCATGTGGACACCTACGGCAATGTGGTCACCAACATCCACCGGGACCAGTTCGTGGCGTTGGTGAAGGACCAGCCTTTCCGCATCACTTTCGGGCGATCACAGTACGACATCACTGTGCTTAACCAGACCTACGACGAGGTGCCGCAGGGCGAGCGCGTCGCGCTCTTCGGAGCGAGCGGTATGTTGGAGATCGCGGTGAACAAAGGCGTGGAAGGCAGCGGTGGTGGTGCATCGCGGCTCTTCGGGCTGCACGTACAGGATCCGGTCCGCGTGGAACTCCGTGGCCAGCGGGCCCTGGCTTCATGATCGTCCGGCTGGTACGCATGACCTTCCTGGAAGAAGGAACGGCGCGGTTCCAGGAACTCTTCGAGGGCTGGCGGCATCGCATCATCGCATCCCCCGGTTGTTTGCACCTGGAGCTTCTTCATGACGTCAGCGATCCGCAGGTGTTCTTCACCTACAGCGTCTGGCGTTCGGCAGAAGATCTGGAACGCTATCGTCGCTCCGACGTATTTGCCCAAGTATGGCCCACGGTGAAGGCGATGTTCGCCGCACCGCCCCAGGCTTGGTCCTGCCACCGCCCCCATTCGATGGACGCCCTACCTTCCGCCCCATGATCCGTACGCCGACCCTGATCTTCGCCCTTCTCACTTATCCCGCGCTGGCCCAGACCAACGCCGACCTGCTCCTTTCCGCGCAGGCAGCGTACGAAGCCGGGTCCATGGACAGTGCTTTGGTCCGCGTGGAAAGGGCGCTCGATGCGGACAAGAACTCGGCTGCCGCCTACAAGCTGCGCGGCGACATCCGACAGCGCAACCAGCAACTGGAACTCGCATTGATCGACTATAAGGAGAGCGAGATCCTGGATCCGAACAACCCACGCTTGTACGTGAGCCGCTCCGCCGCGCGGATCACGGAGGGGAATGTGAAAGGCGCCCTGCGCGATCTTGAAAAGGCCATCGAACTGGATCCCACAGATGCCGACGCCTACTACAATCGGGCTTGTGCCCATTACTTGTTGCAGGACGATCAGGCGACCTTGAAGGATGCGGAGAAAGCCCTGAAGCTGCGTGAGGACCACGCCGATGCACTCTTCCTGAGCGGCGTAGCGCGTGGAGCGCTCTTCAATGAGGAGGCTGGTCTGGAACAGATCCGCCGCGCCTTGCTGCTCAAACCGGATATCCAGGGAGGACGGATCAGCGCAGGGATCCTCTTGTACGAAATGAAACGGTATGAGGAAGCGATCACCGCCTTCGGAGAGGTGCTGGCCAATGACACCGCCGAACTGGACCTTCGGGACGCCTATTTCTATCGGGGTGATTGCTATTACGCATTGAAGAAGAAGGAAGAGGCCTGTGTCGACTGGCGGAAGAGCGCGGCCCTGGGTGACAAGGACTCGATCTTCATCGTGAAGAACTACTGCGATACGGACCAGGACAAGATCCCGAAGAAGCCCGTACGCAAGCGCCGACGGAGCGTGGTCTCGTTCTAGGAGCCTGTCCAAGATCACTTCAACCGCGCGCTCCGGCCCCTTTTCCGCCGATGCTTCACAGGAAAATGCTCCCGCAGGCACCACTGCGCGAAGATCTTCCGGCTGCGCCTCGACATAAAATTGGCTCGGATCGCATCGCTCAAGGGACTTGAACAGGCTCTAAGTTCCAAGCGATCGGGCGCCGTTGCCTGCGCCACGCCGCCGATAGCTGGCAGGTCCCAAAGTCGGCCGGGTTCGGATCTTATCTTCGCCCGCCTTGCAAAGCCGTTATTGCGGCCAGGGGCGTTATTCCATGCGTGCATTGATCATCAAGGAGGTCCGCGGGTTCGTGGGCTCGCTTATCGGTCATATCGTGGTCCTCGTTTTTCTCTTGATCACCGGCCTCTTCCTCTGGGTGTTCCCCGATGGCCTGCTCGACCTGGGCTATGCCGACCTGGCCCCTTTGTTCCAACTGGCCCCGTGGGTATTCCTCTTCCTGGTGCCCGCTATTACGATGCGGAGCTTCAGCGAGGAACGTCGCAATGGCACCATCGAACTACTGCTCACACGCCCGCTCAGCGAAGGATCCATCGTCTTCGCGAAGTATCTGGCCGCAGTGCTCCTCGTTCTTATGGCGTTGATCCCCACGTTGATCTATGTGTGGAGCATCTCCCAGTTGGCCGTGCCCAAAGGCAACATCGATGGAGGAGGTACCTGGGGCTCCTATCTGGGCCTCTTCTTCCTGGGCGCATGTTTCGCGGCTGTGGGCACCTTCGCCTCCTCTATTACGGAGAACCAGATCGTGGCCTTCCTCGTCGCCGTGTTCCTCTGCTTCTGCTTGTTCCTGGGATTCGACCTGATGGCCTCCTTCGACGCGTTCGGCGCGCTCGAAGGGCCGATCAAGGCGGTGGGCATCCAGGAACACTACCGCTCGGTTAGCCGGGGCGTGGTGGACCTTCGGGACGTCCTGTATTTCCTTGGGGTTGTGGCGATCTTCCTGCTCGCCACGCGCACGGTGCTCCAAAGCCGCAAATGGTAGCGCCAGAGCGATGAAGAACCGATCGCGGGATCTGATCGAACTGCTGGCGGGCGTTGGCATCGTGTTCCTCGTGCTGTTCATCGGCGGCTTTCTCCGCTTGCGCGCCGACCTGACCAGTGAGCAGCGCTACACTCTGAAGCCGGAAACGCACGAGCTGATCGAGACCCTCGACGATGCCGTGTTCGTGAAGGTCTACCTCGCCGGTGACCTGCCCGCCGATCTGCGCCGCCTCTCCCAGGCCACACGCGAGTTGCTGGACGAGATGCGTGTCCCCGCGCCGCAAAAGCTGCAATACACGTTCGTGGATCCCAGTGCGGACCCCAACGACAAGGAGCGCAAGAAGATCTATGGCGAACTGGAACAACAAGGGTTGCAGTACAGCAGCATCCGCATCCGCGAGAAGGATGGGTTCAGCGAGAAGATCGTCTTCCCCGGTGCACTGGTCACCTACAAGGGCAGAACGCTCCCGTTGCAACTCCTGAAGACCCAACTGCGCGCCCCGGACGCGGATATGGTGAACAGGTCGATCAACAATCTTGAGTTCGAAGTGAGCAGTACGATCCGGCAGCTCACGCGCACCGACCGCCCCAAGGTGGCCTTCCTGGAGGGACATGGTGAACTGGCGCCGATCCAGGTGCAGGACATCACCGGCCTGCTGAACGAACAGTACGACGTGAGCCGCGTGCGCATCGACGGTCAGTTGAACAGCTTGAGCGATCGGCCCGAAGGCACGAGGTTCCGGGTGAACAGGTACGACGCGCTGGTGGTGGCCAAGCCGGACAGCGCTTTCCCGCAGAAGGACCAATACGTGATCGATCAGTTCATCATGAACGGAGGCAAGGTGCTCTGGCTCCTGGACGTGATGAACGCCAACCTGGACAGCTTGCGCACCCAACAGTTCAGCATGGCCACGGCCATGGAGCTCGGCCTGGATGAGATGCTCTTCGCCTATGGCGTGCGGATCAACAAGGACCTGTTGCTGGACAAGAATTGCGCGCCGATCGAGATCTACACCACACCGTATGGCAACCAGCGCAAGCTGGAGCGCTTCCCTTGGTACTTCGAGCCTGTGCTCGTTCCGCAAAGCGGTCACCCCGTAGTGAGCAATATCGATCCGGTGCACACGCGCTTTGTGAGCAGCATGGACACCATCGGCACCGATAGTGTGCGAAAGACCATCCTGCTCACCACCAGCCCGTACAATCGGGTGTTCAAGAACCCCGCACGTATCGCATTGAACGTGGTGGAACTCGATCTCGGTCTTGGCAAGGGCGGAACACCCGCGCCCGTGGCCGTGCTGCTCGAGGGCCCGTTCCGCTCAGCGTTCGCGGATCGCCTGGCGCCGAACTTCCTGGCGCAGGACAACATGGGATACCGCGAACAGGGGCGCCCTACCGCACAGATCGTGATCAGCGATGGGGATGTGATCGCCAATCGCGTGGACCCCGCCAAGGGCATGTACTTCATGCTCGGTTTCGATCGCTACGCCGGAGCGAAGATCTACGGCAATCGCGAGCTGATGATGAACGCCATGAACTACCTGCTCGACGACAAAGGCCTCATCAGCCTTCGTTCCCGCACGATCACCCTCCGGCAGTTGGATCCAGCGCGCATCAGCAGCGAGCGCACGTTCTGGCAGATCCTCAACGTGGCCCTACCGGGCCTGCTGAGCGTTCTGGCCGGGCTGGCCTTCCACCTGGTACGCCGAAGGACCTACGCCCGCGCCGCATGAAACGACTTCTCTGGACCCTTCTGGTGCTCGCATTGCTGGGCGCGCTGGCCTGGTGGCTCCAGGTTCGCGATACCGGTTCCACCCTGAGCCAACCTCTTACCGACTTCGCCATCGCCGATACGGCTGCCGTGGATCGGATCTTCATCGCCGAACCGGATGGCCGCACCGTGGACCTTCGACGCACGGAGAACGGATCGTGGATGGTCAATGGCACCCTCCGCGCCGATCGGTTCAAGGTGAACCTCCTTTTGAAAACGTTCTATCGGGTGGAGGTGCGTGCGCCGGTGCCCAGATCCGCGGAGGCGAACGTGCTTCGGATCATGGCCAGCCAGGTGAAGAAGGTGGAGATCTACCAAGGCGGCGATCAGCCCCAGAAGGTGTGGTACGTGGGGCACAGCACCAAAGACCATGTGGGTACCTACATGTTGTTGGAAAAGCCTGGGACGGGTCGCTCGAACGTGCCCTTCGTGATGGGGATGAGCGGGTTCACGGGTTTCCTCAGCTCCCGCTTCCACGCCGATCTGGACGATTGGCGCAGCACGGTGGTCTTCGCCTATCCTTCCCTGAACGCCATCGCCGAAGTGCGGGTGGAGAACACTACCGATCCGGCGAACAGCTATGTTCTCCGAACGAAGCCCAACGGCCCATCGGAACTGCTCGACGGTTCGGGTGCCGAAGTACCTATGGATACCGCCCGGGCCAACAGCGTGCTCGCCCAGATCAAAACGATGTATTTCGAATTCATCGAACGTAACCTCAGCCCCGCCCAGTGCGATTCGGTGCGAAAGAGCCAGCCGCTGTACCGACTTTCCGTCACGGACCGGAACGGTTCCAGCCGCACGGTGCCCATCTTCCGCAAGGCGCCGTATGCCGGACAACGTGACATGGATGGCGAGTTGCTGACCGCGGACGTGGATCGCCTCTACGCCACCGTGGATGATACCACTTTGGTGGTGGTCCAACGGCTCACCTTCGATCGGGTGCTCCTTCCCTTGTCCGCATTGCGCGAATAGGGCCCGATCTGTGGAAAAAGGCCCGTCCGTGTTGAAAAAACACGGCCCAAGCCCTTTGCGCCCCCGGCTATATTTGCGCCGCTCGTCACTTTCCGCCTAAGGATCGGGCTGGCAGAACCCCCAACCATCCGACCGATGTCCGAAGCCACTGTCACCGTTGAGGCTGCGGCCAAAGCGCAACCCACATCCCGTACAGGCATGAAATTCATCCTTTCCAGCACCTCGCTGCTCAAACAGTTGCAGATGCTCCAGGGCGTACTGGCCAGCAGCAACACCCTGCCCATCCTCGACAATTTCCTGTTCGAGGTGGACGGAAAGCAACTCACCCTCACCGCCAGTGATCTGGAGACGACCATGACCGCCACGATGGCCGTGGAGGCCAAGGACAAAGGCAGTGTGGCCATCCCCGCCCGCCTGCTGCTGGACACCCTCAAAGCTTTCCCCGAGCAGCCGCTCACCTTCAGTATCGATAACAAGCACTTCGGCATCGAGATCATCAGCGATCAGGGCAAGTACAAGATGACCGGCTTCAGCGGAACGGAGTTCCCGAAGAGCCCCGTGCTGGACAGCCCGAGCAAGTTCGTATTACCCGCCGGCACCCTGGCCACGGCCATCAATAAGACCATTTTCGCCACCGGTAGCGATGACCTCCGCCCCGTGATGAGCGGGATCTTCTTCGAACTGGCCGAAGAGGGCGTGCGTTTCGTGGCCACCGATGCGCACAAGCTGGTCCGCTACATGCGCACCGATGTGAAGGCCGACAAGGCCGCCAGCTTCATCGTGCCCAAGAAGCCGCTGAACTTGGTGAAGAACGTGCTTGCTGGCACCAATGCCGAAGTATCGGTGAGCTACAACGAGAACAACGCCTCGTTCACTTTCGACAATCTGGTCCTCGTTTGCCGCCTGATCGATGGAAAGTACCCGAACTACGAAGCGGTGATCCCCAAGAAGAACCCGAACAAGCTCACCATCGATCGGGCCACCTTCCTGAGCTCCATCCGACGCGTAAGCATCTTCAGCAACAAGACCACCCACCAAGTGCGCCTCACCATCAGTGGGAGCCAGTTGGCCATCAGCGCGGAGGACCTCGATTTCGCCAACGAGGCGAACGAGAAGCTCACCTGCAGCTACGAAGGCGAAGACATGACCATCGGGTTCAACTCCCGTTTCTTGATGGACATGCTGAACAACCTGGAATGTGAGCATGTGGTGCTTGAGATGAGCGCTCCCAACCGGGCCGGGATCCTCTTGCCCGGTGATGCCGGCGAGGTGGGCGAGGATGTGCTGATGCTCGTGATGCCCGTAATGCTGAACAACTAGATGAAGCGGCACGGCTTCGCAGTGCTCGCCTTGGCAGTGCTCTTCAGTTCGAACAAGTGCGCCGATGGGCAAGAGGGCGTTGGATCGGATATGACCTCCCTCTATGGCACCAAGTGGTTCGTAACCGCCTTGGATGGTCAAGCGATACCCTTGGCCGAAGGTGCCGAACAACCCTGGTTACAGTTGGACCCCGACAAGAGGTCGATCAGCGGTTTCGGTGGATGCAACAGCCTAATGGGAGGCTTCGAGCATGAAGGCAGCACTATCCGCTTCCCCAATTTGGGCAGCACGAAGATGTATTGTCCTGCTGCGGCCGATCTGGAAGGAAAGATGCTCACCGCGCTCCGCAATACGGACGCGTTCAAGTTGGATGGGGAGGTGCTACACCTGCTGCATGCGGGCAAGGAAGTGGCCGCCCTCAACAAAGCGAAGTAGCTCCTCTCGCGGCTAGAGGATAGGTCTGTTGTCGGACCAAGTGATGTCCGTCCGGTCCGGATCCAGGGGTTGTCGGCCTTCGTCGAGCTTCCGCTTCAAGGCGAGTTCATCGTCCGACGCCTCGTCACCCGGATCGGCGTGGTACACGATGCGAATAGCCGCGCCTTGCTGCGTGGTTGATGCGTGGTCCAAAGGCCCGGTGTCATCATCATCGAGAAGCACGATGTCCGCGTCGTTCAAATACGCGGGTTCCACCTTCCTGTAGAACCAGGCCAGAACAACACCCGCGATCCCCCCCCACAAATGGCTTTCCCAACTCATCCGCGGAACGATGGGGAGCAATCCCCAAATGAGCCCACCGTACATGAAAACGACCAAAAGTGCGATCGCCATCAGCGCACGGCGCTTGCGGAACAACCCACTGAAGAACAAGAAGGCGGCAAGGCCATAGATCACGCCGCTGGCGCCGATATGCCGATCGCCGCGGGCGCTGATCCACACCCAGGTCCCGGCGAAGAGCCAGATGCCCACCAGAACGCGCCAGGCCACGCGCGGATAGAAGTAGAGCAGGCACCAACCCAGCACCAGGATCGGCAGTGAATTATTGAAAAGGTGTTCGTAGTCCCCATGGATCAGGGGCGAAGTGAAGATGCCGACGATCCCGCTCGCTTCGCGCGGGAGGACCCCCAATCGGTACAAAGGCAATCCATACGCTTCGCCCATGATGTGGACGAGCCAGAGCAATAGGATCGCCAATGCGGGGAATACGGCCGCGCTCCACATACGGCGCCGTTGCGGGTCGACCGGTACTTCTGATGCGGGTCCCATGATCGATCGAAGATCGCGGACCCGGGCGAACTCCCCTCCCGCTTCCCTTTCTTTGCACTGCCATGAGCAAGAACCGTGACATCCGCCGCTGGGCTGCCATCCTGGCCGTGACCGGTCTGTTGCTCCCCTTCATCCTCGCTTGTTCGGTGGCGGGCCCGGAGCCTGCTCCACCTCCGGCGCAGCAGGGCTTGAAACCGGCCAGCGAACTCGCACTGTTGATGCGGGAGATGACCGCGTTCACCGACAGTACTCGGCTTCGTTTGGGCCGCAGCGAAGACCTGCTCCCGTATCCGGCTCATTTCGATCGGATGCATACCGCCATCCCGACCGATGGCAAGCTGGATATCGACCATGCTGCGTTCGATGCTTTTGCTGATCACTATCTCGCGCAACTGAAAGGGCTGTATGATGCGCCGAAGACGGATCGTCAGCAGGTGTTCAACGGCACAGTGCAAGCCTGCGCGAACTGCCATGCCTCTGCCTGCCCGGGTCCATTGGTGCGGATCAAGAAGCTCTATGTGCCGATGGACCTGGCGCCTGCGGCCAAGTGAACCTTTCGCGCGGACGAGCGTCCTAGGACCAATGCAAAGTGCTCTCCTCCTCCCCCTGGTCGCAGGACTTTCCTTCAGCTTGAACGTCTCCGCACAGGGTCTGTACTTCCCACCGAACGGAAGCACTGCATGGGATACCCTCTCCCCTGCCAGTTTGGGATGGTGCCCCGATCGCATCGACAGCCTGATCGACTTTGTGGGCTCGCGGAACACAAAGGCCTTCTTGATCCTGAAGGATGGCCGCATCGTGATCGAACACTACTACGGCGCCTTCACGCAGGATAGCCTGTGGTATTGGGCTTCCGCTGGGAAGACGCTCGCCTCCATGCTTACCGGCATCGCCCAGGAAGAAGGCTTCCTGGATATCAATGATGCCACGAGCCAATACTTGGGTACGGGTTGGACGAGCGCCACTCCCGGGCAGGAAGCGCAGATCACCGTGCTGAACCAATTGACGATGACCTCCGGCCTCGATGACGGTGTGGCCGATGTGGATTGCACTTTACCGAGTTGCCTGGAGTATCTCGCCGATCCCGGCGACCGATGGGCCTACCACAACGCGCCGTATACCTTGCTCGATCAAGTGATCGCAAGCGCCACAGGAACCACGTTCAGCAGCTACTTCAATACCCGCATCCGGAACCCGATCGGTATGGACGGCTTCTGGTTCCCCAGCGGATACAACAACGTCTATGGAAGCAAGGCGCGTAGCATGGCGCGATATGGGCTCTTGGTGCTGAACGAAGGAATTTGGAACACGGACACGATCCTCCACGATGCGGCCTACTTCACCGCTATGACCACGCCATCGCAGTCCTTGAACGAGAGCTACGGCTACCTCTGGTGGCTGAACGGACAGAGCAGCTTCATGGTGCCCGGTCTGCAATTCGTGTTCCCGGGGATGATCATGCCCGACGCTCCTGCGGACATGATCAGCGCGTTGGGTAAGAACGACCAGCTGCTGAACGTGGTGCCGAGCCAAGGCCTTGTCGTCGTGCGCATGGGAAACCCTGCGGACAGCACGTTGTTGGTCCCCATCTCGTTCAATAACCAGGTCTGGCAATTGATCAATGCACTGCCCTGCTCCACTGCGGTGGATGAGGCTTCTTTCCAAGCGGACCAAGTGGTGCCTTATCCGCAACCGTGCGAGGACCAAGTGGATCTACCCGGCGTGAACGATATCCTCCGCATTGAAGCCGTCGCGGCCGATGGTCGTGTGTTCCATCCAACCTGGGATGGCACCACGGTCTTCGTGAACGGCCTTCCCCCAGGTGTTCATCTGCTGCGCGTCAGTTCGACAGAAGGTGAGCGCACAATGCGCATCGTCAAGCGTTGATATCAACGTACCGCCATCACAGAAGTGATCTTCCCGCCCGGCGTGCGATGCCCTCCCGCGTAGAAGGCACCGACCTTCACGCCTGTGTTCAGCAGGAAGCTCGTCATGTCGGGAAAGCGCTGCGTGCCGGAAGCGCGCAATACCAAGCGGGCTGTCGCTTCCGCGTCGTTCCCAGCGCGATGATGCACCAGGGGGATACCGTTCCGGAAGCATAGCGTCTTCAGATCGTACTTGGGAAAGCCGGGCCAGACCTTCTTCGCCATGCTCACACTGCAGAAGTATTGGAAGGTAGGATGACCGAACCCATGACTGGCCAGCGTGCTGCGCAGTACGCCCATATCGAAGCTCGCATTGTGTGCCACTACCGTGGCTCCTTCAAGCAGATCGGCCACCTCGTGCCAGATCCCCTCCCAGCGCGGTGCGTTGGCCACATGCTCCGGCCGGATCCCATGTACCGCCATGTTCCACGGGCTGAAGGAAGGCCAGTACCGTGGCTTGATCAACCAGCTGCGCACCTCACGCACCTCACCTCCGCGCACGATCGCGATGCCCAACTCACAAGGACTATCGGCCTGTGGTGTGGCGGTCTCGAAGTCGAGGGCGAGGAAATCCATGACAGCGGAAACGTCGGTGCTAAAGCTTCACCACCTCCGCATCCGCGAGCGCTCCGTAGATCTTCTTCGCGGTGGCCTCGCTCACGTTCACGAGCGGGAGGCGCAACGTGTTACCGCAGATCCCCAAGGTCTTCAGAGCTTCCTTGATACCTGCCGGATTGCCCTCCGTGAAGATGTAGGTCATGAACTCGAGCAGCTTGAAATGCTCGGCGCGCGCCGTAACCAGGTCTCCGGTCATGGCGGCATGCACCAACGTACTGAACTCCTTTGGCAGGGCATTGCCTACCACACTGATCACGCCATCGCCACCGAACGCGAGGATGGGGAGCGTGAGCGCATCGTCGCCGCTGATCACCAGGAAGTCCTTCGGCCGATGCTTCAGGATGGTCGCGATCTGGTCCAAATTGCCACTGGCCTCTTTCACGCCGACGATGTTCTTGAAGTCGCGGGCCAGGCGCAGGGTGGTCTCCGCCAGCATGTTGCTGCTGGTGCGGCCGGGCACGTTGTACAGGAGGATGGGTCGCAGACTGGCTTGCGCCAACGCTTTGTAGTGCTGGTAGATCCCTTCCTGCGTGGGTTTATTGTAGTAAGGGCTCACGCTCAGGATGCCATCCACGTCGCTCAGATCGTACTCCTCCAAATGGCGCACGACCTCCGCCGTATGGTTGCCACCCACTCCCAGGACCAAGGGCAAGCGATGACGCAGCAGTTCGATCACCGCGGCGAGCAGTTGCTTCTTCTCTTCGGCGGAGAGGGTGACGCTCTCACCGGTGGTGCCCATCAACACCACGTAGTCCACTTCACCCGCGATCTGGTGTTCCAGTAGGCGCTCGAGGCCCGCGTAGTCGATGTTGCCCTTCTCCAGAAAGGGGGTGACCAGGGCTACACCCAGGCCACGGAATCGTTCGTCCATGGTGTTGTCGCTAGTTGAGCGAAGGTTGATGCGCCCGGTTGATCATCAATAGATAATGGTCCACCTGGGTGATGAGCTGCGGCAGGCTTTGCGAACCGGCCATGTCGATCATCATGTCGAGGAAATGCCGGTTGGACTCTCCGAAGCGGCCGACCTTGAAACGGGCCCGGCTCTTCGCCAGGATGTATTGCACCGGCAGGACATCCTCCATCGTGAGATCGATCAGCACCTCGTGCTCCTCGGTGATGAAGTTGTTCACCGTGTTCCCGCCCGGGATCCTGTACCAATTGAGGTCCTTCTGGCAGAAGGCATCGAAATGGAGCTTCGGCGCCATGTAGTTCGGAAGGGTCTTCTCGTCCACGAAGCCGAGCGCCATGATCTTGTGGATCCCAAGGTCCTCCTTGATCTTCTTCACGTAGTTGCGCACCTGTTGATAGGAGGCTTCGTCCTTGGCGTGGAATATGATCCCCACTTTGGCGGCGGACGCCAGGTTGCGCGCCACCGGGCGGCGTTCTTGCGCGGCTTCGCGCACCAGCCGTCGGCGGCCCATCCAATCCTTGATACGATCCAGCAGTTTCATTCCCTTCCGATCATGCGCATGAACTCTTTCTCATCGATCACCGCTACACCCAGGTCATCGGCCTTGGCCCGCTTCGCAGGTCCCATGTCCGCCCCGGCCAGCACAAAGTTGGTCTTCTTGGAGATGGAACCCGACACTTTTCCGCCATGGCTCTCGATGGCCTGCTTGATGCCGTCGCGGCTGAAGTTCTCAAAAACGCCTGAGACCACGAAGGTGAGATCTTTCAATTGATCACCGGCCGCAACGGCGGTCGCTTCCACCTCGAACCGCAAGCCGGCGTCACGGAGCCGTTCAACCGTGGTCCGGTTCTGCGGTGCGGCGAGGAAGGCATGCATGCTATCGGCCACCACCTCGCCCACCTCTTCGATCGCGGTCATCTCTTCTTTGGACATGTTCAGGAGCCGGTCCATGCTCCCCGCTGATCGGGCGATCTTCCTGGCGATGGTCTCGCCCACATGGCGGATGCCCAATGCGAACAGCACCCGGTCGAATGGGACAGCTCGACTTGCGGCTATTCCGTCGATCACGCTCTGTGCGCTTTTCTCGCCCCAACCCTTGCCCAAGCCCAGCAGTTGCTCCTTGTGCAGGTCATACAGATCCGCGATGCCTTGTATCAGTCCGGCTTTCAGCAAAACCTCGATCGTTTCGCCACCAAGACCCTCGATGTTCATCGCCTTGCGACCCACGAAGTGCTCAATGCGTCGGGCGATCTGCGGTGGGCAACCGTTCTCGTTCGGGCAGTAGTGCTGCGCTTCGCCTTCCAAGCGGACCAGTGATGTGCCGCAATCGGGGCAACGCTCCGGGAAGATCACAGGGGCCGCGTCGGGGGGCCTGGAAGCCACCTCCACCCCTACCACTTGGGGAATGATCTCACCGGCTTTTTCCACACGCACCATGTCCCCGATGTGGAGACCCAAGCGCGCGACCTGGTCGGCATTGAAGAGCGAGGCACGTTTCACCGTGGTGCCGCTCAGTTGCACGGGCGTCAGTTCGGCCACCGGGGTAATGGCACCTGTCCTACCCACTTGGTAGCTCACGGCGTTCAACCGCGTGAGCGCCTGTTCCGCCTGGAACTTGTAGGCGATGGCCCAGCGCGGGCTCTTGGCCGTCATGCCGAGCTCCTCTTGGATATGGCGGTCGTCGACTTTGATCACCACACCATCCGTGGCCATCTCCAAGGCATGCCGATGGGTGTCCCAATGATCGATGAAGGCCATGATCCCCTCCACGCTTTCGGCCTTCTCGATGAAACGCTTCGCCGGATCCGGGGTCTTGAACCCCCAGCGATGCGCTTGTTCGATCATCGCGAAGTGGCTGCGCGTTGCGAGTTGCTCGCTCTGCACACCATAGATGAAGTTGTCCAAGCCACGGCGGGCCACCTCCTTGGGGTCCTGGAGCTTTAATGTTCCAGCCGCCGTGTTCCTCGGATTGGCGTAGAGCTCCTCCCCAGCCTCTGCGCGCATGGCGTTCAACTTCTCGAAGCGGCGGCGGGTGAAAATGATCTCGCCGCGGACCTCCAACTCGGCAGGGAGATCATCGCCCTTCAATACCAATGGAATGGAACGTACGGTGCGCACGTTCGCCGTGATCACCTCCCCCTTCTCCCCATCGCCACGCGTTACGGCCTGATGCAAGCGCCCATTGATGTAAGAAAGACTGATAGCCACCCCATCGTACTTCAGCTCCATAACGAAAGTGACCTGGCCGATGGCTTTCTCCACGCGGGCCACGAACTCGGCCACGTCCTCCCGGCTGTAGGAATTGGATAGCGATAACATCGGATAGCGATGCGCCACTACCGGGAAATTCTTCGTGATATCCCCGCCTATCCGTTGCGTGGGACTGTTGGGGTCCGCCAGGTCCGGAAACCGGGCCTCCAGTTCGGTGAGTTCCCTTAGCAGCGCATCGAAAGCCTGGTCGCTGACCTCCGGTCTGGCCGCTACATAGTACAGGTGATTGTGACGATCGAGCTCCTCGCTCAATGCGCGGATCCGGCGTTCGGCTTCAGCGTGCTCCATGGACAAGGACCCTTCCTTCACATCTACGCCGCAAAACAACAGCATCGGCAGCGCTCCGCGATGCGTCCCGTTTCAACGCACCGCATGAACGAACCGCTCCTTTCCGCTCAGATCCAACAGCACATCGGCTTTCGCGAACCCGAAGCCAAGAAGGACCTCTGACACCGGCCGTGCCTGGTCGTGGTGGGTCTCGAACCAAAGCGAGCCACCTCGCCTAAGGGATCGGAGCGCCCAAGTCCCGATCGCATGGAAGAAGCACAACGGCTCGTCGTCCGGCACGAAGAGCGCCAAGTGCGGTTCATGGTCCAGCACCTCGGCCGCCAACGAATCGGTAAACCCCACCGGCACATAGGGGGGATTGCTCACCACGAGATCAAAGGACCCCAGCGGGAACCCCTCCTCCAAGGCATCACAGAGTTCCCAGTGCACTTCGATCCCGGTCTTCATGCCATTGGTCATGGCGACCAGGAGCGCTCCTTGGTCGCTGTCGGTGGCGACCACATCGGCCCGTGGAAAGCTGTTCTTCAGCGCGAGGGCGATGCAACCGCTGCCGGTGCCGATGTCCGCGATACGCGAAGGCACGATGCCGGACCTCACGATGCCATCCACCATTTCTTCGGTCTCGGGGCGCGGGATCAGCACACGTTTGTCCACTTGTAATCTCAGCCCGTGGAAGTGTACTTCGCCCAGGACGTACTGAAGCGGTTCGCCGGCGACCAGGCGCTTCAAAGGGAGATAGACTTTGAGCAGTTCACTTTCGCTCATCGACTCGAAGCGCTTCACTTCCAGTTGCGCCGCATCCCATCCCATGCGCTCTTGGAACACACTGCGCAGGATGGCACGCACCTCTCCTTCCGGGTAGCGCGGGGCCAATTGCGCACGATATTGATCCACCACGCTCACTACACGATTGTCGGCCAGTTTCATACGGCCACGAAGGTAAACGGGCCTTGGGCCATCGTTCCTGCCACCATCTTTGCCGTCCCTATGGAAGGCGCCACTTGGATGCATCGTTGCCTGCGACTTGCCGCGTTGGGGTCCGGATCCGCAGCGCCGAACCCAATGGTAGGAGCCGTGCTCGTGCAACAGGATCGGATCCTCGCCGAAGGCTGGCACCGCGCCGCAGGAGGACCGCATGCGGAAGTGGAGTGCCTGCGCGCTTTTGGTGATGGATCCGTTCCGGACGATGCCGTGCTCTTCGTCAACCTGGAGCCTTGTACGCATCATGGGCGAACTCCGCCTTGTGTCGATCTTCTCTTGGAACGCGGCGTCAAGCATGTGGTGATCGCCCAACTCGATCCCTTCCCTGAAGTGAACGGGCGCGGTATCGAACGGTTGCGGCAGGCCGGGGTCACGGTTTCGTTGGGGATCGAGGAGGCGCAAGCGCGCTGGTTGAACCGCCGGTTCCTAGGATCGGTGGGGGCCGGCCGACCGTATATCGTGCTGAAGTGGGCGCGCTCCCAGGATGGTTTCCTGGACCGCCATCCCCGATCCTCACGTGTCGTGCAACGCATCTCTTCACCGGACACCGATGTGCTCGTGCATAGATGGCGAACGGAAGAACAGGCCATCCTGGTCGGAAGCCGCACTGTGCTGAACGATGACCCGCAACTCACGGCGCGGCTTTGTTCGGGGCGCCAACCGCTGCGTGTAGTGCTCGATCGGAAGGGCATCACGCCGCCGGGGTCCATGGTGTATGACGACGCTACGCCTAGCCTGTTGTTCACGGATGAGGTGCGGGCCGATGTTCTGGTGGAGCAGGTGACGTTGCCCATGGCTTCAGACCCTTTGCCCGGGTTGGTGAACGAATTGCAAAGGCGAGGGATCCGCTCCGTACTGGTGGAAGGGGGCGCTGAACTGCTCGGCCATTTCATCGACTCCGGACTTTGGGACGAGGCACGTGTGATCACCGGGGATGTGTTCCTCGGCCTGGGTACCAAGGCCCCCGTTCTGCAAGGTTTCCCGGAACGCTCGCAACATGCCGGTGCGGATCGCATCACCTTCCATATCAACCACCGTCCTAACTTGAAGTTGGGCATGATCCCCGATCCCGCATGGCCCTGGTGATCATCGCGGCGGTCTTCCTGTCGCTCCTCTTTCTGCTCTTCAAGGTCTTCGATCGGCGGCGGATCCCGTTGTTGCCCGCCATCGTAGTGAACTATGTCGTGGCAACCGTTTGCGGTTCAGTGGTCGCTCCACCCTGGCGGGCCGGTGACCTTTCTTCCCTGCTGTTGCCGAGCACCTTGTTGGGCGTGCTCTTCATCGTGTTGTTCTACCTCATGGCGGTGAGCACGCAACGCGCAGGCGTCGCGGCTACTTCCGTGGCGAGCAAGATGAGCTTGGTGCTCACGGTGGCGGTGCTGGTTATCGTGGAAGGGGAACTGCCCGGGGCGCTCGTGTCCGTGGGGATCGCGCTCGCCATCGCGGGGGTGATATGTACCACCTGGAGCGAAGGTGTGGCCCGGGTGCGCGGTGCGTGGGTGCTGCCCCTTGTGCTGTTCGGAGGGAACGCAGCGGTGGATCTGTTGCTGGCGTGGGCGCAGCGGAACGTGGTCACACCCGCCACAGAGGCGGTCTTCCCCACGCTCACCTTCGCTGTGGCCGGTACGATCGGTGCGGTACGCGTCCTTGCCTCGAAGCAACGCTCGTCGTTCACGGACCCAGGGGTCTTGATCGGAGGCACGGTGCTCGGCGTGGCGAACTTCACTTCCGTCTACTTCGTGGTACGCTCTCTCGCGCAGAGCGGCTTGCCCGCCAGCAGTGTCTTCCCGCTGATCAACATCGGTGTGATCCTTCTCGGCGCGGGGTTCTCTGCGGCGTTGTTCCGGGAGCGACTCAGCCGGCTGAACCTTCTCGGCATCGCGGCCGCGGTGCTCGCCCTGGTGTGCATCCTCGCCGGTCGGACATGAGCGGCGATCGCTACATCACGCTCGCGCAAAGGAGCGAAGGTGTCTTCCGGGAGAAGGCGAGCAAGTTCATCGGTATCGCCTTCCCGATCGCGCACGAGGAAGAGTTCAAGGCGGTCCTCGGAACGATCGCGCGGGAACACCACAGCGCGCGGCATCATTGCTACGCCTGGGTGCTCGGTGCGGATGGTGAACGCTATCGCGGCACGGATGCCGGCGAACCGTCGGGCACGGCGGGCAAGCCCATACTTGGTCAGTTGCGGAAGCGTTCCATCACCCACGCCGCTGTGGTTGTGGTGCGTTACTTCGGCGGGACGCTCCTTGGCCGATCCGGGCTCATGCACGCGTATGGCGAAGCGGCCCACTTGGCGTTAGAGGATAACCGCACCATCGAACACGTTCTGTTCGCTCACTTCCACGTGCGTTGCACACATGCTCAAGTGGAGGCATTGAGATCGCTCCTACTGGCCATGGAAGGGAGCGTCATCGATGCGCTGTATGAGGGGACGTGCCTGCTGAACGTCGCTGTTCCGAAGCGATCGCGCGCGCACTTTCTGGCCCACTGCGAACGCTACGGCCTTGTGGTGGATGATCAAGCACCGAAGTAAGGCGCGAACGCACGCACCAGGTGTTCCGGTGGTCGGCATGGCCGCCCCGTTGCACGATCAACGAACACCAAGGTGATCGTCGCTTCGGTGAGCAGTTCACCTTGTTCCGAGAGCACCTCATTGCGGAACGTGATGCGTGCTCCGGGCTTCGAAGGGATGGTGGTGCGCACAGTGAGCATATCGTCGTAGCGCGCCGGCCCATGGTAACGCACGTGCATCTCCCGCACGGGTAGGAAAACTCCCTCGTCCTCCAGCGCACGATACGAAAATCCCAGCGCCCGCAAGGCTTCCACGCGGCCTACCTCGAAGTACTCGGCATAGTCCCCATAGTACACGAAGCCCATGCGATCGGTCTCGCCGTAGCGCACACGTATCTGTGTCTCATGCTCGAACATCGGGGGCAAAGTACGGCGCCACCATCACCTTGCTCCGTGCGGTTCGGCCATCGTACCTTTCCTGCGATCGCACCACACGGGAACAACGACCCACACGATCACACCTGATGTCCCGACCCGTTCCGAAGTCGTCCATGTCACGATCCGTCCCGCGTACGGCGAACCGCCCCGCTGTCATGACCACCCTGCGCAGTACCTTCTACAACCCGCGCCCAACAAGGATTTCAGAAGTGTCGCTGCGGAACGATGCGCATGTGAAATATTTCCTTGCTGACAAGTTCGCGCCGAGTTTTTTTTTCACTTTCTTCGGTCCATATTTGTCGCCCGGTCACGCGGAATCCTTTGTCATCAACGGTTCCAGCGAGATCGATACTCGGACAAAAAAGTTTTCAGACCCCACCACCCTTCCATGAAGAAAGACCACGAGAAGATCTGGGAACGGTGCCTGGAGGTGATCAGGGACAACGTAAGCCCGCAGAGCTTCAAGACCTGGTTCGAACCGATCAAGGCCTTGAGATTGCAGGATCATGTCCTCACCATCCAAGTGCCCTCGCAGTTCTTTTACGAATGGTTGGAGGAGCACTACATCGGTTTGTTGAAGAAGATCATCCGCAAGGAACTGGGTACGGAAGGTCGCCTGGAATACTCCATCATCATGGAGAACGGTTTCCAGAGCGCCCATCCCTACACGGTGAAGGTGCCAACGAGCAATGCTCGCGAGGTGAAGAACCCCCCCGTGGCGCTTCCGATCGATCTGGCCAGCAGTCCGATCAAGAACCCCTTCATCATTCCCGGCCTGCGCAAGATCAAGGTCGAGAGCCACTTGAACGCCAACTACTCCTTCGACAATTTCATTGAAGGGGATTGTAACCGGCTCGCGCGCAGTGCTGGCTATGCGGTGGCGCAAAAACCAGGGGGTACCGCGTTCAACCCTCTGCTGGTCTATGGTGGGGTCGGTCTTGGGAAGACGCACTTGATCCACGCCATCGGCATCGAGATCAAGAAGAACCATCCGGACAAGACGATCCTCTATGTCCCTGCCGAGAAGTTCACGCAGCAGTTCATCGAGGCGGTCAAGAACAACACGGTGAACGACTTCAGCCAGTTCTATCAGATGATGGACGTGCTGATCATCGACGACGTGCAATTCCTCGCCGGCAAGGAGAAGACGCAGGACGTGTTCTTCCATGTGTTCAACCACTTGCACCAAAGTGGCAAGCAGTTGGTGATCACCAGCGACAAGGCGCCCGTGGAGATGCAGGGCATGGAGCAGCGCCTCCTCTCCCGTTTCAAATGGGGCCTGAGCGCCGATCTACAGACACCGGGCCTGGAGACGCGTATCGCGATCCTGCAGAAGAAGATGTACGCGGAAGGCATCGACCTTCCGAACGAAGTGGTCGAATACCTGGCCTACAGCATCACTACGAACATCCGCGAACTGGAAGGCGCCATGATCAGCCTCATCGCGCAGAGCTCTCTCAACAAGAAAGCCGTGACGCTCGATCTCGCGAAGCAGATGATCGACAAGTTCGTGAAGAACACGGCGCGCGAGGTGAGCATCGACTACATCCAGAAGGTGGTGTGCGACTACTTCGACCTGCCGATCGAACTGTTGAAGAGCAAGACACGCAAACGCGAGGTGGTGCAGGCCCGCCAGATCGCGATGTACTTCGCGAAGAAGATGACCAAGAGCTCCCTGGCGAGCATCGGTGCGCACTGTGGTGGGAAGGACCATGCGACCGTCCTGCATGCCTGCCGCACGGTGAACAACCTGCAGGAAACGGACAAGCAGTTCCGCGGTTACCTGGAGGACCTGGAGAAGAAGCTCAGCATACATTGACCCCGACCTGTTGGACATGGAAAGGACCCGCGAGGGTCCTTTCTCTTTCCGCACCTTCGCACCGATGAGGATCCTGATGGTGTGCCTTGGTAACATTTGCCGCTCGCCCATGGCGGAAGGCGTGCTTCGCGAACTTGCGAGGAAGCGAGGCTTGGACGTTCGGACGGACTCGGCGGGTACAGGTGGCTATCATGTGGGCGAAGCCCCGGATCAACGCGCACAGTCCGCGATGCTCCGCCAGCACATCGACATCAGCGACCTGCGGGCACGTCAGTTCGAGGCGGCCGACTTCCATCGTTTCGATCTCTTGCTGGCCATGGATGCCCACAATCTGCGCGACATGTTAAGGCTCGCGCCCGATGTTGAGCTCGCGGGAAAGGCCAGACTCATCATGGACTACGCACCGGGCCACCCCATGCGCGAGGTACCCGACCCGTACTATGGGGACGACGAAGGCTTCCATGAGGTGTACGACATGCTCAAGGAGGCGTGCGAGAACCTGATCAACGATGTCCGTGGCTGAGGGGTATGGCACACTGTATCTGATGCCCGTGTGGTTGGGTGACCACGGCGGTACGGAGCAGATCCCCGCGGAGAACATCGTGCTGGCGACCCGCATCGATCTCTGGTTCTGCGAGCATGAGCGGACCGCACGCCACATGCTGCGCCGCATGGTTCCCCTGATCGAACTCCCGCGAATGGAGATGCACCGGTTGGACAAGGACAGCAGTGCTACAGAAGTGAGCGGCCTGCTCAGCCTGATGAAGAACGGCCGCGACGCCGCCATCATCAGCGAAGCGGGCATGCCGGGCATTGCCGACCCTGGTGCGCAGTTGGTAGCGGCGGCCCACGTTGCGGGCGTGCGGGTCGTTCCATTGATCGGGCCGAGCTCCTTGCTCCTCGCTCTGGCCGCTTCCGGCTTGAACGGACAACAGTTCACCTTCCATGGCTACCTGCCGGTGAAGCCGCCCGAACGAAAACAAGCCATCAAGCGACTGGATCTGGACGCGAGCCGGACAGGGGCCGCGCAGATGTTCATTGAAACGCCCTACCGGAACGATGCGCTGTTCGCCGATCTCCTCAGCACCTGCGCACCAGGCACATCATTGACCGTCGCGATCGATCTAACACAGCCCGGTGGTAGTGTCCGCACCCTGGAGATCGTGCGGTGGAAGAAGGAGAAGCCCGAGCTTGGCAAACGGCCGGCGGTCTTCATCCTTGGCGCCGGGCCGCGCTGATCATTCTCCCGGAATGATGCAAGGGAGCGCCTCTGTGCTTCCGCTCGCGTGCCGTGCCCCGGACTTTCGCTTGCCCTTACAGAACGGACTTCGCGCGAGCGTGATGCGGACTCGGAAATAGAGATCCGCCCCGCTCACATTGGGGCGCGTGAGGAACGGAAGGATATGATCGGAACCGATGAGCACATCGCTGAAGCGCAACATGAGCCCCACGGAAGGACGCGAGAAGCCGTACTCGTGGACGACGATCGGAACCGAAGCCTCGAACCAGCGGGTGTCGAAGCGCGGCGTGATGGCGATGCTGTTCGGCCGGCGAAGACGCGTACCATGTCGTGAGCTGAGCTGCTGCACAAGAGCGCACGCCACATAGACGCGATCGATCACGCGCTGATCGTACTGCATCGAAACGGCGGTCGGGTTGCCGATGCGGAACTTGTCCGCACGTTCCCAGTTCACCACGGTACCGAGAAGGCTGTCCAACCCCTCCGCGCCGTCCAAGTCGACAGCGTTGTGGTCGGCGATGGTCGTGGAGCCCATTTCTACATGGCCACCGATGGCTCCCTTGAAGTAGTTGCCACCCAGATCGAGGAGCGACAGACCGATCCGGTACCGGTAGGGCATGGGCCTGCAACCGGTGGAGGCATGATGCGGCAGGTAGCGGTCCGCTTCCTCCATGGTGCGCTCGTACTGAACGCCGAGATCCGCACCCCAGCCGCGGCCGGCATTGGAAGCTGGAGAAGAGTAGCCGAAGCTGCCGCCCAGCTCATGGATCGTGGCGCGTGCGGTATCATGCACCGTGTAGTCCAACACGTCCAACGCGAGAGCACCGCCGAAATGCGCCTGTTGGTAGCGCAATGAGGCCCCGGCGCTGATCAGGGCGAACCCCTCGCTCGACAGGATCCGCGCGTACGAAACGTTCACTTCCGACCAGGCCGCTGTCAAGGCGCGCGTGCCTTCGTCCCTATAGCGGACGCCATGTTGTGGATCGTATCCGAGCCCATGGAAAATGAAACGGCCCAATTCAGGCGAGATACCGCTCAGTGAGGTAAGGCTACGCGCGCGTACGCCCGCACTTACGGTGCCTTTCCCCAGTGAAAGGCTGAACGCCGGACCCGCAAGCTGGGCCAGAACGGAACCTCGCTTCACATCCGAACGCAACGAACCACGCAATACAATATCCCCGGATGCACCGCTCATTCCATCGCGCACCTCTCCCACAAGCGTGTGGTCCTTCCCCGACAAAGCGACGAGGTTGTTCCACACAAAAAGATCAGCGCCGAGCAGGCGGATGCTCGCATACGGCCACTGACCAGCGAGGCGGGCGGGGTTCAGAGCGGCCGCGTCAACCCCTGCATAGTTACCGTGGGCCATGCCGAACTGTTCCTGCCCGTGCGCGGAGAACACGCACGCCAGAACGCACAGCACAGGACCCAGGGAACGCATAAGGAGGCTCTTACGGCAACATGCCCGCCAAGTTCTACGAGGCCTCCGATCGCCCGTTGGGGGCGGGGTCCTTTTTCTCCACCGATACACGGTAATGGACCGGGGAAAAGGGCGGTAATGATCCCCCAACACCGCGTGCGCCGAAAGCCAGGGACGAAGGGATCACGAACGCGCCGGAGCATCCGGCCTTCAATAGGCTGACGGCCACCGCCAGGCCCTCGATCACTTGGTCGGGGTCGCCCACGCGGTAAGTGAGCGGCTGCCCGCTGCGCTCCGTGCCGTCGAATATGCGGCCGTCCTCCAATGAGCGTCCCTCGTAGTGGAGCGTGATCAGGGCACCCTGTCGTATGCTGTCACCCCCGACCGGACCGCTGTCGATCCAATAGTAGAGAGCGCTCGTGCCCCACCGTTGCCATTGCGCGGTTGCGGTATCGAGGAACGCCTGCATAAGACGCGCTTCGTACCTCTCCGGATCGGCTTTGCGGCGTGCCTCTCTTCGCTCGGCTTGTGCCTGGCCGGTGAGCAACGAACGAACGATCAACTCTATCCGGACCATGACCGTATCGTTCTCCGCTGGGTCCGCCTCGGGGACCAGAATGGACCAAGGGGTCAAGGACGAGCGCGTGATCACGCTCATGCTATCCCCCACATGCGATCGTGGCAGCACCGCCCTGAACATCGCCATCCCCAGATCATCCACAGCGTACCACCGTTCACTGCTCATCAATGACCCCGTCTCTTCCTCCCATCGGCTCGCACGCCAGCGGAGCAGAACGCTGTCCCCCGAAGTTGGCGCGGTCTCTCCATCGCCGACCTTCAGTAGCTTCACATGCACATCGTTGGAGATGGTCTTGTAGCCGGGATAAGCAGGCCGATCGCACGCGGCGAGCGTGGACAAGAGTACCAGCACGGACGCCTGCCGGTTCATCGGCCCGGATCTTCCAGCGCGACCAGGCCGATGTGGTACACGATCGTGCTCCGCATGGGTACCTGGTCCAGATCGCCGATAAGACCATACGCCCGGTGTGAAGCGAGGATCAACAGGGCACTATCGCCAGGCGACAGATGCTGGATGCCCTCATGCAGGCCGCTCTCCACATCGTCCATTTCGATGAGGAAGCGCTCCGGGCGGTCCTTCGCCGAGGTGGCGCACACCTTTCCGTTCAATAGTTCCATGCGGAAATTCACGACAGCCCATTGGCCTGGCCTGGCCGTATCGCCCGGGAGATCACGGACCAACTGATGGTATACGCCCGAGCCAGTGGATCGTGGTCGCAACCGGTGGCTGCGGATGTAGTTGTCAATATCACCCGACTCGATGTGGCTGGCCTGTTTGTTCTCTTCGATGTACGCGGGGCCCTCCTCCGGGGTCGATTTGGTGATCGCGGCGGGTGGCCCTTCGCTTCGGCAGGCCCCGAGCAAAAGGATCCATAAGCAGGTCCACCGAGGCACCTTCATTCCGGGTGCGCGGCGATGAAGGGCGGAAGCAGTTCCATGAACCGGGCCACCACCTCTGGAAGTGGTGACATGCTTTGGCCCCCAGCCGCGTTGGCATGGCCGCCGCCGTCGAAATGGGCCGACAAGAAGCGATCCACAGGTAGCATGCCTTTGGATCGCATGCTGATCTTCACGCGGTCCGGTCGTTCCATGAAAAAAGCCGCGAGGCGCACCCCTTTGACCGAAAGCCCGTAGTTCACGAACCCTTCCGCATCCCCCGGCTCGAACCGGTAGCGACCCAGGTCCTGCTCGCTCAGTACGATCACCGCCGTGCCGAACTGTGGGTAGATGGTCATCCGCTCCGCAAGGGTGAAGCCGAGCAGCTTCAACCGTTGTTCGCTGTTCCCGTCGAACACAGCGCTGAACACATGGTCGGGCACAGCGCCTTTCTCCATCAGCGCTGCAGCGACGCGCAAGGTGTGGGGGGTGGTGGAGGTATAGCGGAACGACCCGGAATCCGTCATGATACCGGTGTAGAGGCAGGTGGCGACACCCTGATCGATGTGGTCCCCGGCTTTCAATGCGACGAGGATATCGTACACCATCTGGCAGGTCGCGCAGGAGGCCGTGTCCGAGAACATGATCTGGGCGAAGGCATCGGGTCGTTGGTGGTGATCGACGAGTACCTTGTACGGTGCGGCGCGCAAGCTCTCCTCCAACACACCCACCCGGTCCGGCCGGTTGAAGTCCAGGCAAAAGAGGACCTCGGCGGACCGCACGATGGTTTTGGCCTGTTCCGGATGTGCATCCGCTGCGACCGCGCTCCCATACCCCGGCATCCAATGCAAGAAGGAGGCTGGTGTGTTCGGCAGGACCACCTGTGCCGTATGCCCGAGGGCCTGCAAAGCGCCCATCAACCCGAGCGACGACCCCATGGCATCACCATCCGGATTGTAATGCGTGACAATGGCACAACTCCGCGGGGAGCTGAGCAGATCGCGCAATTGGAGCAGCGCGGAGCTATCCGCTGGCAGGAATGACATCGAGGGTGCGCAAAGGTATCCGCACCGGTAAGGATCAGAACCCCAGGTTCGGTGTGGGCATGTGTTCTATCAAGATACCGACGCAACCGATGTCCAGATCCTTGGACCGGCCCTTCGGCTCGGCAACGCCTGGCGCCATCACTTCGATCACCAACCGTTTCGTGGCCGTGCATGAGAATTCGATGCTCTGCACCAGGTCATGTTCGGTATTGTCCCAAAGTATCTTGCGTTCGTCCTTGAATATCCCCTTGGTCTGCGTCTTGTCGTGGATAGCGCCGGTCGTATTGCCTTCGGCGTCCTGCTGCTCGGTCTTGGTCACCACACCTTGCTTGGCCTCTTCGGGCACACGGATCTTCTCCACCAACCGTGCGACCACGTGATCGCCGATCACCTTCTCGTCGTAGCAGAACGAGACACGGTAGTCCTGACCGCGGTACACGATGATGTTGAGCTCCGTAGGCGTACCCACTTGCACACTGGCGCTCTTGCTTTGTCCATTGATGGAAAAGCGGGCGTCCGTCGAGCGTTCGCAATTGAACGTGTGGTAATCGGCGCAACGGTCCTGCGCCACTGCGCCCAAGGTCAACATGGCGCCCAGTAAGGTCGCGCTCCCGATCCTATGCTTCATGCCGTTCATGCGTTCGAGCGTACTTGGGCCTGTCCTTCGGGACGGACCAGTTCATCGCGCAAGGCTTCCACCGCGCGCTCCAATTCAGTGTACTTCTCCTTGGTGAGCGACACGGTGACGTCGTCCCCAAGGACCATACGACCGCTGCTGGACGTTCCTTGATGGGCCGACCGGCGCACGTTCACTTGGTCGTAGATGTCACGGATCTCCACAAGACGGGCCTTGACCACCGTCGCGGTACTGTCCTCGCCAAGCGCATCCATCATTTCGATCAGATGTTCCAGGCTGAACTTCTGCTCGGCCACGCGGGCTACCAGCGGATCTTGCGGATCGAAGTTGCGGATCTGGTGCATCACCAAGTGCATGCTCTCGACCCAACCGCCAGCGAGCACCAGAGCCAAGGTGGGCCCCAGGTCCTCGTCCTGGAGCTTCGCGTAAGCTTTGTGGTAGGCGTCGTTACTGATGAACTCCAGAGAGTCGCCCCGGGAGAGGTTGGCTTCAAGGCGAACGAAATCATCCTCCGTGAACGCATTGGTGAGGCCCAGCTGTTCCCCGAGCTTCTTCACCGTGAGGTAGTACCGCACCACTTCCACGTTCAACTTGAAGGAGCTGGCATAGATAAGGTCCGTGGAATACACCCCGAAGTTGAAGGCCCGCCCGGTGAGCGAAACATAGCGGTCGGCGTTGGTGGTGGGGTTCAGCAGGCGCTTCTGCCCATCGCCGGCCATCTCGCGGATGAGCGCGAACAGCTCGTTCGGGGTGGGCATTTGGTACAACGCTTCCGCCGGAGCGGTGTTCTCGTCCGAGATCACCAGTCGTTCGGCCCCTTTGGCCGGGTCCGTTTCTGGTGCGCCCCCGCAGGCGCAGAGGAGCACGGAAAGCGCTCCGGTCAGGATGAATGGTCGGTTCATGGGATGGTCCGCACGCAGAAGACGACCAACGGGCGCCGCCATCTCGGATACGTGGTGCGAAGGAAGGTGGTTCATTTGGCGCGCCCGATCATGCGCGCACCTATTTTTGCGCCGCTTTTTCAACAACACCACTATGGCAGGCACGCGCACTTTCACAATGATCAAGCCTGAGGCGGTCGCCGCAGGGCACGCAGGCAAGATCATCGATATGCTCATCAGCAACGGTTTTCGCATCGTGGCGCTGAAGTACACCCGTCTCTCGCACAAGGAGGCCGGCACCTTCTATGAGGTGCATAAGGAGCGTCCTTTCTATGGCGAACTCGTCGATTACATGGCCAGCGGGCCCATTTTCGCGGCTATCCTTGAGAAGTCGAACGCGGTGGAGGATTTCCGCAACCTCATCGGCGCCACGGACCCGGCCAACGCCGCCGACGGTACCATCCGCAAGAACTTCGCGGAAAGCAAGGCGAAGAACGCCGTGCACGGCAGCGATAGCGACGAGAACGCCGCCCTCGAGGGTGCCTTCTTCTTCAGCTCACGGGAACAGTTCTAGCCCCGATCAGCCGATGGTGACGGACCGCACCACGGCACGTCCGCTCCGTTCGTTGAGCAGCTCGATCAGTCGCTCCTTCATATAGCTGAGCTCCTGCCGCAGGGGTGCATTGTCCACCCGGACATGCAGATGACCGCGCTTGAGGCGCACCTCCACGGTATGCCGGGCGATCGGCCCACCGGCCACTTCGTCCCACCAACTGGCGATGTCCAGTTCATCGAGCTTCTCCCGAAGCCCGTACGCATCGATCATGTCGCCCAAGGCATCACCGAGCGACCGTTCGTTCGAAGGTCTCCGCATGGATGGGTTTTTCGTGCGACAGGTGGAAGAAGCGTATGTCCAGGTCCAGGCCGTCGAGGGCCTTGTGGAGCCGGGTGGCATCGGTATCGGTGATAAGCACCTGCCCGAACCGCCCGCCGCTGAGCAGTTCCAACAGGTGGCGCATGCGCTGGGGGTCGATCTTGTCGAAGATATCGTCCAACATCAGCACGGGCTTGCGACCGGTACGCTCGGTGGTAAGGTCGAACTGGGCGAGCTTCAGGGCGATCAAAAAGGTCTTCTGTTGTCCTTGCGAACCGAAGCGCTTGAGCGGACGGCCTTCGATGGAGAACAACAGATCATCCTTGTGGACCCCGGCCGTGGTGTGTTGCGCGGAGCGGTCCCGATCCCAACTTTCCTTTAGCACGGCTTCCATCCCACGCTCGCCCACCGCCGATCGGTAGGTGAGCGCCACGGTCTCCGGGCCATTGCTGATACCGCGATAGTGCGACTCCACCAAGGGTTTCAATTCGATCAGGAAGGCTTCACGCACGGCATGCACAACGGTTCCGTGCCGAACGAGTTGCTCATCCCACGGCTCCAGCGCCGCAAGCGATCCCCCACCCTGCTCCGCGAAACGCTTCAGCATCACATTGCGCTGGACAAGGGATCGGTTGTACCGCAACAAAGCGTCCAGGTACCCCCGATCGAACTGGGCGATGAGCCCATCCAGGAAGCGCCGGCGCAACTCGGAGCCTTCGAGCACCAATTGACCATCGTACGGGGTGATCATCACCGCAGGCCAACGGCCCACATGGTCGGCCAGTCGGTCATACTCCTTGCGGTCGCGTTGGAACACTTTCCGATGGCCCCGTCGCACACTACAGGCCAGTTCCACACCATCCGTATCGCTCGCCAATCGACCTTTCACCAGGAACATCTCCTCATCGTGCAGGATGTTGTTCTGATCCAGCGGGTCGAAGTAGCTCTTGCACAGGGCCAGGTAGTGCACCGCGTCCAGCAAATTGGTCTTGCCGACCCCGTTCGGGCCTACGAAGCAGTTCACCTCCGGTCCCAGATGCAGTTCCGCCTCCCTGTGGTTGCGGAAGTGCAGCAGGTTCAGGCGTTCCAGGCGGACATCCATGCGGTGGCCAAAGATAGCCGTACCACTACTCCTTCCCGGCGCTCGTCACACGGCCTTTCGGGCGGGCGCCGAACGTTCCGTTGAAAGGTCTACTTTTGCGCCGCTTTTATAGAGAAAAGTCAGCGATCATGGCCACCAAGACCACGCACCCGGAACAGGGTGAGAAAGACCTCGATATCGGCCAGGCCTATTCCCGGGCCGAGCTCTTCCTGGAGAAGAACAAACAGGCCGTTACCTACGGGGTCGTGGGTCTGCTGGTGGTGGTCGGCGGGCTTCTGGGCTATAAGAAGTTCTATGCCGAACCGCGCGCCAAAGAGGCCAACGACCTCATCTGGAAGGCCCAGTACTACTTCGAGATCGATTCACTGGACCTGGCCATCAATGGTGACGGTAATTACTTCGGCTTCCAGTATCTCGCGGACGAGTACGGCAGCACCCCGGCCGGCGAGCTCGCTCATTTCTATCTGGGCACCTGCTACCTGCGGAAGGGTGACTATGAATCGGCGGTGTCCTACTACCAGGACGCGGATGTGGACGATCCCGTGCTCGAGGCCATGGCGGCCGGAGGCATCGGTGACGCCTACGTGGAGTTGGGCAAGACCGCGGAAGCGATCGGCCAGTTCGAAAAGGCCGCAGGGGTGACACACAATGAGTTCACCACCCCGATGTTCCTGATGAAAGCCGGTATCCTGCACCAGCAGGGCGGTGATTGGAAGAACGCCGCCAAGGCCTTCCGCAAGATCGCCACCGACTTCCCCACTTCGGCGGACGCCAACCTGGCCAAGAAATACGCCGCCCGCGCGGAAGCGATGGCCGGCTGATCTTCGGCGATGGCCACTTCGGAACATCCTCTTTCCTCGTACGACCCGACCGGCGTCCCCTCAGGCGCCGGTCGTCGTTTCGTGTTGGTGGTGAGCGAGTGGAACCGCGCCATTACAGATGCCATGCGCTCTGGGGCGCATGATACGCTGGTGCGCCATGGGGCCCGTCCCGAAGACCTGCATGAGGTTTGGGTGCCCGGAAGTTTCGAATTGCCTTTGGGTGCACGCCTGGCCATTGAAGGGTTGCAACCGCACGCTGTGATCTGTATCGGCAGCCTGGTGCGGGGTGAAACACCGCACTTCGACTATGTGTGCCAGGCCACGGCACAGGGCATTATGCAGGTGAATTTGGGCAGCGGTGTGCCGGTGATCTTCTGTGTGCTTACCGACGATACCCTTCAACAGGCCCAAGACCGCAGCGGTGGTAAGCATGGCAATAAGGGCGTGGACAGCGCGGTGGCCGCCTTGAAAATGGCCGAGCTCCGGCATACCCTCAGCCCATAGCCTTCATTCCCACGCGCTGGCTGTCGGCGTGGTTTTCTCGCGATATTCGTTCCATGGACCAGCAGCTCAAAGAAGCCTTTGTGGACGGCAAGAAGATCAGCCCCAAGCTACCCGAGGGGAAGAAGAACTTCCTGATCGACATCGACGGCACCATTTGCGAGGACATCCCAAACGAGGAACCGGAGCGGATGAGCGATGCGGCGATCTTCGAAGGTGCATTGGAGATCTGCAATGGCTGGTATAACGAAGGGCACATCATCACCTTCTTCACCAGCCGAACGGAGGCGCATCGCGAAGTGACCACCGCCTGGCTGGACCAGCATGGCTTCCACTACCACGCCATCCTCTTCGGCAAACCGCGCGGGGGCAACTACCACTGGATCGACAACCATATCGTACGAGCCACCCGCTACACGGGCAAGTTCACCGAACTGGTGGAAAGGCAGGCCACGATCGAAGTGTTCGGAGAATAGGCCGCACCATCAGCGCTGGCACGCCTTCAATGTGTTCAGCAGCAGGCTGGTGATAGTCATGGGACCCACTCCGCCAGGCACCGGGGCGATCCAGGAGCACTTAGGTGCCACCTCGTCGAACTTCACATCGCCTACCAATCGGAAACCGCTTTTGCGTGCGGCATCGGCGATACGGTGAATGCCCACGTCCACCACCACCGCGCCGTCCTTCACCATGTCCGCGGTCACGAACTCGGGCTTACCGAGGGCCGCGATAAGGATATCGGCCTGGCGCGTAAGGGTCGGCAGATCCTTGGTGCGACTGTGAGCGAGCGTCACAGTGCAATTGCCGGGGTAGGCATTGCGGCTCATCAAAATGCTCATAGGCGTGCCCACGATGTGGCTGCGGCCGATCACCACACAATGTTTACCGGCCGTTTCCACGTGGTAGTGCCGAAGGAGCTCGACGATACCGCTCGGGGTGGCCGGCAGGAAACCGGGTAGACCGAGCACCATCCGCCCGATGTTCTCCGGATGGAAGCCATCGACATCCTTGTCCGGTGTGATCGCCAGGGTCACCTTGTCCGCATCGATATGTTCCGGGAGCGGCAGTTGCACGATGAACCCATCCAACTCCTTGTCCTTGTTCAATTGCTTCACCCGATGGAGCAGGTCGTCCTCGGTAGTGGTCTCCGGCAGGGTGATCAATGAACTGCGAAAGCCGACCTCCTCGCATGCTTTCACCTTGGCCTCCACATAGGTGCGGCTTGCGCCGTCGTTGCCTACCAGCACTGCGGCCAGGTGTGGCACCCTACCCCGTCCGGATCGCACTTCCAGCGCCCCTTTCGCGATCTCAGCGCGCAGGGCATCGCCGCACCGCTTGCCGTCCAGTAGTTGATAGGTCGCCACGTCGGGGTCCATGGTCCGTTGCGGGCTGAAGATACCGGAACGCCGCGCTATTGGAAGCCCCGAGCCTTCAACCCGGTGATATGCGCAAGGTGATGGCCGCTATGCCAGACATACAGTTCCAGCGCCTCCGCCAGGCTTATCTCGCGCTGCTGCTCCGGGTGAACGAACACGCGGTCCCACTCCGCGGTGGACATGCCACGCATAAGCAACACCCATCGTGCGTGGGTACCCGAGACGATCGCGAGCGAGGGTTCGAGCGGCATGGTCCGTGCATCGATGTGCTCCGCCCACAGGGCTTCCTTGTACGGCTTGATCACCGGTTTTTCCTCTGTTAATGCCAGCTTGAAACGGTGCAGCGTCTGGCTGTGGCTGTCAGCGATATGGTGCACCAGTTGCCGAACCGTCCAACCGCCAGGGCGGTATGGTGTGTCCAGGTGCCGATCGCTGAGACCCTGCACTTCTGCACGCAGCTTTTCCGGAAAGGCCTCGATGATGGCGATGCACGTGGTGATACGATCCGGTGTCCCGGCCTTGGTACCGCGGACGAATTTGCCGGCGGGGTATTTGAGGAGCTCGAGGGCTTGGTCGGTCATGTAGCACGCGGATGTGGCCACCAAGATGCGACATCGCGCATGATCGCGCCGGAACAGCGCATGGCCCGATCAGCGCGTAATGCGCGCCCGTCGCACCGTCACCGCATCGGCCACTTGGATGTGCAATTGGTAGACACCGTCAGCGGTGTTCCCGGCCTGCATGGTGTAGACACCTGTACCGGGCGTCCCTTGATCATCCAAGGATACGGCCCGACCCAGGGCATCGAGCAATGTGAACTTCGGTTCCTGTGAAGGTGGCACCGCGAACCGCACCTGAAAGGAGCCCGCGCTAGGGTTCGGAAAGAGGAGCACATCCTCGTACCCATACCGTTCCAGGTTTATCGCCACCACGTCCGAAAGGGTGGACGTTCCATCGATATCGGTCTGGCGCAGGCGGTAGTAGTACACCTGGGGCTCGAGGCCGTCGTCGTTCGTCCAGTACTCCGTGAGCGAGTTACTGTTCCCGATCGCGTCCACTTCGGCCACCTGCTGCCAGTCGCTCGCGTCACCCGACCGTTCGACGGTGAAATGGTCATTGTCATGTTCCGAAGCAGTGGCCCACCGCAGGTGAACATTTGAGGCATCGACGGCCTGGGCCTCGAACGATACCAGTTCGATCGGCAGCATGGTGCTGCTCATGTTCGTGGTGCCCAAGGTGAAGCGGTCGGCATTGGTGATGGTAGAGACCCCGTAGAACCAATAGCGCCCACCCGAAAGCGTAGGTGGGCCGATGACCGCCTCCTCGGAGAAGTTGTCGTCGCCGTCGGTATCCACGATCAGCCGGAGATCATTGATGTTCCCAATGGTGAACCCCGTGAGGTCAAAGCCGAGGTCCACATTGCCCACGTTCACACTGCTCGAATTCGCTGTATTGCGCTCGCTCACGCGCCAGGTGCGGTTCCATCGGCCCTGTATCCCGGTCGGTAGGTCCCCCTGTCCCCAGGTGCCCAAGGTGCCATTGTCATGCCCCCACATCAGGAATTCATCATTTCCCAAGTCGGTCGCGCCGGTGATCTGCACGATACCCGGACCGGATGAAGTGGTCTGGCTTTGGGAGGCACCGGTTACACGGCCAATACCTGCCACATCGAAATCGAAACCGTTGAGGTCCTGGGAATACACATCGTTGCTGCTCAAGGACAGACCGTACTTCGCGGCGAGATAGTTGGCCACAATGATCCTTTGCGCAGGGTTCAGCGAGGTGTTGTAGGCGATCACCTCCGCGAGGTCGCCGTTCCAATTCTCCGTGCCCGCTTGTGTCCCGATGGCCATGTCCGTCCAGGAGCGGAGCGTTCCATCATAGCCTACCGATCCGGCGGTGGCGTTGTTCACGTATTGAATGATGTTCGTACCGTCGTAGTTGTTGTTGATGATGTACCAAGTGTTCGAGGACAAAGCGGTGGTTTGCGGGATCTGGATCTGGGCACCGCCCGACTGGATGCCCCGACCCCAAACCCGGCTATTGCCTGAATTCACCCACATGCCGATGTTCTTGTCACCGGCGATCGTGGAGTAGCCGTTGCCGCTGGCCGTGCCCTGCAAGATCCCGGGATTGCTCGAGGGCAGCGAGACAAAACGTGCGACGGCCCAGATCGAGGCCTGGTTCCCTGTGCTCAGTCCAGTGGCTAGCAATCGGTCCACCTGGGCGGAACTGTAGCGGACGACCGGCATCGCGTTCACTTCGTTCGTCTCGTAGCTCGGTTGTTGGCCCGAGGTGGCCTGCTCCGCGATCTTTCCGTTCCCGGACCGATCACCCCACTGCCGTACGTTCTGCCCGTCGGTGCAAAGGGTGTTGCTCGTATTCGACCACACATTCCTGTCCGCGCTCAACCAGAGCACATTGTTGGTGCTGGAGCCGACGCCGGCAGGGCCCGTCTGCGCCACGCCGGTGAACACCGAGCACAGGAAGGGCAAGAGAATGGTTGCGCGCATGGACAAGGATGATGCGGCCCGTCCTACGCACGAACGACGAATTGGGTTTTCCCATCGATGAAGACGGCCTTGTCCCGTGCGACGTATTGAAAGCCCTGGGTCGGTACGTCCGTGGGAACATGCGAGCGACGGCTTGGGTGGCACGGGCGCGGTCAGGGAACCAGCTCGATCGTCCGCACGATGTCCTTCGCCCCGTAAGCAATACGCAGGTGATAGGATCCTGGGTCGATCGTTCCCGTATCGAAAGCGACGCTAAGGGTTTGTTCTTCACGATGCGTGGCAACAATGCGGCCGCTCGGATCGAACAGCGTGAGTTGAACCGGCTGACCGCTCTGCTCCGGGAAGAGCACATTGAAAACCCCCGTGCCGGGGTTCGGGAAGATCACCGGGCCATCCGCCTCGCGATGTCCAAGATCCACGGCCACCACGTCCGAGATTGTAGACGCCCCATCCAGATCGGTCTGGCGCAGTCGGTAGTAGCAGATCCCGCCCGGTGCGGTGTGGTCCTCCGCAACGTAGTGGGTGGTCGTGAGGCTCGTGCCCGCACCCGCCAAGGTGGCTACGACCTCCCAAGTCTCCGTGTTGGTCGATCGCTCGACCGCAAAGTGGTCATTGTTCAGTTCGCTCACCGTGGTCCACTCAAGTCCCACGCTTCGAGGGCCCAAAGGCCACGCCGCGAAAGCGACCAGTTCGATCGGCAGGGGTGTGCTTCCTAGGTTCGCGGTGCCGAGGGTGAAGCGTCGCCCGTTCTGTAGAGCGGAGGTATTGCTGAACCGATAGAGCGTGCCGCTCACGAGGGTTGCGCCGCTGATCGGCGTCTCATCGGCGAAGAGCCCATCACCGTCCGTGTCGACCAGCAACCGCAGATCGCTCGCCGAGACGGGTCCCAGTCCGGCCAGGTCGAAGGTCATGTCCACGTTGCCCACGTTCAACGAGCTCCCGCTGGCATCTACTTCGTTCACACGCCACACGCGGGCCCAGCGGCCCTGCACACCGGTGGGCAGATCGCCTACACCGAATGTACCCAACCCCCCGTTGTCATGACCCCAGATCAGGAATTCATCGTCACCCAGACCGGAGTACCCGGCCTTGCTCACTTCCACAATGCCCGAACCACGTGAATCGGTCTGCATGTTCGAACTGTTCACGCGCCCTATGCCGGCCACATCATGATCGTAATTCCCGTTGCCCGTGTTGTCTTGCACGTAGATATCACCCGACGATAGCGTGCGGGCATACTTCGCGGCCAGGTAGTTGTTCACGATGAGCCGCTGGGCGCTGTTCAGCGGTGCGTTGAAGGCGACCACTTCGGCGATGTCGCCATCCACGTTGCGGCCACTGGTGCTGCTCTCATTGGCGATATACAGTGGCAGGTTGTTCACCTTGGGGGTCTTGTTCTCGTTGTCGGTGATGATGTTGCCTGCGTTCTTGTACACATCACGCCCCACGGCGGTGGAGTAGCTGTACTCGAAGATGTCAAAGGTGCCGGTCACCACCTGGCCGCTGGCGGAACTGGGGAAAGTCCGCGAATTGTCCGAGTATTTCGTGGGGGTGTGGATGTTCCCATCCGAGTAGCTGAGCATCTCGAAGTTCTCGTCGCTATCGTCCCCCTTCACCATCCAGGCGTTGTAGTTCTTCTGCACATCGGCCGTCACCACGATGAAGAAGTGCCACTGGGTCAGATCGATCGTCGCATGGTCGGTCACCCACAACTGGTCGTCGGTACCGTCGAAGTCGAGCGAGGGATAGTTGTTCACCGAACTGACCAAGAAAGTGGGCGTTGCCGTGGGAATAGTGCCCGGGAGCAGCGCATGGTTGTTGTTCCCGCTCTGGTCGTTCCATTGGGACACCGCGCCGCTGCTTTGGGTGACACCGGCATCGGCACGGAGCCAGAGCACGTTGTTGGCGCTGGTGCCTACACCACCGGGCCCCGTCTGCGCAACGCAGTTGAGCGCGGAACAAAGGATCGGCACTAGGATAGACGCACGCATGGACAAGGATCTTGCGGGCCCTCCTACGCGGATGCGATGAACGGGGTTATGCGGCCGCCAAGCGCATTGCCCCCCCGACCCACAGCAAAGGGCCCGACCTCCGGATGTGCCCTGGCCGTTATGGCCTTCTGACGGCGTATTTCAGCAGGAACTCCTCCCCGTCAAGCACCTCGGTATCCGCGAAGTGGAAGTCCTTCTTGTCGTAGGTGACAATGCATATGCACCTGGCATCCAAAGCGGAGTAATACTGCATGCCGTCCTCGATGTCTTCCACCCGCTTGTTGGCGAGGGCGCGCTTGGCGGTTGAAGCATCGAGCGTGGTCAGCCTGAGCTTCTCCGCCAGCAGACCGGCCTTCTTCTTGGCCACCCGCTTGCCGCCCTTCTTCTCCGCGAAGTACGCCCCGATCGCCAGGCACAGCGGCGATGTGTACACCTCGAAGCGCGGGTCATCGGCAAGGCTGAGCACCCGGGCGCAGGCACTGAATCGCGGGTACTCATTGCAGAGCACCGTCACTAGCACGTTCGCATCCAGGAAGATCCGCTTGGGGGGCATGGGGAAGTGAACCTCAATTCATTTCTTACCGCAAAGGGCACAAAGCACACGAAGTAATGCAGGTCAAACCCTTTGTGCTCTTAGTGTTCTTTGCGGTATGGATCACTTGCGCCGGCGGCTGGCCAGATAATCCTTCTTCACACTCTGGGCCGCGTTCTTGCGCACGTAGGTCGCTTCGCCTTCGGCCACCTGGCTCACCCAATCACTCACGGGCAATTCATCCAGGCTGCGATAGCGTTTGTCGGTCACCTTGCTGAGCATGAACTCCACCAGGCGCGATAGGCTGATATTGTTCGCCTCGGCGAAGGCCTTGGCCCGCTCGGCCACGCCCTGATCGAAACTGAGGGTGAGCTTGGTATCCATGGCTGTCTTGTTTATACGGCAAATGTAATCACTTCGTACGTACAATGTACAATGGTTGGTTGTCCAGCATCACGAAGAAGCGGGTGATGAACCCTGTCCAACCACGTCATCGATACACGGTCAGGAGACCGACAACTGACAACGCGCTCTACCTCCTCATCCCTTGCGCCTGCTGCATCTGCGCTCATCGCCGCATCCCTTGCATCGCCTGCATCTGCTTCATCATGTTCTGCATCTTGGTCTTGTCCCCCATCATCTTCATCATCTTCCGCGTCTCCTCGAACTGCTTCATCAGCTTGTTCACCGCTTCGATATTGGTGCCGCTGCCTTTCGCGAGGCGCAGCCGACGCGATCCATTGATCACCGCCGGGTTCTTTCGCTCTTCCGGCGTCATGCTCTTGATGATCGCCTCGATGCCCTTGAAGGCATCGTCCGGGATGTCGATGTTCTTCATCGCCTTGCCCACGCCGGGGATCATGCCCATGAGGTCCTTCATGTTCCCCATCTTCTTGATCTGCCCGATCTGCTCCAGGAAATCGTCGAAGCCGAACTGGTCCTTCGCGATCTTCTTGTTCAGCTCGCGCGCGGCCTTCTCATCGAACTGCTCCTGCGCCTTCTCCACCAGCGAGACGACGTCGCCCATGCCCAGGATACGGCCGGCCATACGGTCGGGGTGGAACTCGTCCAGCGCCTCCATCTTCTCGCCGGTGCCGATGAACTTGATCGGCTTGTCCACCACGCTGCGGATCGATAGCGCCGCACCGCCGCGCGCGTCGCCGTCGAGCTTCGTCAGCACCACGCCGTCTATGTTCAGGCGCTCGTTGAAGGCCTTCGCCGTGTTCACCGCATCCTGACCGGTCATGGCGTCCACCACGAAGAGCGTCTCCTGCGGGTTGATCGCCTTCTTGATCGCGGCGATCTCGTCCATCATCTTCTCATCGATCGCCAGGCGGCCGGCGGTATCGATGATCACGGCCGTGAAGCCGTGCTGCTTCGCGTGCGCGATCGCGTTCTTCGCGATGCTCACCGGATCCTTGTTCTCGCGCTCGCTGTAGACCTCGATCTCCAGCTGTTTGCCCAGCGTCTCCAACTGGTCGATGGCCGCCGGGCGGTACACGTCCGCAGCGGTCAGCAGCACCTTGCGCCCCTTCTTGCGGATGTAGTTCGCCAGCTTCCCGCTGAAAGTGGTCTTACCCGAGCCCTGCAAGCCGCTCATCAGCACCACCGTGGGGTTGCCGCCCAGGTTGATGCCTGCGCTCTGCCCGCCCATCAGCTCGGCCAGCTCGTCGTGCGTGATCTTGGTGAGCAACTGGCCGGGGCTCACGCTCGTGAGCACGTTCTGGCCCAGCGCCTTGGCCTTCACGCGATCGGTGAAATCCTTCGCCGTCTTGAAGTTCACGTCGGCATCCAGCAGCGCGCGGCGGATCTCCTTGGTGGTCTCCGCCACGTTGATCTCCGTGATCTGCCCTTGGCCCTTGAGGACCTTGAAGGCCCGCTCCAGCTTGTCACTTAAGTTCTCGAACATCGAAAAGGAATTGAGGGATGCGAAGGTAGAGGTGTGGGCGTGACCCTTTCCCACGCGCAAGCCCACACACGGGTCGGGTGCTGCGCTCTAGCCTGCTTGCCGTGTCCAGCGGTCGGCGGCACTGCGGGGGCTCCTCCGTCGCCTCCTCGTTGCACGAGCCCGCAAGGCCACGTCGGCGCAGGGCTGCCGCTTCGCCCCCTCACGCAATTCAGCCACTGTACAGGCACACTTACTTTGGCACTGATAACACTAGCCGAAACGAACGATGAGTGCCGAGTACCTAAAGTCTGCCATCTCAAACAAGGTATTGCATACACGAATCCTTGCCCACGACACCATTCAGGTGACCACTGCAAGACGCACTCGAGTGGTGTATACCCCGTTCAATGGCTACAACGGCACGGCTGATGTTGTGGCAGCTGCGCAAGCAAAAGGGGCCGATACAGTCGCCTGTCCAAAGGGCATGTATATCTCCGAAGATGCGAAAGCGCACGCCAAGCGTTTGGGTATTTCAATCCAAACGATTCGAGAGTTTCTTGTCCAAATTGAGAATGAACACTCAGTCCTTTAGGAGCTGGCTTCTTCAGCATCTCCCGGCTGACGGATTGGTTCAGGCCTTCATTTTTGGCTCTGTCGCGAAGGGTCAGCCCAATCCAAAGGACTGCGACTTATTCCTTGTGACCAAGCATCCCGCAGGTTCATCCGACTGGCTGCACCTGAGATGCGAGTTAGCCGACCTACGCGAGCGCTTTCAGGTCGCACATGATCTTCCTCTTTCCATTGAACTGCTCACTTCCGCAGAATACCTCGAATGGCTGACGTGGCAAGACCCAATTTATGGGTCTCCCAAACTATACATCCTCAAGGAAAATGACTGAAGCTGGGACCTTGTTGATTGACAACTGGACATTAGAGGACGTCGGAGAACTCCTCTCGCAAGGCCCGAAAGGCGACCAAGCTTCATTTCTGCGAATCAGTGTCGACGGTCTCCGGTATGACTACGAGGACCGTAACTGGGACGTCGTTGCCTTCGAGTGCCTAGCTCAAACACTAAGCAATATTGTCCTGACGGATGTGTGCTATGTCGACGCCGACCACAGTCGTTCCTGGATTGAACGCTACGACTGCTTGAAGGTGCTCACCAAGGAGGCATTGGTTCGGACCCGATCATTCAGCCAAAATCGCGATGCTTGGGTTCCAATTCGAGAATCCATCGTGGAGGACCTACTTGCTTGTCCTGAGATGCGGGAGCGACACGAAGAGAACAAGAAGGCATTCAACGACCATCGTGATCAGCCAGACGAGATGCTATCCCAGATACTCCATGGCGGCGCAGGAATGATGGCTCGGGCGCGCCTTGCAGAGTTACCATACAGCACGCATCCACAGCGCCAGGAGCTTGTTCAGAGGGCAACGTTCATGTACTATCCGGCCAGTGCGCAGGGCAAGTTCAATGAAGTCTTGCAGTCGACACGAATGAACATCTATCAACGCTCAGATGCGCAAGGCTTGTTCGCGCAGTTAAGTCTTCCTCCCGTCGCTCTTCAAATCATCAATGAGGCCAATGGAAGTGATGACTTGTTAATCACGGCAATGCAGATGCGCGACCGGTACAAGAACCTGCGCGCGTGGTTGGCAGAGTTCCAGAACGCGCTGAATGGGGACGACACACGGGCTATTTTAGGCCGTCTCAAATTGCTAGCCGACTTGGGAAAGTCGATCGAAGTCAATATGGTCGACGAGATTCTGGGCGGGTCAACTGTGCAGATGGGTGTCACGGACATGCAGCCCAAAGCGACTATGAAGGGGAACATTCTCAGCACGTTGAGGAACAAGTTTGGAGTGCGAGCCCAGATTACTCGACTTCTGTTGGAAGAGCCCGGTCTCAAAGCAGTACGGCGATTCTGTGGATTCTTCGAGAAGCGTCAATCTGTGCATGCACTTAACCTCGAACGAGAGCTCCAAAAGCGCTGGTCGGCGTAATGCTCAACTGATCTCATGCCGAGGGCCGTGTACTCGTGCCGGCAGTTCTCCCCTCCGGCCGGTCATTGCGAGGAGGAACGACGAAGCAACCGGCCAAGCGTCAGCCATGCCTTCGGCAGGCAGGCGCGTGAGCGATTGAAGCGGAAAGCCCGGAGTCCCGACACGTCGGGACGAGGACTTGAACGGAATAGCGCGACGGTGTAATCACCGGCACGCCCAGTGCCCCACATCGAAGGGTCGAGCAGCAGCGCATACATTCATCGCGTCAATCCACCGCACATGAAGCGACTCTCCCCCACTTCGATCGCGCTCTTGGCCTTCGCGATCCCCGCGCATGCCCAGATCACCGTTACCAACAGCGTGTTCCCGGTGATCGGGGATACCTTGTTCTACGCCTTCGGCAACCAGCCCAACGCCGCCGCCGCTATCTACACGCCGCCAGGTGGAAGTCAGGCATGGGACCTGTCCGCGCTGCAAGCCGATAGTTTGTGGCAGCAGATCTTCCGGGACCCGGCCACCGGCGTGGGCGCTGCGGATCACCCCGGTGCGGAGCTGATGCACACGCCTGCGGGTGCACTTGCTGGCCAGGAGGACTACGTGAACGTGACGGCCACAGAAGTCGCCTACATGGGTTCCCATGGCGTGGATCCCCTCCAGATCGGATCATCGTGGACCACGCATTGGTTGCCCGCCCAGCCCATGAACTGGGCGCCGCTCAACTTCTTCGATATCCGCCAGGCGACCAGTAGCATGATGACGTACTTCCTGCCCAGTGAAATGCCGCCCGGCACGGTGGACCAACTCGGCGGACAAGTTGATTCTATGCGGTTCCGGAGCACGTTCAACGTCCTCGAGGTGGTGGACGCCTGGGGTTCGCTGACCATACCGGGCGGTACCTACCCGGTGCTCCGGGAGAAGCGGACCCGGTATACGGGACGAAGGCTTGACGTCCATACGCAACTCGGCTGGCTTGACGCTACTGATATGGCGATCAGCGACTGGGGGATGGTCGATGTGTTCGGTGTTGATACCGTGCCTTCCTTCCATTTCATCAACGACCTGTCCAAGGAGACCATCGCCATCTGCACCATGAACGGTGCCCTGAACACGGTGACCGGGGTGCAATACAAGGTGGCCGACTTTTCCACCGGAACGGGAAGCGCATCGGCAACGGCCCCACAGGTACGCGTGTTCCCGAACCCGTCCACCGATCGGATCCGGATACAAGCACCGGACGTGCAGCCCGGCATGTACGATGTTATCGTCCTGGATGCCTTGGGGCGGCAGGTGATGCGTCGGCGCGGTGAGGCCGGTAGCAACAACCTACAACTGGATCTGGATATCACCGGTTTGGAGACCGGTATTTATCGCGGTGCGATCCTCCTTGATGACGGTGGTCGATCGGTGTTCCGTTTTGTGAAGCAGTAGCGAGCCGGGCCGCCCGATCATGCCAGCAGTTCTCCTCTCCGGCCGGTCATTGCGCGGAGGAACGACGAAGCAACCGGCCATGCGTCAACGTGTGAGCGATCGCACGGGAAAGCCCGGAGTCTCGACGCGTCGGGTTTGGCGTGATCCAAGGGAAGAACTACTCAACCTCCTCTCCCACCCACCGCTCTATCTTTGGGCATCCCCGATGTTTTTGGGGTGAAAACATGCTCGACTGGCACCAGCATATCGCAGCGGATCCGCAGGTGATGTACGGCAAGCCGTGCATCAAGGGCACGCGCATTCCGGTAGACCTGATCCTGGACAAGCTCGCCGCCGGCCAGACCATCGAGGACCTGGTTGAAGGATACCCGCAGCTCACGCGAGAGAGCATCCAGGCCTGCCTGCAGTTCGGCGCGGATTCGGTGCGCAACGACATCGACCTGCCCTTCGCATCCTGACCGTCCATGCACTTCGTGGCCGATGAATGCCTCGATGGCCGGATCATCAAGCGCCTCATCGCCGATGGCCATGACCTTGTGGTGGTGCGCACCGACCTGACCGGGCGCGCGGATGCCGACGTGCTGCGCATCGCACAAGAGCGTGATGCCTTACTGATCACCGAGGACAAGGACTTCGGCGAGCTCGTGTTCCGGCTGAACGCCGTGCATGCCGGCGTGGTGCTGGTTCGAATGCACGGTTTGCCCGGTGCGAACCAAGCCGCACTCGTCTCCCAAGCTGTGCGTGAGCGCGGCGACGAACTCTTGCGCGCCTTCACGGTGATCACGGAGAAGCGTTTGCGCATCCGCAAAGGATGAGCGTTGGCGTAATTATTCGATCGTCGCGAACCCTAGATGCTGTTGGCCGTCCGCTCATACCAGCAGTTCTCCCCTCCGGCCGGTCATTGCGCGGAGGAACGACGAAGCAACCGGCCATGCGTCAGCGCCTGAGCGATCGCACGGGAAAGCCCGGAGCCGGTCCTGAGCGGTGCCGAAGGACGGCAAGGACTTTAGACCCCGGCTCATGGCCGGGGTGAACTCCGAGCGCGACGGTGTGATCACCCGCACGCCAACATCCCGCACCGTCCATCCCCGTGCTCCCTATCCGCTGGGCCACCCACGTATCCTTGTTCATGCTAAACGCTCATCTCCTCTTCCCTCTTCTGATCGCCGCATGCACCGCGCCACCAGCGATACCGGAGGAGAAGGACGAACTCTCCGCACCGCACGCCGCGTTGGCGCACAAGTGTGACAGCCTCTTGCATTCGCTGGTGGGCGATGCCTATGGCGCGGGGGTGCTCATCAGCGTACACGACACGTTGATCCTCAGTGCAGGCTACGGATTCATCGATAGCGCGCACCGGCACGTGCCCACGGACAGCACCTTGTTCAACCTGGCGTCCATCAGCAAGAGCTTCACGGCGGTGTGCATCGCACAGTTGGAAGCGGAGGGCCTGTTGAATCGTTCCGATACGCTCACGCGCTATTTCCCTGATCTGCCGGCGGACAAACGATGGATCACTATCGAGCACTGCCTGACGCATACCAGCGGCCTGGCACAGCACTACGCCGCCGATGGGACGCACACGCTCGATGAGGCCGTGACCGCCATTGGTCGCGATACGCTGGATACCATTCCGGGCACGGCCTTCCGCTACTCCAACGAGAACTACGAACTGCTCGCTGCCGTGGTGGAGAAGGTGAGCGGAATGCCGTTCGAAGCCTATGTCCGGGTGCATGTGCTGCTGCCTGCTGGTCTGATGCACACCAAGGTCTGGAGCGATGTTGCCCACCCTTCTCCACCGGAAGTCGCGGCCTTCACGCGCGCGATCGAGCCCGAGGTCTTCGGTGTGAACTGGGGCTACATCGGCAGCGGTGGCATCTATTCCTGCACGAGCGATCTGCATGCGTGGTTCACCGCGCTGCGCCACGGCGCGCTGCTCTCCCCCGCCCTACTGGACACGCTGTGGACACCGCGTGTGCCCATGTCCGTGGGCCACATGGCACGGGGCTGGTTCGTGTCGGACACGAAAGGCACCACGGAGATCTGGACACGCGGCAATGAGGACTGGGGGCATAACGCGGTCGTGCGCTGGTTCCCGGAGCGCGGCGTATTGATCATCGTGCTCACCAACTCCGGCGAGATCGGCGACAAGAACACCACAGGCAACCGCATCCTTGGCGATGCATTGGTGGAGGTGTTGGTCCGCTGAACGGGGCGTGGCATATGCATGCCACGACTTTGGCGCGAGTGCTAGGCCGTGCGATAGGTCTCGTGCGTTGTGGGCCGTCCACCCGTGCCAGCAGTTCTCCCCTCCGGCCGCGATCTCCGGCCATGCGTCAGCACGTGAACGATCCCGACGGCATCCCGGATCCGGAGCTACTCCTTCACGAAGCGTATATGCCCCACCACCTGGCCCGTTCGATCCATGATCCGTAGGAAATAGATCGAGTTCCGGAGCGCGCTGATGTCGATGGCGGATCCAGGAAACGTTCCGCGCTCCACCGTCTTTCCGGTCAGGTCAAGGATCGCGTACGTGCCTGCTTCCGGCAACGTGCCTCTCAAGTGGATCTCACCGCTGCTCGGTGATGGATAAGCACTGATCGGTGCGAGCGTGCGATCGGCCAGATGATCCGTGCCCATGGCGAGGTCACAAGCACCAGCGCCAAGGGGGAAGATGGTGTTCGTGCCATCGTTGAAGCAGGTGAGCGTATCGCTGAACTCGAAGGGCGTGGAAAGTCCCGCGAACGGCAGGGGGCCATAGGTGGATCCCACGCCTTCGATGATGGTGCAGAACGCCGAGTCCTGTACGCCGGCTCCGTAGTCCATGCCCAGGACCCAGGTGCGGTGGTAGCCATCGTTCAACGCAACGCTGTCCAGCGCCACCACCTTCAGGTCGGGATAGGCATAGTTGTCCACGGTCTGCGGATAGGTACCCAGGCCGATGCTGAAGTCATAGAGCAGATCGGTGCCATCGTCCGGACCTGCATACACGCGGCGCGCCGCCACGTCCTGTCGCAGGTGCATGGCCACGTGCCAGGGCACGTCGATGATGCCGCCGGTCGGGCAGGTTCCACCGGCCGGTGGACCGACCACTGTCCACGAGCCTTGCTCCTGCATCCATACTTCAACATGATCCACCCCGCCGTAGGAGACCGTATCGCCGACAACGAAGGTCTTGGTGCTCTCGAACACTTCGGTCGGATTGCAATTGAAATGGAGCCCTCCCGCGGCGACCACCCATCCTGCACCCATTGCGGGAAAAGGCCGGTAGGGCGATTGTGCTTCGGCCATCAAAGCCACCAAGACAGCAAAGGAGGAAACGCAGGTTCTCATCGCAGGGGCCAGGCAGTAGACGAAGCTACCACCGTTCACGGCAATGCGCCCAGGTTTTTCACTCCTGCCAAAGGTTCTCCCCTCCGGCCGGTCATTGCGAGAAGGAACGACGCACCAACCGGCCATGCATCAGCGCGTGAGCGATCGCAGCGGCACCCCGCAGGCCCCGACGCGTCGGGGCCGAGGAGTACAGCGAAGAGCGCGACACGAGGCTCCCGAACTGAGGCTTTGCGAGGTGAAGGGATGCGAGGGGCACGCCCACAACTCCGCTCTGGTCGATGTGAGCGATGGCCCCACTACCTCGACGATGCCAAAGGCCAGCATCCCGCTCGTGAAAGTTCGGCGATCACCGTTCCCGCCGCTTACAACCACCGGTTGCCGAAAAGCAACCAGGAGTAGCGGGAATACAACCACTTGGATCGCCCTTCCAGCATGGGCCGGGAATGGCGTCCTGTTCCTTTGCGGCGTCAGAAGAACAAGACGAAAACTAGGACCATGGAAACCAAGATCGTCGGCGGCAAGATCGCCGAAGCCCGCAAGCGCATGCGTATTTCGCAAGCCCAGCTCGCCGAGCGCCTGTTCATCAGCCCACAGGCCGTGGGAAAATGGGAACGCGGGGAGTCGATGCCGGACATCACCACCTTCAACCGGATGGCGGTGATCCTGGGCGTGGACCTCAACTATTTCTCGGAGGACTTCCAACCCGTGCTCAATGAGCTGACCACCGCAGAACCCGTTGCGGAACGAGCGGCTGGGGCGCCAACCGGGGAGCAGAAGGCCAAGCTTGGCTGGGACATGTCACGTGGTAGCTGGGTGGGTGCCGACTTTTCCGGATTGAAGGGCCTGCACGACAAGTTCAGCGCTTCGAACCTGCAGCACTGCAAGTTCATCGGTTCCGATCTGTCGGGTCTTCACTTGGACGCGAACCAGGTGGTGGACTGCGACTTTTCCGGTTCGAACATCAGCGATAGTCGCATTGAGCGATCGCATGTGATCAACACGGTCTTCCGGGAATGTTCGCTGAAGCATGCCGTGTTCTCGACCAGTCACTTCAAGGGTTGCGATCTCTCCGGTGCGGATCTGAGCGGAGCGGCGTTCAAACACACGTCATTGCTGAAGAGCAACTTGGCACAGGCAGTGCTCGCACGCACCTCGTTCCAGACCACGGAGATCGCCGAAGTGGTCTTCGAGGGGCGTTTGGAGGACTGCCAATTCGAGGACTGCGCGTTCTCGCGGGTGACGTTCCAGAACACCACGATCACCAACACCTTCTTCAAAGGCAGGAGCTTGAAACGGATCCGGTTCATCGACTGCCGGACCGACCGGATGACCTATGAGTTCCTGAAGAACGGTAAGGCGGACCTGAGCGGGATCACGTTGCTGGCGACTTGAACCCACGAACTGGCCCAGAGCGATCAGCGTACCCGGCAACCACTCCCGCTCGCTCGCACTACCACGCGCCGTCCTACAACGTATGGCGGGCCATGGCGGCGCGAGACAAGGACGGCGGCCCATGGCAACAGCTTTCACCTTCCCCGCCCCGTGCTTCGCCAACGGTGCCTCATCTTCGGCCATGCGCTTCCTGATCACACTGTCGATGCTGGCCTGCCTTTCCGCCTGCGATCAGCATCCCACGCCGGTTGCCCCTCCACCATCGGTTCCCCTCACATCCACAGCCCTCACCGCTACCATCGCCACGCTGGACAGCGCCCTCTTCGCCGCCTTCAATGCGCACGATGCCGCAGCACTGGGCACCTGGTTCACCCCCGACCTTGAGTTCTACCACGACAAGGGCGGCCTCGCGGACTACGACAGCACCATGGCGGGCTTCGGGCGCATGTTCGCCCAACCCACCACGGCGGACATGCGCCGCGAGCTGGTGTCCGGCACGTTGGAGGTCTACCCCCTCGGCGACTTTGGCGCGCTTGAGGTTTGCATGCACCGATTCTGCCACACGGAGAATGGAAAGGAAGAGTGCGGCACTTTCAAGAACATCA
>JAGNSU010000045.1 GCA_017987895.1 Flavobacteriales bacterium | reverse complement strand
TTGCTGTCGTGGTGCTCCACGCTGCCCTTGTAGGCGAAGGTGATGGTTTCGATGCCGCGGTGCGGATGCACGCCGACGCCTTGTGAGATGTCGCTGGGCGGGAAATTCACCTCCGCGTTGAAGTCCAGCAGAAAGAAGGGGCTCATGCGCTCCTCGAAGCCCTTCCCATTGGGGAAGTAGTTCATCACCTTGAAGCCGTTGCCCACCATGTGCGTGTTGGTGGGGGAGAGCACGCCCTCCACGCCGCGCTGGCCAGCGCCCGCGAGGGTTTCCACCGCTTTCGCCGTATTGGACAAAGCGCTACCGATGAAGGCCAGGGCCGTTCCGAAGATGCCGCGATGCAGGAATTCCTTGCGTTCCATGCTGCTGGGTTTGGGTATGAGGGTGAAAGTTAGGACGACGGCAGGCAGATCGAGCGCAGCAGCGTGCGGCAGCAGGGCGGATCGAACGCGCAGTGAAGCGGAACCTGCCAGCCCTGGGGCAACGATGCCCGACACGGAAACAATGCCGAGCGACAGCGCCTCAAAAGCGGCTCACACGGGCGCACTGAGATCGTGTAGCCGAACATTCCCGCCCAGCAGGTGAACAAGCGGAGGGTGGAGCCCAGCAACCGGGCATGACAGGGGGGCAAGGGTCGGGTGCAGCAAGACAAGGCCATGGAACATTCGCACAAGGCCACCGTTGAAGCCCCGAAGACCATTTTGCCCATGAACAAGAGAGCCGAAGAACGACTGAGCATGTTCTACGCTGTGCGAGCGGCATGCACCGACCATGCGATGGCCTGGAACAATTCGGTACCGATGGTGGAGGCCGCAGCGATGCTCGATGTGACCATCGGAAAGCTGGAGCGAGCCGCGCAAATACAAGAAGAGAGGCGCGATGGCGTCGCGATGGCCAAACGGGCCAAGTTGGAAGAGATGATGGAGCGCACGCTGGTGCTGGTCCGCGCGATGTTCGTGTATGCGGTGGACAACGGAGATGCCGTGCTTCAAGGAAAGGCGAGCATCAGCCGCACGCGACTGGTGCGGACAAGGGATGCGGTGGTCGCATCGGTGTGCCTGGGTGTGCACAACTTAGCAATGGACGTACTTCCCGCTCTCGCGCCTTATGGGATCACTGTAGCGGACACACAGGCGTTGAGGACCGCTATTGAATCGTATACCAAAGCGCTATCGTCACCGCGGACCGAGATGGTGGTGCGCATGGGGGCGACGAAGAACATCGATGCCCTGGTGCGGGAATGCATGCGGGCGCTGCGCAACAAGATGGACCTGTTGGTGAGCAACTTGCGCACTAGCGCGCCTGAGTTCCACCGGGAGTATTTCAATGCGCGGCGTGTGGTGACGAGCGGGGTGCGGATGAGGAAGGCGGCTTAGCCCTCACCCCCGGCCCCTCTCCCAAGGAGAGGGGGGCGACTCTCGGAAACATGAACGTTTAGCTTCGCGAGATGAGCAGTTCGCCGTTGAACTGGCGCCGTGTTGCGGATAGCGAGTCCGTTGAGGAACTGTACGCGCACTATGGTTTGAGCGAACGAGCGCTGCTGTGCTGCCAGGAGAACGGGCTGAAGAACGTGCGGGCGATACGCCAGGCGTTGCGAGCCGAGGAGGAGGATGTGATCCGGGACAATGAGACGCGGAAGGAGTTATTGGCGCTGGTGGGCACGGAAGGACGCCCAGCGCATCCGCGAAAACCGCAACGGCACCGAAAACCTACAAGAGAGCAAGGGATCCATAGGGTGCAGCTCGACGAGACGGTATGGCCGGGAATGCCCGATGATGTGCGTGCAGGAGCCCTGGTAGACCCCAAGTTGGATGTGCGGATACTGTATGCGCATCTGAGTTCGAGGTGCAGGAACGCGGTTGACCGCTACCTGCGACCAGAGTACGATGTGGCCGATCTGGACAAGCTGATCTACACGAACTTCAATTTCCGGAAGATGCGCGACATTGGCGTTGTGTCCGTGGGGGAGTTGGACAATTGGCGAAGGGAATTGCGGCAACTACGGGCGGCTGCAGCCGAGACGGTGCAGTGGTCGGAGCCGGGTGTGGGGGCACAGGCTCAGTCCTAGGTCCTAGGTCTATGGTCTTTGGTGGGTTGGAGGTGGTTGGGCTCCAGGTGGCCGGAGGCCATGGGTATGTTGGTTGCGTTAGGGCGGGCCGGGGGTCCTTAGAACGCCACACTCGGTTGGAGCCTAGTGTGAACAAGAGAGGAAAAGGATGCCGTAACTAGGCGTCAGCCGATCAGTACTCCACCAACATCACTGTCTGACGCAACTGTTGTCCATTGGACTCGGCCACGAGCACGATGGGCCCGGAATCGACGGGTAGCGATGCCCTTGAGAGGATGACGTGTTCGCCACTGCCCCGTTCGACCGGCACTGTCCTCCTGCCGAGGACGTCGATGATGGACAGGCGCCAGCTGGGGCCTTCGGGTAAGAGGATATGCAACTCTGTTGAGGCTGGGTTGGGATAAACCGACAGCGATGGGCCCGTGCGTGGTAGTGAACCCAATGCAGTGGCAATATCGAAGCAGGGCGTTGAGCCGTACTTCGCGATGATGCCGTCCCAGTCACTACTAGCCGTGGTCATCACCTGGCCGAGGTAATCGATGCCTTGATATGATGAGAGATCACCGGTCATGTAAACATGACCGAGCGTATCTCGGAAGACCGAGATATTCTCGCGAAGGTTAGCGATATTGGTCGTGGTCGAGGACGGCAGGAAGAGATCCTGCAGATCGCCGTTCGGAGAATAGTGGGCGACGAAGTAATCTCCGCTGTTCAAGGCGAAAGGCTGGCCACCACCGTTCGATGAAGACATGCTGCCGCTCCATGGCACGTTGCCCGTCAAAGGGTAGCAGCCGATATAGACCCCGGAACTGTCCGCGTGAATACCCGTGGCGGAACCACGTAGATGCACGGTACCATTGTTCCACATGAAATGGCCGGAAGGATCCAGGCGTGCCACCATGATAGGGCCGCTCCCTTGCAGTAGGGCGACCGAACCATCGGAATGATAGATGTTCATCCCGAGATCCGGCGGATAGATCGCATTATCCCCGGCGACATAACAGCCCCCTACGTTATCCGGTGCTACGGCGCCCAGGGATGAATTGCCAGGAATGTAGTCAGCAGCAATGGCCCAAAGGAATTGTCCGTTCGCGTCGTACTTGGTAGCATAGAGCCAATGACCATATTCGTTGGTCTGCGAGGGGAAGAACTCATGGCTGGGCCCTCCATTGGCCGAGAGGAGGAGCAATCGATGCTCCCAATCGCCGACCACGAAGATGTTGCCGGCCGAATCCATGGCCATATCGTTCAGGGTACGCCCCGCGTTAACATCGTCGAACTCGAAATAGGTCTGCCAAAGCGGTGATCCGCTCGGATCGACCTTCATCAGGAAGGACCAGAAATCGTTCGATGGGACGTTGGCGCCGAATGAGTGATCCGTGCCAGCCCATCGATAGTACGCGTTCTGATCGAGCCGACCGGCCACCGCGATGTTACCTGCGTGATCAACGCTCACCCGCCATGGTCTGGCGTTGCTCAAGAACGCGGTCCAATGGTGATCCCCGCGCGGGCCGAGTTCGGCGATGAAATATTTGCCCTGGTCAGCCATCTGGATCGAGTCGCCATTGTTCATGCCGAACCATGCGGCATAATGGGCCCCACCAGAAATGATGATGTTGCCTGTAGGCGTCAGGCACATATTGTAAAAGTTCGGTTCCTCGAAGTTCGACCAAGTTGTATAGTGGTCGTCCTTGCCATACACTACCCACTTCAGCACGCCAGCGTAGGAGTATTTCGCAAGGAAGATCCCGCCTTCCGGCCACATGGCGATACCATTGCCGATACGACTGGGCAGGGATTGATCATAGCTCGTTCCGCAGATCAGAAAGCCATCACCGGTGTTCAAGGCATCGGAGATCTTTTCCGTATAGTGACCCGGCCATGGGGGATCGTCGCCGGGCACTTGCATAGCCCAGCAAGTATCGGTCGGTGTTGGTTCAATATAGACGAAGGGGCCGGGCGCAACGATCGTGTCATAGCAGCCATGATCGCTCCAGCAAATAAGCTGGACCTCGGCCTGGCCCAGCGTGCTGAAAAGGATCCCTGCTGGATCCGCGAGGGAAGAGCTGGTGGGAGAAGCGCCGGTGCCAAAACTCCAGGCGAAGTGCTGGGCGTCCACACATAGCTGATCGAAGTTCACTCCTTCGGTCGGCGTGGCGTTGATAAGGTCTCCATGGAAACGCGCCTGTGTTTCCTCTACACGGATATGGATCGTGTCGGAGAAGGTCCGCACGCACGCGCCCACAAGGTTATGCCGTGCCTCCAGCAGGATATCTGCCGTGGACCCTATGGTATCGGTGACAAGAAGGATGGTGCCTCCCGTACCGTTCGCGGATGCGATGGTGAGGTTATGGGTGATGTCGCGGCATGAGTAGATGATATCGCTTTGCGTATTGGCGATCGAGAACGAAAGTGCTTCTCCTTTGCACAGGACGGTATCCAGACCGATGAGCGGAAGATCGATCTGGGGCGTATCCACGACCGCCACCAATACCTCTGAGGTATCAGTGGTGTACGTATTGGTCGAAGTGAGCATCAAGGCATGCATTCCCGAGGTGTCGATCAAAGCGGTGAACGCACCGCACCCCGTATGCAAAGGGGCGCCATCCAAGAACCACTCACAATTCCCCGTGCCAACCGATGCTTGGATGGTGATCGGCATCCCGGCGCAGCCGCCTGCGGTGATGATGGCGGAATAGGGGATGGTACCCCCACCACCATCCGTGGTGGAAAGCAGTACGCCTTGATCACCCGCCGCATAGCCTGACTGGGAATCGAAGAACATCAGATCATTAAGAGCGAAGCCTTCTGAAGACGGCTGCAATTCGAGATAGGTCGCCGAGATCGGACCCTTGTAGATACCGTTCTTCGTCGCAACCCACGTCCTGCTGGTGGTCCTCACGATGTCCGTCCCGTTCAGCGGCCAGGGATCATAGTTCCTGTTCTCCACGATACCCGGGTTCATGTTGTAGAGGGCGCTCCCAACACCAGCTTGCCACCCGCCGCTGTACCAGGTGACGCCATGGATGTCGTAAGGACATGTTATGGCTGTGACCGGGAAGGTCTTGACCACGACACCTTCGCCACCGGCGGCCAGCCCTTGTTGCACCCCGTTCACGCAGAGGAGATCGGCCGTAGTGCCGCTGGCAAGCGGTGTGAACGAAGTCCCCATGTTCGTCGAATGGAGGAACAAGCCCTGATCCCCCACGGCAAGGAGATTCCCTCCTCCGGAGCAATGAATGTCGTTCAACGCGCTGGGAGAAGCTCCGGTGTACAGAAAGGAATAGCTCAATGCAACGATGTCCACCTTCATGATGATGGCGACCTGGTTCACCGTATCTGTTCCTGAGAAGTAGGCCACATTCTGCGTATAGGATTCCGCTGAAGCCGCTGTGAATTTGGTGCGATCGTATTTCGCGTCGTCGGCCGGGGAGCCCGGGATATCGAAACGTGTCCAGCTCGCAGGGCCCACGCCACCGGTGGTGGTGTAGTAGATACCATGCGCCCCACAGACCACGCCCTTGATCCCCCAGAACCACACACCGGTCAGATCGTCGTTGATCCCCGTGTTCATGTCGGTCCAAACCGCCCGGGTGTGTCCGGCGATCAAGGCGCCAAATAGTACGATCAGAACACGTTGCCTCATGCTTTCGCGAAAGTACGGAACGGTCTCCTGGGCTTGGGGTCTTGGGCGGTCCCAGAACTAGAAGGGTGGTGCGGGCGAACTCTGCGGAACGCGCTTGATGTCTTTGGATCTTCGGTCCTAGGTCTATGGTCTTTGATGGGTTGGAGGTGGTTGGGTTCCAGGTGGCCGGAGGCCATGGGTATGGTGGCTGGGTTAGGGTGGGTCGGGTGCCTTTCGAAAGTGGTGCATGGTGATCGTGAAGAGATCCCGGATAGCCGGGACCCCGGTGCTACGGACCGCCCGGCTTGCGAGATGACGGTGGGCGGCTGGGGCCAACGAGATGCGCTGCCGAACTAGGGCTCCATCAACATCACTTTCTGGAGCAACTGTTGTCCATTGGACTCAGCCACGATCACGATCGGCCCGGAAGCGATGGGTAGCGAAGCCCGGGAGAGGATAACGTGGTTACCACTGGCCCGTTCGATGGGCACCGTTCTCCTACCGAGCACATCGACTATGGACAGGCGCCAGTCGTTGCCTTCCGGTAGTAGAACATGCAACTCAGTTGCAGCGGGGTTCGGATATATCGAGAGCGATGGGCCCGTGGGCGTTAAAGAACCCGACGTGGTGGCAACGTTGAAGCAGGGAGTCGAGCCGAATTTCGCGATGATGCCATCGTATTCGTCGGCCAGCGTTGTGGCGAAGGCCAGATCCAAATAGTACAGGACGCCAAGGGGCGAATCGAGATCACCGGCCATGAAAACATGACCCAGCGTATCACTGAATATGGAAAGGCTTCCACTAGTACCTCCCATGAGCGACGGCGAGGGCCCTGGCACGAACAGATCCTGTAGTTCGCCCGCCGGAGAATAGGAAGCAATGAAATAATCGCCCCTACCGACCCAAAGTGGGAGCCCTTGACCGATGGAGGAGGATATCATGCCGCTCCATCCATTGGCGCCCTCGGAAGCGACGCCGCCTGCGAATACTCCGGAGCCATTAAGATGGATCCCCATACCGGAAGCCGCGTTATTTGCATAGACAGTGCCGTTGTTCCATACGAAATGGCCCGAGGCATCCAGCCGGGCCACCATGAAACTCCCACTCCCTTCCAAAAGAGTGAAGGAACCATCTGAATGACCCACGTACATGTGAGGATCCCACGGAGGGTAAATGGTGTTCTTGCCGGTCACATAGCATCCACCCGCGTTGTCCGGTACCACTCCGTACAAAACAGAGTGTCCCACACTATCTTCCGCGTTGATGCTCCAGAGGAACTGACCTGCCGGGTCGTACTTACAGGCATACAACCAGCTGCCATAGTCGTGGACCGCACGTTCGTAATAAAAGTCAGGCCCGCCGTTGGCGGATCGATAGCGTATTGAATGCTCATATTCGCCCGCCAAAAAGATGTTCCCGCTCGTATCCATGGCCATGTCCTCGATGGTTGCCCCATTCACATGCTCGTATTCGATAAAGGTCTGCCAGAGCGGTGTCCCTGTGGGGTCGAGCTTCATGAGGAAAGACCATTGTTGGTGTAGCGGTATCCCTATTGCACCGAACGGATAAGTGGTCGAACCGCGCACATAGTATCCGTAGTCTTCCTTGATGTCACCGGACACAGCTATGTTCCCGGAAGCATCCGCGCTCACACGCCGAGGGGTGGCCGCCACGAACCAACCGTTCCAATGATAGTCTCCTCGTGGACCAAGTTCAGCGACAAAAGTGTCATAGTTCAAGTTCGACAGCTGGACAGAGTCACCATTGTTCATCTTGATCCAAGCATGGGCATTGAGCTTGCCGGCAATGACGATGTAGCCATTGGGGGTTACACACACACTATGGATATTCGGCCGGGGTAGGTTCGTACCCAGATAGAGTTCATCGGCGGCATAAACCGTCCATTTGAGTACTCCAGCGTAGGAATACTTCGCCAGGAAGACACCCCCATCAGGCCATAGCGGGATACCATTGCCGATGCGACTGGGCAGCGATTGATCGTGACTCGTCCCACAAATGAGAAAGCCATCGCCGGTGTCCACGGCTTCTGAGATCTTCTCGCTATGATATCCTGGCCAGGAGGCATCGGCGCCATGCACTTGCATCGCCCAGCAGCTGTCAGAAGGCACCGGTTCCGAATAGATGAAGGCCCCAGGTGCGGTTACTGTGTCATAGCATCCATGGTCGCTCCAGCAGATGAGCTGTATAGTGGTTTGGCCAGGCGCGCTGAACTGGATACCAGATGGATCTTCGAGCGATGAACTTGCGGGCGAAGCGCCGGCGCCGAAACTCCACGCGAAGTGTTGGGCATCGGTACAGACCGAATAGAAATTAACGTCCTCTATCGAAGTCGCGTTGATCAGATCGGCATGGAAACGCGCCCTGGTTTCCTCGACGCGTACATGTATCGTATCGGTGAATGTCCGTTCGCAGCCCGTCACGATCGTGTTCCTGACCACGAAGACGAGGTCCGCCGTGGATCGCACCGTATCGGTGGTCATGAAGATGGTGCCGCCCGTCCCGTTCGCCGAACCGATGATCTCACCATTGGTGATATCAAGACAGAGGTACAGCACGTTGTTCTGCGTGCTGGCGATGGAGAACGACAGCGGTTCTTCCTTGCAAAGTACCGTGTCCAATCCGCTGATCGGGAGATCGATGAGCGGTGTATCGACGATCGCCAGAAGTACTTCGGAGGTGTCCGTGGTGAACGAATTGCTGGACGTGAGCATAAGGGAATATGATCCGGCCGTAGGGATCGTCGTCGTGAAATCCCCGCATCCCGTATGGAGCGGGGCACCGTTCAGGAACCACTCGCACCCCCCTGTTCCTGTCACTGGTTCGATATCGAACTCCATCCCTACGCATCCACCGTCGGTGATAATGGCGGAATAGGGGATCGTGTAAGCGCCACCATCCGGGGTTTGTAGCAGCACTCCTTGATCACCGGCGGCATATCCTTGTGAACCGGTGAACATCAGATCGTCGAACGCGAAACCTTCCGTGTACGGCTGCAGTTCCAGGTAGCTGACGAAAGTCGGCCCCCGATAAATGCCGTTCGAGGTCGCGACCCATATATAGCTGCTCTTGGCCATATCTCTTCCATCAAGGGGCCAGGGATCATAGGTTCTGGACTCCGAAAATCCGTAGTCCAGACTGTAGAACGATTCTCCGACCCCCGAATGCGGCCCATTGGTGCTACCTGCGATCGCGTGGAGATCATAGGGGCATGGTTGAGGGGTGGCCGTGCCGGCGGCATACTCGACCAGAACACCCACTCCGCCGGCGGAGTAGGACGGCCCTGTCGATGCGATGCAGAACAGGTCGGCCGTGGTGCCGCTCACGACCGGCGTGAACGTGGTTCCCCCGTTCAGCGACTCCAGGAACAAGCCCTCGTTGCCCACAGCAAGGACCCTCGTGCTTGACGCCCGGCGAATGTCGTTCAACGCGCTAGGAGCAGTTCCCGTGTAAACGAAGTCGTATGTCTGTGCCACGATATCGACCTTCATGATGATGGCCACCTGGTTCACCGTGTCCGTGCCGCAGAAAAGGGCCACATCCTGGACCGAACCGATGGCCCCGACCGCGGTGAACTTGGTCCGATCGTATTTGGCATCGTCGGCCGGTGAGCCCGGTATGTCGAAACGTGTCCAGCTTGATGGGCCAATACCGCCGGTGGTTGTGTAGTAGATACCGTGTTCCCCGCAGACCACGCCCTTGGTCCCCCAGAACCAAACGCCTGTGAGATCGTCGTTGATCCCTGTATTCATATTGGTCCAGACCGCCCGGGTGTGTCCGGCGATCAAGGCGCCAAATAGTACGATCAGAACACGTTGCCTCATGCTTTCGCGAAAGTACGGAACGGTCTCCGGGGCTTGGGGTCTTGGGCGGTCCCAGAACTAGAAGGGTGGTGCGGGCGAACTCTGCGGAACGCGCTTGATGTCTTTGGATCTTCGGTCCTAGGTCTATGGTCTTTGATGGGTTGGAGGTGGTTGGGTTCCAGGTGGCCGGAGGCCATGGGTATGGTGGCTGGTAGGCAACGAAGGTGAACGCAAACGCGGACGGTGGATCACTCAAATCCTGAGTAGTTCTTGTTCCAGTAGTCCCGAATGAAATCCCATTTGTCACCATGCTCGGGGATGTATTGCCGGTAGGGCAATTCTTCGAGCAGCACACTGATTCTGTCGCCGTTATGACTCTCGACCTTGGAGATCTCGATCACCGGCGAGCTCGTCTCGTCATCGAAGGAGCAGCCCTTTCCGTAGATGTGCCCCAAGTGGATGATCTTGAAATCGACGATCTTGAACAGGTCGCTGACCCAATCCATATCGGCACATCCGGCTCGGTGGTATGAATAGTAGCACTCGGGCGCGGCTTGCAGCTGAACGGCATCCGGAAACCGCACGTACCCTTCGATACTCCTGAACCGAACTGAGGCCGGGTCATAGAGGTAGAGGAAGTAGGTACTGTTGTTCCCTATGTAATCAATCAAAATGTCCGCATTGCCGTCCGAATCGAAGTCGGGGTACTCGATGTACAGAAGTCCTCTGCTGTCGATCGTGTCAGCGAGAGCTGTTCGATCGCCATGGCGGGCTGATAGCAGGAGCAGGCTGTCGTTGATGTCCCTCACCTGCATCTGGATAGCCAGGCCCTGGTTAACGAGCGTGGTATCGAATACGTGGCTGTGAACAACGGGTGACTCCGTGGGGGGGCAGCCCGGTTCCTGGCAGGACAACATGCCTTGAAGCGCAAGGAACATGTAAGCGGACCTCATGTGCACGACAAAGGAACGGATGCACAGGCCATCACCGTGTGCAGCCATAGCCCTTCGACCAGTTGCAAACTGGCTCATGATCCTCTTAGCTAGTTCTCGTTACGGTCCAAGTGACCGGCTTGCCTTACAGTGCTAGCGCGCAGCCGAATACTTGAACCATCCATTGGCGGGCTAGAGGGACAACGTCTTGACCCAGGCGGAGATCATTTCTTCAACTCCAAGCTCGCTCTTCAACTCGTCGTAAGCAGGCGTAACCAACGCAAGATCCGTCGATAGGACGCGATGAATCTCCACTGCTGTGTTCGTCAGCGCATTCAGTTCGCCCCTCATCGGCAAATCATTACTCTTCCAATCGGCATCCCGGTGCGCTGTGTACTTGTCGCGATGGTATCTCAGTCTCTTCATCGTTTCATTCTTCGACAGTAGAAACACCGCCATTTGAGAAGCCGCCGACCTGACGTCGGGCTCAATATGCCATTGTCTTCCTTCATCCTTTAGGTGGATGAGCGCCAGCAATTCGCCATCGTACTCGTCTTCCGATAAGTGCTTTAGCATATGAACAAACGACTGTCTTTGGTTCGGGCTCGAACTGTACAATTTATCAAGGTCGGTAACCAGGGCGTTCGCATACACAGCGGTTAGATGTAGAATGAAGCCCTTTTCGAAGATTCTATTTTCCGCTGCACTCTTTGGAGATCGAAGACGGTTGAGGTTGTTCAGGTTCACGGTGCATTGAGCAATAATACCAACCTGAATAGCGAGCGTTTGTTGGCATTCAGAAAGAGTGTAAACGGACTCGGGCATGGCTTATCGAACGAGAATCCTACTCAGTGATACGGGTCACCGGCCCACCTCAGCGGCAATGTAAAGCACATGCTGCTGGTGGTGCTCAAGGAGAGCACACGGAACCCATGAGGGATTCCTTTGGGCAATTGCAGAATATGCTTAAGCATGCCCGCGGCACGGCTACACCTTGCGTGAACACATGCTCGACGCGCAGGTCTTCATGCGCGGCCGGATCCTTCTGTTGGGCACGGGATAAGATCCAGGATGGAATCTTCAGTGAGATCCCGGATAGCTGGGGCCCGGCGCTCCGCGCCCCCGTCTTCCGGGATGACGGATGGTGTACTAGGCTTTACGCAACCGCGCTGCCGCATTGTCCGCGTTCAGCCACTGGATGGCGGCGGTGATGTCGTTGTAGAACACCTGGTCATCGCCTGTTCCGAAAGCGATGCGGGCCAGGTAGGCCAGGCGTGTGTTGGGCACCACGATGGCGCGTCGCAGGTGCACATCGCCGAGTTCTTCGTCCAAGCCACGCTGCACGAAGGTGAGCTGTGGCGGCGGCGGTACCATCTCGAGCACGTCGTACAAGACCTTGCCCCGCCGTGCATCCTTGACCAGGTCCAGCACTTGTTGCTGGCAGGTGCGCAACAGCGCCTCGGTGGGTTCCCCGCGCAAGCGCGCGATGATGAGGTCGCCCACCGGTTCGATCCAAAGCTGGTCTTTCATGTTCTGATAGTGAGGATCAAAGCTATCTCGGTCCCGTATCTCCGCTTTCACAACCTCAACCGCATCTCGTACTGGTCCACGATGTTGGCCAGTCCCCGCGCGAGCAGGCTTTCGATCAACGCGGTGCGTTCGGGGTGCACATTGATCACGCGCACATCGCTCTTCACCGCGGCCAATGCCTTCAGCAAGCGCTGCCATTGGGCGGCATCCTGCTCATCGGCAACACCCAACCGTCCCACACGGCCCGTGGAAGGATCGAGCAGCACATGTCCCGTGCGCAGGTCGCCGTTCAGCGTGAACAGCTGCCAACGCTGCGGTGCGAGCAATAAGGGACCGATCCTATAGTCCCAGCTATAGTGGGTATCCGGGCCCAGGTCGGCGCCGATGAATTCCGCTGGGTGCAACTGGTCCTCTGCAGCATCTACGGTCAGGCTTCCGATGAACGATCGCCATAGGTGGATCGTCTGAAAGCCGATGCGTTCATAGAGCCGGATCGCCACGATGTTCTTCGTGATCACCTCCAAAGTGCTTTGTGCAATGCCATGTGCACGCAGGGCGGGCAGCGCTTCGGCGTAGATGGCATCCACGACCCGCCGACCTCGGTACGCAGGCAGAACCCCGGTGCCGGTATTGAACGCGGTAGGCTCGCCGTCCACCACACCGATCCCATGGATGATGAAGGCCACGAGTTGATCCCCATCATACGCGCCATAGGAGCGGGAGAGGTCCACGCCAGCGCTGCGGAAGCGATCCTCCCAATACGCCAGCTTCTTGGGCAGCGCCACGAAGTAGCCTTCGAAGGCTTTCAGGAAGACCTCCACCAATTCCGGGATAGTCGTCTCCGCGAGCGTGGCGATACGCATCGGGCAAACCTAGCCAGCCAGCAACTTGCGCAAGCTGGCCAGATGGGCCAGCAGCACCAACGGTACCACGCAGCAGGGCAGCCACACGAAGGGGAAGTAGAACACGGCGATGTTCGGCTGGTCGAAGGCCAGCTGTTGGAAGGGGAAGGGCGCCGAGAGCACGGCGCGCCCCACGATGTTCACGAGCAGACCGATGCAGAAGAGGTTCCAAGCCACCAATGCCCAACGGGGCAAAGTGCCGCGTCGGTAACCGAACCACCAGATGAGCGGTGCGCTCAGGCCGGAGAGGATGTCGAGATTGCTACCGGCGAAGGTCATGCCCTCCGGTATGGTCTTGTATACGAAGAGCGCATAGAGCACAAGTTCCACGGGAACGCGCACCACATGGACCAACGTGAGGGCGGCCGGGTCCAACGCGTCCAGGTAGCGGCGGCCCCGACGGGTGAGGAAGAGCACGGCGATCGCGACCAACGTGGGGGCGATCAACAGGATGAAGCGCGGTGGCAGGGTGGTGGTCACTGTGTAGAAACCTGTCAATGCGACGACGCTTTGCACAGCGAGCCAGGCGAGGATCACGGTCCAGGTAATGCGTGCATTGTGGGTGGCCCGGCAGAAGAGCCAGACAGTGAGCAACGTGGTTAAGACGAACGAGGCGTGGATCGAGAAGGGAACTTGTTGCATGACTTCGTGCAGTGCTCCAGTGCGGTCTTTCTGAATGAAGTTCGCGTTCTGAACATGCAAGATGCGGAATAGCGTGGAGACCCGGGCGTGGCAGGTCAGTAGAATGCGCTGACCTACTTTCGTGGAAACAAGGACGGATGAGGATCGCATTGACGACGTTCTTCGTGGCATGCACGGGGTTCTGCACCGCGCAGATCGGTGGAGTGGACCCCTTGTTCGGCGACACTGGTATCGTGATCAGCGATATCCCGGGCTTCATGACTTTTGTAGAGCGTATGGCGCTCCAGGCGGACCAGAAGGTGGTGGTCCTCGCGCAGAGCGGCACCGCCGGAAGCTCGGCGCCCCGTGTTTATCGCTTCGACGAGTTCGGCGCCCCGGACCCGACCTTCGGCACGGATGGAGCGGCCTGGGTGGCATCGGACCCCAGCACGTATCCGGATGCGCACGATATCGAGGTCCAGCAGGATGGGAAACTCCTGGTGATGTTTGATATCGCGGTCTCGTCAACAGAAGCGCTAAGCCTGGCCCGCCTGAACGCCAATGGCGATATGGACACCACGTATGGAGCAGGTGGGGTTTCGGTCACCACGCTTCCGGGTGCCCATCTGCGCCCGCTGGGGCTCGCATTGCAACCGGATGATAAGGCGGTGGTCTGCGGTTGGACGAACCAATCGCAGATCTTCCTGGCCAGGTTCCTTACCGACGGCACACTGGACACCACCTTCGGTGCCGGTGGTATCGCGTTCCGGACCGTTAATGGCTACGCGCTGTTGCACGAGGTCATAGTGCAGCCCGATGGCAAGATCCTCGCCTGCGGGGGTGGGAGCGTTGATAACAACACCAGGGTTGTGCTCTGGCGCGTGGACGCCTCCGGTGTCCCGGATCCCACCTTCACCACCGACGGTTTTGTGATCACCCATGTGGGGCCGACGGATGCGGCTCATGACGTCGCCTGGATGCCCGACGGACGGATCGTGGTATGCGGTACGGCATGGGGCAACGTCGATCAGACCCTGGTGGCCCGCTACAACAGCAATGGGTCCTTGGATACCTCGTTCAACGGCGATGGTCTTTTCGAATTCACCAACGGTGGTCCCACCCATATCGCGCGCGGGCTGGTGGTGCTGCCGGACAGTACCATCTTCTGCGTGGGGGCCCGCAGCCTCACTACCCCTTTCGCCTTCAAGCTATCGCATGATGGAACCCTGGATACATCTTTCGCTCCTGCGCTGGGTTCCCTTGGCTTTCCCGACCTGTCCTGGAACGGCAACGGCCTTCATGATGTGGTGTTACGGCCGAACGGGAAGATCACCGCCTGCGGTCGGCATCAGAACATGCTCATGGGTCCTGACGTGCTTCTGATCGGTTTCGATCTCAACCTTCCGACAGGTATGATGGATCAGGAGCACCCTGCACTGCGCTTGTTCCCTGTGCCAGCAACAGATGAGATCTGCCTGGACCTGGGTGCTTACTCCAGCGAAGTGGTCGAGGTGACGATCACCAGCGCGGATGGCAAGGTGATGTCACGATCCAATGGATCAGGGGACAGAGGCCTCACGACCCGCTGCCTCGATGTGCGTACACTCGCTGCCGGGGCCTATGTGGTGTGTGCACGAACGGCCCGTGGCTCGGCCCGCAGCGCCTTCATTAAGAACTGAGCGCGGTCTTCCCGCACTTCGGCAAGGTTGCCGTGATCGCCGTCCGCGCCGATAACTTTCGCCTCGCCTGCGCCTAGTTGCCCACGGCGAACGACGATGATCATCCTTATCTCACCCGCCAAGGATCTCGCCAAGGAGACACCGGCCGTGAACGGCACCACGCAGCCCGTGCTGCTGGATGGGGCCGCCACGCTGGCCGCCAAGCTCAAGACCCTCAGTGCGAAGAAGCTCTCGAGCCTCATGGACCTGAGCCCCAAGCTCGGGGAACTGAACCGGGAACGCTACGAAAAATGGAAACCGCCCTTCACGGCCAAGAACGCGCGGCCTGCGGTCTTCACCTTCAACGGCGAAGTGTACCGCGGGCTCGAAGCGCGCACGCTCAGCTCCGGTGACCTGGCCTTCGCGCAGCACCACCTGCGCATCCTGAGCGGACTTTACGGTGTACTTCGACCGCTGGACCTGATGCAGGATCATCGTTTGATGATGGGCACGCCCTTCGGTGTCGGCCGCGCGAAGGACCTGTATGCTTACTGGAGCGATCGCATCACTGAACTACTGAAGAAGGACCTGAAGGCATCGGGAGGCAACGCGGTCATCAACCTTGCATCGAGCGAGTACTTCAAGGTTGTGAACGTGGAGAAGCTCGCGGCCAGGGTCATCACACCGGTCTTCAAGGACAAAGGGCCTCGCGGCTATGGGGTGGTGATGGTCTTCGCCAAACAGCAGCGTGGTGCCATGGCGCGCCACATCATCCAGCACCGCCTTCTGGAGCCGGAGAAGATCAAGGCATACACCGGCGATGGCTACAAGTTCGCTCCGGAGGAAAGCACCGCGGAGGAATGGGTGTTCCTGCGCGACCAGAAACCGGTGAAGGCACCCGCCAAGTTGCTGGGAGGTAGGATCCGATGAGGTCGAGATCTTAGGTATTTCCGCGTGCGCGATGGCAGTGCACGCCTTAAGCTGACCCACGGCCGAGAGATGCGTCAGCGCAGCACCACCACCCGCCCAGCGCCGTTGTGCGCCCCATCACTAACCCGAACGAGGTACATACCATCATCCATCCCGCTCATGTCAAACAAGCCTTTCGCCATACGAGCAGGCACCACAACCCTCCCACGCGCATCCGTGAAAGTCACTTGTGCGTTCGCGGTGATGCCTTCCACATGGATCAACCCTACCGTAGGGTTGGGGTAGATCGACATCGACAATGTGGCAGATGCGCCTTCGAGGGCCGTGCTGAGGTCGTTCGCGTAGCGCAACACGACCATTGAGCTATTGCCGAGCGCTCCGCCGAAGCCCGCTACCACCAGCTTTCCATCGGGCATGGTGCAGATGCCATAGCCGCCTTCGTAGAACGGCGAGGTTTCGGTGATCACGATGCCGTTGGTGCCGAAGCCGAGGTCGGGATCCCCATCGGCGGTGTAGCAGGCGAGGAGGAAGTCGATGTCGCCACCCGGGGCCGTGCTGCCGGTATAGCCGGTGATGGCGAGGCGGCCATCGGGCAGGAGTTCCAGGTCGTCCAACCAGTCATCGTCGAGCACGTCGATCTCGGCCACGCCATTGAGGCCGAAGCCGGTATCCGCTGTTCCGTTCGCATTGCGCCGCAGGATGAAGAGATCGGCCGATGTGCTATTGATGATGAGCGCGCCGGCGGCCACCACTTGCTGGCCCGCGCCTTCCACGCCATAGATCCGCGAGCTGGTGGTGCTGAAGGTGGGTGTGAGCAGGCCATCGCCATCGAAGGTGTTATCGAGAAAGCCGCTGGGCGTGAGCTTGACCAGCAATGCGCGGTCGTCGCTATTGATCTCGGTGTAGCCGCCGCCTACGATCGCGCCATCATCGAGCAGGTCGACGGCATCGAGCTGATCGAGATCGGTGTAGCTGGCGAGCACGAGGATGCCATCGCCGTTGAAGGTGCTGTCAGGCACGCCATCGGTGCGCAACCGCACCAGCACGCCATCGCGGCCGAAGCCGCTGCTCTCGTAGCCGGCGAGCACCACCTTGCCATCGGGCTGCACCACCAGGTCACGCGCGCGCATCACTGAAACCGATCTGGATACTGCTTCGTCCGTTGAAGCCGAAGGTGGGATCGAGCACGCCGCTCGGCAGGATGCGCCATGCCGTCACCGTCTCGTAGCCGAGCGTGTCGGCGAAGCCGCAGACGTACACGCTGCTGTCCGGTGCATACCCCATGCGGTAAGCGCGGCCACCGTTCCCGGTCGGGAGCACCACCGTACCGAAGGTGGGATCCGGTGTGCCGTCGGTGAGCAGGCGGAGAAGGAAGCCATGCTCCACGCCGTTGTCGAGGTAGCCGGCCACGTAGAGGCGGCCATCGTTCATGGGCAGCGCGTCCTGCGCGGCATCGCCATCGGGCATCAGGTCGATCTGCACCACGCCACCTACACCGAAAGTGGCGTCCAGGGTCCCTGGCTGGGCGTGTGCGGGACTGATGAGACCTAAGGAGATGAGAACGGAGAAGGCGGAAAGTCGGATCATGTGCATGAGGTGGGTGATCAAAGATGGCAGAAGCGGCCCACTTGGCTGCCATCGTTCGAACCGATGCATCATTCACGTGTACTATGGTAACAACAATGTGATCGCCGATAGACACGTTCCAACCAAAACGGGCGCGATGAAGTTCCTGATGCTCCTGCCACTTTTCATGCTGCCACCAGGGTCGCCACCGCAAATCCTGAAGAAGGTCAACGTCGACTACATGCTGCGCGGCTACTTCTACGCGGCTTCCGCCGACTATCCAGAACTGGCCGGAGCGGGTGGATGGGGTGGATCCGGGAACGGATCGCACCAGTTCACCGCGGTTGCGGGCGGAAAGGGGTTGGAGATACTGGTGGACACGACGGCCGTCGTCCCTTTTGCCACGGAGTTCGAAGGCTTCAAGGTGATCATGCGGAACCATGGACCGGAGACATTGTACTTCCCGGCACAGGATAGTCGGCTGGACATGAAGACGCAAGCCATGCGCGCCGACACGTTCGCCGATATCGAGTACCTACCAGGTTCATGGTGCGGTAACAGCTATCACACGCTTTACCTGGCGGCTGGCGAACAGTGGGAATTCACCATGCCGAAGTATGGTGGAAAGAGGTCCACGCGCTTGCGCCTGGAGGTGCGGTACGGCCGTGAGCCGGATCGCCACGAGGGTATAGAGGCGGTCTACAGTCACACGTTACCGGGCGCTGTGAACGATGGCCAGTTCTCTGAGAAGCAAGGGCACAACCCGCAAGGCCTGATGGACCCCTACGACGAATAGGGGCGCGAGGAAGCCCTCCTTGTCAAGGCGTTCCCGGCAGCTCCATCACCACCTTGCCCGTGTGGCGGCCTTCGCCGAAATACCGGATCAGGCGCGGAGCATCGTTCAAGGCGTGCGGCCCATCGATCACGGGCTTCAATACACCACTGCTCAGTAACGGCGCCAGGTCGTCCAGGTTCTTGTTCGATCTCAGCGCCACGATCCTCATGTTGCGTTGACCGAACCACCGCGCGAACAACAACGCGATCAACCGGCCCGGATCGCCGCCCACCGTCACGTAACGGCCATTCTGTGTCAATGCACGCGCTAGTTCTCCGGCGGAACGTTTCGTCTTGGCATCCACCACGAGTTCGAAACGTTCGCCCAGTTGCGTAAAGTCCTGCTGTTTGTAGTCGATCACGCGGTCGAAGCCCATCGCTGTCATAGCCCGCAGCTTCGATCCGGTGTCCACGCCCCACACCGTGCAACCCTGCCGCTTTGCGAGTTGCAGCGCGAAAGTTCCAACACCGCCGCCCGCGCCGTTGACCAGCACGCGATGGCCATCCTTCAATTGCCCGATGTCCACCAGTGCTTGATAGGCCAGCTCCAGTGCGTGCGGTACGGCTGCGGCTTCCGCGAACGAGAGCCCATCCGGCATTCGCCTTAACTCACTCTCCGGCACGGCAGCGAACTCCGCGAAGGTGCCCAGGCCGCCGTTCGATGTATCTCCGTAGACCTTGTCGCCCACACGCCATTGGGTGGCATTGGGTCCGAGTGCCGTCACCACCCCCGCCAGTTCCATGCCCGGGATCGGCCTGCGCGGACGGAAGAGCCCAAAGAAGAGACGATAGATGCGCGGTCTGCCGATGACCATGCTCCAGTCGTAATCGTTCACTGTAGTGGCATGCACACGCACGAGCACCTGGCGGTCCTTGGGGACTGGTGCGGGCACCTCGCGGAGCTGCAACCGCTCCGGCGGGCCATAGCTGTCGCACACGATGGCCTTCATGATGCGAACAAAGGAGATCGCACAGACAAGTCCGGGTGCACTGGGCTGGACGGCGAATGGCTGTGAAGGATGGCTGCCGCAGCGTTGGGACATCCGCGCCGCGAACCCGCGCGGGATCGTGGCTCTAAATCACACCCATGGGTACGCGCTGGCCGCGACGCCCATCGCATTTGGTGGCGCCATTGGCAGAGGCACAACCGGAAAGGAGCAGGACGATGGCCAGGCCGATGATCGTTCGTTGCATACTGCAGCAACGCTGCAAACGACCCACAAGTGCGTTCAAACATGGACCTTTGTGAGGATGGTGAGCAAGAAGGGACCCCTGGTGTGGACGATGCTGGCCCTGCTGGCCTGTTGGCTTCCCACGCCGTTGCCTGCGCAGAACACGCTGCTGAAGACGTACGATGCGGATACATTGAACGCCGCACGACGCCTTGCACGCACACCCGACGGAGGTTTCCTCATGACAGGTCACTATCGTGTTTCGACCGACGTGTTACGCCTCACGCTCATGAAACTGGACGCGCTGGGTGACCTTCAGTGGTCAAGGAAATACGGCGAACTTCCTTTGGGTGCGGTCGCCACCGTTCTCCCGCTCACAACGCAAGGAGCGATCGTGCTCACAGCGACCCTGGGTAACAGCTTCACGGGCCAGGACCTCGTGGCGATGCGGATCGATGATGCAGGCGATACGCTTTGGGTCCGTGCCTACGATCATCCACGCGGAGTGCTGGCGATGAACGCGGTCGAACTGGCGGATGGCGACCTGGTCCTCGTGAGCTATACGGCCGAAGGGTTCTACCTCACGCGCATAACGGATCAGGGTTCCATGGTGTGGACGAACGGTTACTTTGGCACTACGGCACCGGCGGGGTGGTTCCAAGATCCGCGGGCAGTAATAATGCTGGCGAGCGACAGCACCCTTGTCGTCTGCGGGGCGCTGATAGGACATGGCGCGGCCGATGCCAATGCGTTCATCATGCGCACCGATCTGCAAGGCAGTGTGATCTGGGCCCGATCCATCGGTACGGGGGTGGGAGACATGTTCAAGGAAGTGTTCGAGACCCCGGAGGGCGGCTTCCTGGCGGTGGGTTATATGGGCGGCACGAGTGTGGACTTCCCGAGCACCTTTGCTGTCAAGCTCGATGCCGCAGGCAATTTGCTTTGGTCGAAGGAGTATCCGGCTTCCGTGAACGATCGATGCTCTTTTTTGGAGACCTGCTCGGACGGGAACTACGTGATCGGCGGCCATCTCGGTGGTTCCCCGGTCAAAGGGCACCTGTTGAAGATCACAGGCACGGGCGATCTGCTTTGGTCCAACGCATACGAGATGGATGGATGGAACATGTACTTCCATGACGGCGTTGCGGTGGACGATGGCCTGGCGGTCTCGCTGTCCGCAGCAGTGTCCTTCTCCTACGATCCGGGTGTGGCGCTTCAGGACACGACCGGAGCGTTCCCCTGCACCATCACGCCGTTGCCACGCGCGGTGCTGGATACGATGATGGTGGTGAGCGATTCGATCACCCTCGTGGCCGGCGTTAGCGAGATGCCCTATTCCATGGCGTACTTCCCGTTCCAACAATCCACTTCCTCGCATTGTGTCGTCACCGAGACGCATGATATGGATATCGGCAACAACGGTCTCCGGCTCTGGCCGAACCCTGCGCAGGACCGGCTTCATTTGGAGGCAGCCATCGCCGGCACCCATTCCTGGATCATCGACGCGACCGGTCGTCTACTTCGCGAAATAATACTCCCTGTGGGTATCGCCACGATCCCGTTGACCGGTTTGAGCAACGGCGCCTATGCCCTGCGACTGGGAACGGGAGAGGTGCTGCGCTTCGTAAAGGAATAGGCCAGCCCGGTCATTCCATCCGCAGCACCTGGCCATCCCTGCTCGGCATCGCGAAGCACAGTGGAGAGTGGTCGTTCACAGACCAGCTCGCCCAGCGCCAGCTACCGCGCGACTTGGAACGAAACCACGCGCACAGCGATCTCATCAGTACAACGCAGCAGATACCTGCCCGGCTGAAGGTCCGCGACGGGGATCACCAGTCCGCTCGCGTCCGTTGTGCGCATGCTGCGCACCACACGACCGGTAGCGTCCAAGATCTCCAAGTGCGCTGCGCTGTTGTTAGCTCTCCGCAGCCGCAGGTGATCGTTCGCGGGGTTCGGCCATGCTAGGAGCCCGGCCTCTTGGGCGGTTGAGGTCACCATGGTATTCACGTCGTTCTCATAGCGCAGGATCGTCACTACGCTGTTCAAAGTGGACGTGCTCGAGGAGCCGCACATAACCAGTTTGCCATCCACCTGCTCCTTCACCGCGTAGCCTTCATCGACATAGGTGAAGCCGTCGTGGATAGCGTACCCGTTCCCGCCGAAGGTGGTGTATGGCGCGCCATCAGACGTATGCACCGCTGTGAGGAGATCGATGTAGCCCACGCCGTTCGTGGAGTTTCCTGTGTAACCCGCCACTGCGATGCGACCATCCGCGAGAATGGTGAGGTCGCGGATGTAGTCGTCGGCATCCACATCCGTGGCCTGTTCGCCCAGCGTGCCGAAGGATGGGTCCAACATACCCGTATCATCGAAGCGGATCAGGAAGTAGTCCGACGTGGTGGAGATACCGGTGTATCGGGCGCCACCAGCGACCACTTCCTGGCCCACCGCGACCAGGCAGGTCACCCGCGTCTCCGCAAAGCTCAGCGTGGGCGTAAGGATCCCATCGCCGTCGAAGGTGGAGTCGGGAATGCCGGCAGGGGTCAGCTTCACGATCAGTGGGTATTCCATGCCGCCGCTCTTGCCATAGCCGCCAGCTACAATGGAGCCATCGTCGAGCACATCCACGGTGAAGAATTCATCGTGGGCATTGTCGCTGTTGTTCATGGTGAGCAACCCGTTATAGCCGAAGGTGCTGTCGAGCGTGCCATCGGTGTTGAACCGCCCCAGGAAACTGTTCCATGTGCCGTAGTATTGATTGCCGGCCAGAATGAGTTTTCCGTCCAGCTGCACCGCGATATCAAGCGCGCGGATCTCATAGATCCCCGTCAAGGGGACGCTCACCCGGCCGTTCAGACCGAAGGCGGGATCGGGCGTGCCATCGGGCAGCACATGCCAGAGGGTGAAGCGGTCGTGGCCCAGCGTATCGGCGTAGCCGCAGAGGTACACGCTGCTATCCGCCGCGAAGACCATTCCCTCGGCGCGGCCGTTGCCACCGTGGGAGAGGATCACAATGCCGTAGTCGGGGTCGAGGGTGCCGTCCGGCAGTAGGCGCAGGATGAAGGGTTCCGGCGAACCGGTGGATGGGGTTTGGAGGCCACAGACCAACAGGCGGCCGTCGACCATGGGCAGTAGGTCAGTGCCTATGTCCGCGGACGAGGAGAGGTTGATCTGGACCACACCTCCTGTGCCGAAGGTGGGATCCAGCGTGCCGGGTTGTGCAAGAGCAGCGTGGGCCAGGCTGCCCAGGCAAAGGAGGGTTAGGGTGCGTAGCATAGGATAAAGATGGTGTATGGATACGTTCCGCGGATCGACCCACGAGTCACTTTGTAAACCTTGGCCCCCGTGCATCCTGTCGCACGTCGCACGCCATGTGGCGAACGTCTGACGTGGTGGTGTGGACGGGCTTTGAGGAAGTGAAAGCTCAGTGCGCATGACCGATCCCCCGGCTCACCCTCCAGCTGTTGCTTGCGCCGGACCATTCGGTCAAAGACCCTTCCGGAACACCAGCCTCATGAACCCGCGCGCGTCCTCTTGATCGCGCTCCGGGGCGCGCACGAAGCCCATACGTTCGTATAGGCGATGTGCCGCAGGCATGGTTGGTTGCGACCAAAGCACCAGGGCCCGTGCTCCACCGGTCATCGCCCGTTCTATGCAGGCGCGCACCAACGCCTCGCCGACCCGCTGGCCCCGCGCTTCAGGTGCCACGGCCAGCATGCGGAATTCCGCTTCGCCATCACGCGCTACCTGACCTAGCGGACCATTGGGATGAAGATGAAGCACCGCACCGACCACCGCGCCGTGAGCC
>JAGNSU010000170.1 GCA_017987895.1 Flavobacteriales bacterium | reverse complement strand
TGGTTCTCTTTGTGGGTGGCGGACATGGGCGTTCCGGTGGTCTCGTTAGGGGCGACAAAGCCTTGAAGGGTGGCGGCACCCTTTATGGATATTCAGGGATCGGAATTCGTGTTTCCCGGGCGAGCGATCGGCCATCGTCGGCGGGACACAAATGTGGATCCGCGGAGCGCCATTGACAAGAGGGAAGTGCCCGGATGTTCCCGGAGTTTTTAACACGGCCCGGTTCCTTACGATCGGCGCGGCAGGGCGATGACTTCGATCCGTGCAAGTGAAGATCTTCACGATCCCTTAACAACGCCGCAACAGCCTACACAGTACGGAATTCCACGATCTGTGAAGGCTTCGATACGCGCCCCTGCCGGGCTACCGCATGCCGATCACGACGCGATCCAATGATCCGTGCTTGACGCCCATCACGTTGCTTCCGCAAAAGCCCGTGTGATGGGAGTACATGATCGTGCTCATCGACGAAAGCACCGATAGGTACGGGATCCTGATCGACGCGATGTGCGGAGCGGATCGAGATCACTTCACGCGCTTTCGCGCCACGGGCTTCTTCGCCACGTCGGGAAGCGGACGCTTCGACCACTCTTGATAGATCTGTTCCAGTTCGGCGTACCACTCCGCACCGTACGCACGCGTCAACGCGTTCTTCAGGAAGCGGAACACCGGCACATCCAACTTGGCGCCGCAGGTGCACGCCGGTGCGCAGATGTCCCAGCGGTCGTAGTTCAGTCCGTCGTACTCCTTCAGCTTGGCCACGCGGATCGGGTAGAGGTGGCAGCTCAGCGGCTTGTTGAAAGGGATCTTGCCATCGCGGTACGCCTGCTCAATGCCGCACATCCAGGTGCCCGTGGTGTCCTTCTTCGCGTAAACGCATTCGGCGTACTCCTGCACCAAGGGCGTTACCAGTTCGCCGTCCATATCCACCAAGCTGGTGCAGCCCTGGTCCTTCAGGGACTTCTTTCCGCGCGCCGTCATGTAGGGCTCGATCGCCTTGATGTGCTTCGCGATCAGCTTCGCCTCTTCGGCAGTGAGCGGTGCCCCGCTATCGCCTTGCTCGCAGCACGCGCCTTTGCACGCACCCAGGTCGCATACGAAGCGCTTCTCGAAAATGTCCTCGCTGATGAGGGTGCCGCGGTGGTGGATCACGGTGCGAAACTACTGGGCGCTACTTCAAATACCCGTTCACCTTCGCCGCTATGGACCGCTTGATGCCTTCCCAGGTCTGGCCCTTCAGGCTCACGGGGTCTTCGCTCTCCTCGGCGTCGTTGAACCAAACCAACGCGTTCGGGATACTGATGGCGAGCATTTGATTCGGATATTTCTCCTTGTGCCTGTCCATCATCCACTGCAATGAGTGATGCTGCAGCAACTCATCGAGGTCCCAGAAGTCCTTCTTCTTCCCTCGGCCTAAGATGGCTTGCACCTTCATCGCTGCGATATCCGCATCCGAATACATGCGAACGTCTTCATTGGTGATGAGGTCGGCAATGCGCGGATGAGGGTAGTTCACGATGTCCACCTTCACAGCGTCGATGAAACCGAAAATGGCCGGGGTCGCCTTGGATGGCGTGTGAACGAAAGCGGGACCGAATTCCGAGGTGATCGCCGCTACCACTTGCTCGCGATCGAACGCAGTGGTGGAGAACAAGTCCAGGTCCACCGACCTCCGGTGCCCGTGGCGCAATGAAAGGGCAGTGCCACCCACCAGACAGAAGTCCTGGAGTTCGGGCAAGGACATTAACCGTTTCAGTACGGAAAGAGCTCCGGGTTCGACTGTCTCAAGGTGAAGCATCGGAAGGCCTCCAGCGGCTTGTCGAAGATGGCACTGACGAAATGAAGCGTGGCCAGAGGAAGGGATTTGGCGTGCAGCAATGCATTGATCACGTGTTCATCTCCATAGTACCGGCGGCATTGCCGGATGTCCTCTACATCCCCACGCTCGAACACGCGTTCGATCACAAAGCTCGCCTTGGCATCATGGTCCATCGCGTCGTAGTCCACATCCCAGAACAAGCGTCGGGATAGCTGGGGGCGCGGCTTGGCCATGGGCCCGAAGGTAAAGGCGGTGTGACCTCACCAGGAGTCGAACCTGGATCAAGAGTTTAGGAAACTCCTATTCTATCCATTGAACTATGAGGTCGGGGCCGGCGGGCTACAGGTGCCGCAATGGCGCGCGAAGGTAGCCCGACGCACCTTTTCCGCAGGCCCGCAGACCGCCGCCCGTGCTGGCACGTTATTCGGTGGATAACAAGCCCCTGTGGATGAACGCACCGTTCAGCCGGTCGGGCCGCCAGACACCCCGGATACCTTGCGTCGCTTCATGTCCCGTCTTTTCCGCCGCGCCCTGCTCGGGGTTTGCCTGCTGCTGGGCCTAACCGCCGGTGGACTGGTCGTACTCGCTACGGTCTACGAGGATGAAGTGAAGGCCCGCCTGCTCGGCGCTTTGAACGAGCAACTCACGGCCCCAGTGAAGGTGGGGCAAGTGGACCTTACCCTCATCCGCCGTTTCCCCAAGGCCGGCCTGCGCCTCCAGAACGTGCTGGCCATGGAGGACCGCGCCGACAGCGCGTCGTCGCCGAAGCGCTTTGGCGCAGGCGCCCTCCCGGCCGATACCCTGCTCTATGCCCGGGACCTCTACCTGGAGTTCAGCCTGTGGGACCTCTACCGGGGCGACTACACCATTGACCGCATCCATGGCGTGGATGTGCGCGCCTACCCCGCGCACGACCCCACGGGCAGGCCCAACTACCGCATCTGGGGCAAGGACACGGTCGCTACACAACAAGAAGCGCTGGCATTGAAACAGGTCACTTTCGATGATCTTTTCGTGCGCTATACCCACGGCGCCAGTGGGGTTGTGGTCACCGGCGCGAGCGACCATCTGCGCCTGCGGGGCACCCTCGGAAGCCCCAGCGAACTGCACGTGGATGGACATATCCACTTGGTGGACTGGGCCCAGGGCACCGATCATCTGCTGGCCGATCGCGAGGCGGAAGTACTGCTCACCATGACCTTCGGCGCTGAGGACGAAGCCTTCCGCATCATCAATGGCGAGGTGAACGCGGGGGGCGTGCGCCTTACCACCACCCTGGCCGTGGTGCCCGAGGCCGATGGCATCTTCCTCGACCTGCGCGCGGCGAGCGACCAGGCCGACGTGAACAAGCTGTTGGCCTTGCTCCCCAGTGCCGTGAAGCGACCGCTCGCACCGTACGCCTTGAAGGGGGAGGCGGACGTGGTCGTGCGGTACAGCGGCACCATCGGAGGCGAGCTCGCGCCCACTCTGGCCCTGCAACTGGCCGTGCGCGATGGCCGCATGAAGGATCAATACAGCGGCGCCACCTTCACGCACATCCAAGGCTGGGCGGACCTGACCCTGGCAGCGAGCGGCGCGCTTTCGGAGCTTACCATCAAAGAGTTCCGCGCGCGCAGCGGCAGTGGCAACGTGAGCGGCGGCATCCAGTTGCGCGGCGGGAAGAACGCCCATGTGAAAGGTTCCATGAACGTGCGCATGGACCTGGCCGAGCTGCTCCATTTCATCCGGCTCGATTCTTTGGAACAAGCACAAGGCCAGCTGGCCGCCGACCTGCATGTGGCGGGAAAACTCCCACGTCTGCACGACCTCACTGCCAAAGACTTCAAAGACCTGGAAACCAGTGGCAACCTTACCCTGCATAATGCTGCCCTGAAGCTGAAAGGCCTGAACGCCAGCATCACCGGTATGGACGCCGAACTGGCTTTGGACGGCAACGATGCCCGGGTGCGGAGCCTGAGCGCCGACCTGCAAGGCGAGCGCATCAGCTTGCAGGGCACCTTGCATCAACTCGTGCCATATCTCCTGCTGGACGATCAACGCCTGTCCATCGAGGCGAACGGATCCGCTGCCCGGCTCGATCTGGCCCGTTGGCTGGACCGCACGAGCACCGCCAAAGCGGGCGACCGCGCGCTGGTGCTTCCCGCGTGGCTGACGTTGGACCTGGAGATGAGCCTGGGCGAGTTGGTGCTCGACGACTTCAGCGCCACGGACATCACCGGTCACGTCACGTTGCAGGACCGCGTTCTGAGCGCATCGCATGTGCGCTTCGCTACCGCCAGCGGCCAGGTGCAGGGCAGCATGCGCCTCGATGGTCGTTCGGCGACCGCGTATCCCCTCTCCATCCAGGCTTCGCTCCAAGGCATGGATATCGCGCAGCTCTTCGCGGAGTTCAAGGATTTCGGACAGGACTTCATCGGTCATCAGCATCTCCAGGGCACCGGCCGCGCGGAGCTCGACTTCCACGCCCCGATCAGCCCTGCGCTCGCGTTCGATCTGGACCGGCTGACCTGCACCGCCGACATCGTGATCGACAACGGTGCGTTGAAGGGACACGCACCCCTGATGGAGGTGGCCGCGTACATGAAGCAGAAGAAACTGGCCGGGTTGCTCATCGACACCGATCAACTCGCGAAGCGACTGGCCGATGTGCGCTTCGCCACCCTGTCGAACCACATCGAGATCCGCGACCGCCAGGTGTTCATCCCCTTGATGGAGGTGAAGAGCACCGCCCTCGACATCGAGCTGAGCGGCACGCACAGCTTCGATGACCGCATCGACCATCGGCTCAATTTCCGCCTGGGCGATCTGCTACGAAGCGGTGAGCGCGAAGATGCGGGTGGCGCGGTGGCCGACGATGGCACCGGTCCGCGCCTCTTCCTACGCATGCAGGGAAGCGCCAGCGATCCGCAGTTCAGCACCGATGCCGAGATGGCCGCACTGCGTCGTAGCCGCCAATGGAAGCAGGAGAAGGAAGAGCTGAAAGCCCTGTTCAAAGAAGGATCGGCGCAGAAAGGAGCACATGACGAGCGCACCGTTTCCGCCGCACCCGGCTCGGTACACTTCGAAGTGGAACAGGACGATGCCCCGGAGAAAGAGCCCGCACGCCCGAAGAAGGACCGGGATGGGACGCCGCCCCCGGTGATCATCGTCGTAGAAGAGGACTAGGGGGAAAGGGGAAGGAAAAAGGCGGAAGGAGAAAGAAGGAAGAGCGCCGTCACTCCATGTGTGCCTGTCACGGGACCCAAGAACCCCGATCTTCACGGCGCATCCATGGACCTCTATTCGCGCAAGCAACGTTGGAAGCTGGTGCTCGCCCTGGTGGCGTTGCTGATGGTGGTGGCCTCGCTGTGGTATAGCAACCGCATCGTGAACCAGGTGCGCCAGGAGGAGCGTCGCAAGGTGCGCCTCTGGGCCGAAGCCGTGCAGAACCGCGCGGAACTGGTGAACTATACCGAAAGGCTCTTTGACCGTCTGCGCGAGGAGGAACGAAAAAAGGTGCAGCTCTGGGCCGAAGCCATGCTGCGCCTGGTGGGATCCTCCGATGCCAGCGATCTCTCCTTCTACCTGAAGGTGGTGAGCGACAACACCACGGTGCCCGTGGTCATCACCGATGCCAAAGGCGATGTCAAGTTCCACCGCAACCTGGCGGAAGCGATCACCAAGGATACCGCCCTGTTGCGCGCCGAGCTGGACTCCATGGCCAAATTGCGCCCGCCGCTGGAGATCGCGGTCTACGGGGACCAAAAGCAGTTCCTCTACTACAAGGACAGCAAGGTCTTCAGCGAACTGCAGGAAGTGATGGAAGGCATCATCCGTTCGTTCATCAGCGAAACGGTGATGAGCACCGCCGCGGTGCCGGTGATCTATACCGATAGCACGCGCACCCACATCATCGAGCACGGTAACATCGATGCGGAGACCGTGGCCGATAGCACCGCGATGCAGGCGCGTATCGCCAGCATGGCGAAGGCCAACCAACCCATCGCCATCCAGTTGCCCGGGCAGGGACGCAACTTCATCTTCTACGAGGAGTCGCTGGTGATCACCCAACTGCGCTACTTCCCCTATGTGCAGCTCGGCATCCTCGCGCTCTTCCTGCTGGTGAGCTACGCCCTCTTCAGCATCTTCCGCAACGCCGAACAGAACCAGGTGTGGGTGGGCATGGCCAAAGAGACCGCGCACCAGCTGGGCACCCCGCTCAGTTCGTTGATGGCCTGGATGGAGCTGCTCAAGACCAAAGGCGTCGATCCCTCCGCGCTGAACGAGATGCGCAAGGATGTGGACCGCCTGGAGGTGATCACCGAGCGTTTCAGCAAGATCGGCTCCGCGCCGGAACTCACGCCGGAGAAGCTCTATCATACCCTGCGCGCCACCGTGCTCTACCTGCGACCGCGGCTGCCCAACAAGGCGTTGATCGAAGTGCGCCAGCC
>JAGNSU010000044.1 GCA_017987895.1 Flavobacteriales bacterium | reverse complement strand
AAGTCCATCTTCAACGACTGCAAAGTGATGGTGGACAACTACGCCGGCGATAAGATGAAACTGCGCGACTTCGCCGAGCATGTGTTCGTCTTCGAACAGCTTTGCCAGTAGAGGTCATCGTTGTCGATAGAACCCGAAGGGGTCGTTCCGTGCGCGGAACGACCCCTTCGGGTTTTGGAACACCCCGACCAACGATCAGCGAGCCAGCATGGCAGCGCGTTCGCGCTCTACCAGTTCGGCGAGCGGGGTGGTGGGGTCCACAAAGGCAGCTACTATGCGCCGCTCCTTGTTGGCGCGGGTGGCTTTGGTGGTCTTCTCAGCCTTGCTGCCTTTGGCTTCCGGGGCGGCGAAAGTGTTGGAGGCCAGGGAGGAGAGGGCGACCAGGACGATCAGGGAGCGGAGGGCGTTGCGGAGGTTCATGGCGGTGGGGGTGTGTTGTTGTTACTGAGGGCGAAACAACAGGGATCACGGCCGATGGGCTAGCCCTTTCGCGTAGCTGGCAGGTACCGGTGAGCAAGTGGCGGAACCGGCCAGCCAGGCTTGGCTACCGGCCCCAGACCCGGTCGATCAACAGGCGTTGCGCCTCAGTGGTGAGGTGCATGGGATCGCGCCAATAGGAGCGGTCCTCAGGGAACAGTCCGGGCCGGTCCAAATCTATCGTGGTGCCAATGGCGGCGAGCCGGGCCATATAGACCTGCCGCAAAGGCTCCAGCCCGGCTTCCGTGTAGATGTGCTGCACGTCCGGATGGGTGGGGTACTCCACAAAGCGGAAGCGAGCGCCTTGTGCTTCGCACCGGTCGGCCATACGCTGTAGCAAGGTGTAGACGGTCGTATCCAATGAGAACGAAGCGGCGTTCTCCTGCTCCATGGCAAGTACCCGCTGCCATTGGTCCGGCGGGGTTTGATCATAGGCCACGCTGTTCGGTGCGACCGCGCTGCGCAGGTTCAGCAGGGTGGCTTCAAGCACCCGCCGGTTCGTGAGGTAGAGGAAGGGTTGGTCCAGCAAGAAGCGCGGCTCGGTATAGAGGTCCCAGTCAAAGCCCTTGTTCATTCCACGGAAGGAGACCTGCACCACCACCTCCTGCAAAGCATAGCCCTCGGAAAGCCCTTCCACGCTGTCGGCATACGTGAACAGATCGGCCACCGTGCGGTAGTTACCACCGGGCACGCCGAGGTTGTAGTAGTGCTGACCGCTCACGGTCTCCAAGTGGTCCAGGTCGAAGTGGCTCAGGCGGGAATCGCCCAACAGGATATTTGGATGTGAGCCTTTGCGGAACTCCACCAGCTTCCACAGCAAATTGCTGAAGGGCATGGTACGCCCATCGTGGTAGAGGTTCTTGCGCTTCAGTTCGTCGGGCACCGTATTGGACCAGCCGAAGTAGTTGTAGGGATCCACCACCACCACCGAGGCGAACACCAGCGCGAAGGGTGCGGCGATGGCCGCGATGCGGAGGAAGAAGGTGCGCGTGCCCATCTAGAACTGGAAGTAGATGAACTGCGTGGTGTTGTAGTAGCTGCCAAAGAAGATGATCGTGCCGACCAAGCCGGTGTAAAGCGCCCAGCGTTGCCACGCGGGGCGTGCCCCCACCCACATCACTGCGCCCTGGCGCAGGTCGATGCGTTGCACCAGTTCCATCACTGCGATGCTGAACAAGGCCAGGTACATCTCACCCTTGCCAACACCCAGGAGCGGCGACCAAAAGGTGAGGGCATCCGTGGTGAAGAACCCACCAAGGCCGGTGAACAGGTTGCCCACGATGTGGAAAGCGTCCTGCACGCTGTTCGCGCGGAAGAAGATCCAGGCGAAGTCCACGAGCACGAACGTGGTAAGCACCTGAAGGGCATGGTTGATCCCAGGCACGCGGCCCAGCCCGAGCGTTCCGCCCAGCTTGCCGCGCCAGCGTTCGCTCACGATGGCGAAGATCAAATAGAAGCCGTGCAAGCCGCCCCAGATGATGTAGGTCCACGCCGCGCCGTGCCATAAGCCGCTCAGCAGGAAGGTGATCATCAGGTTATAGTACCAGCGCCACTTCACCACGCGGTTGCCGCCCAACGGGATGTACACGTAGTCGCGGAACCAACTGCTCAGGCTGATGTGCCAACGCTTCCAGAACTCGCTCACGTTGGCGCTGTAGTAGGGCGTGCGGAAGTTGCGCATCAGGTCGATGCCCAGACAGCGCGCGGCGCCGAGCGCGATATCGCTGTACCCGCTGAAGTCGCAATAGATCTGCACGGCGAAGAAGAAGGAGGCCAGGATCATCGCCGGACCACTGTGTTGTTCCGGGCTGTTGAACACGTGGTCCACCATCACGGCCACGCGATCGGCGATCATCAGCTTCTTGAAGAAGCCCCACGCCATCAGCCGGAGGCCACTGGCCACCGTAGGCGCGTGGAAGTCGAAGGAGAGATGCAGTTGTCGCAACAAATTGCCGGGCCGCTCGATCGGTCCCGCTACCAACTGCGGGTAGAACATCACGTAGAGCGAGAAGATGCCGATGTGCCGCTCCGCCTTCTGACGGCCGTAGTAGACCTCGATCGTATAGCTCAGGCTTTGGAACGTGTGGAAACTGAGACCGATGGGCAGGATGATGCCCAGCTCCGGAATTTTGTAGTTGGTCCATCCGGTGCTGTGCACCAGCGCTTCGATGTTCTCCGTAAGGAAGCCGTAGTACTTGAAGATGGCCAGCACGCCCACATTGGCCACTATGCTCGCGATCAACCAGCGCTTGCGTGTGGCGCCTTGGCTGCGCTCGATCAAGTGGCCGGCCGCGTAGTCCACCACGATGGTGAAGGCCAGGATCAGGATGTACACCGGCACGAAGGCCATGTAGAAATAGCAGCTCGCGGCCAACAACAGCGGCCAGCGCCAGCGATAGGGCAGCAGGTAGTACGCGGTGGTGACCACCACGAAGAAGACCAGGAAGGCGATCGAATTGAAGATCATCGGGCGCCCGTGGTACGCAGGTCTTTCACGCGGTGTTCAGGGGATCTACTGGATCACGATCCGCTCCGTCCGTAGGCAGGTGTTCGCCACGAGGTGCTTCAACAGATAAGTCCCCGCCGGCAGCCCGTGCAGGTCGAGTTGCATGAGCGTTGGCTTGACGCGAGCAGTGCGTAAGGTCCTGCCGGAGAGGTCGAGGATCTGGACAGAGTTCACCTGTGTTCCATGGAGGTCTAGGTTCAGCACCCCATCCTCGTTTCGAAGTGGATTGGGCCAGGAGACGATGGATCCCGCAGGGCGACCCGCGGAGGGAAGAGCCGTCGGTCCTAGCCCGCATATCAACTGCTGGCAAAGGCCGTTGCCGCTCCACACTTGAAAGTCGCACGGCGTGCTGCACAAGTTGCTGTACGCCGTGTCACCGCTCACCCAGAAGGGCGGCCACCCCCATGGACTTTCCGCACACCCCGAAGGGTCGAGGGCATACATGTAGGGGGCGGGGCAAGTATCGTACATGGCCGATGCGGGTCCGAACGCCCAAAGCCCATCGCAGCCGTTCGTGGGTGGTATCGTGTAGTACGTGGTCAATGTTCCTTGCCCATGGCCCAAAGCGGCGGAACCTATCAGCGCAGCGGCAGCGAAGTATCGGAGCAGCGATCCCATAGGGCGTGAAACTATCCGCAGCGATCGCGCGCGGAGCCGACATCAACGATGCGTCATGCACAGAGGCCTGTGCATGGCGCAAGCTCTTCTTAGGGCGTCGCGTTCAGTTGTGCCAGGCAGAAGCGCGTCATCGCTTCGGCGCCTTGCTCCCCGAGATGGCTCGAATCCACAAAGAGCGCATCGGGCCAGGATCCTTGGTTCGCATCCACGATGCGATGCCCCAGCGGCTCCAACATAACACGGAGCCGCGCGAGATGCTTCGCCTGCAAGGCGTTGTGTTCCGGTGTGCGCATGCCATCGAGGTAGGCGCATTCCATCAGGATCATTCGAACTCCCTGCTCGTGCAGGTACCGGGCGAATTCCGCGAAGGCGGCGTAGCGGTCCTCGTCCATTTCGCTTTCGATCGGGGGAGGCAGTTCGAAGCGGCTGCGCGAGATGCGTTCCGGCGGCACGTTCAGTGAGGCGCCCCCATGCGCATCGAAAGCGAGGAACTCATAGTTCGCCGCATCGGTGAATCGCACCTTGTTCGCCTCCATCTGGCGGAGATAATAAGGCAGGTCCCAATGCCGCACATAGCTCAATGGTTCATTGTGCGAACTCATGTAGCCGGCCATGGCGCTGCTATCCTTGCCCAGCACCATGGTATGCCCCCCACGCTTGAAGTCCATCAGGTTGGTGGAGAGCAATACGATGCGTGGCTTCAAACGGTCCACAAGCAAAGGGCCTACTTGCGAGAGCTCGGCGGCACCTACTCCCCAAGCGCCCGCGTTGAGGTAACGCACGGCGCCGAAGTGCTCCATCACCGCCTTGGAGTTCAGATTGTTCAAACTCATGGACGAACCCAGGCCGAGCACCTCGACGCCATCAGGCATGTTCCGCTTCGCGAAGGCGAGCTTCTCGTTCAGGGCGATGTTGTTGGTGACCTTCGGCGCTGGGAAATACGGCTTGTACAGCAGGGCGTACGCCACTACCATCGCGGCCGCCGGGAGGGCGAGCAGGAAGCAGCGGAGAGCGAAGCGGAACACCATCGGTCAGAACTGGAAGTAGATGAACTCACCTCCGCCCAGCGGCGCGGTCAGGATGAGGAGGCCGATCAATCCGTAGTAGACGGCAAGGCGGACCGGGCGGGGGAGGATGCCGTCGAGCTGCAACCCATATTGTCGCCTACGGGCCAGCCATTCAAAACCAAGCGTGATGAGGATCCCGATCTGGGCCGCCCACAACACCTTCCCACTTCCGAGCGATGGGTTCTGGAAGAAAGAAGGCGAAGCGATGGTTCCCAGGATGTCGAAGGCCTGGCCCATGGTTTTCGCGCGGAAGAAGGTCCATGCGAAGCAGGCTAGTAGAAAGGTGGAGAGCACTTGAAAGACTTCGCGCCATGAGGGTAACATGCGGCCTTCGGCCACGATGCCGGTCATCGCATGGTGCTTGTCGCGCAGTAGCAGCGGAAGCAGCAGCAACCCGTTCACGGCGCCCCAGACCAGGAAGGTCCAGTTGGCGCCATGCCAGAAACCGCTCACCAGGAAGATGATCATCGTATTGCGCACCGTGCGCGCCTTCCCATGGCGACTGCCGCCGAGGGGGATATAGAGGTAATCGCGGAACCAAGTGCTCAGGCTGATGTGCCAGCGGCGCCAGAACTCGGCGATGTCCCGGCTGAAATACGGGTAGGCGAAGTTCCGCATCAGCTCGAAGCCGAAGAGGCGCGCGCAGCCGATGGCGATATCGCTGTAGCCGCTGAAGTCACCATAGATCTGGAAGGCGAACAGCACGATCGCGAGGGCCAATGTGCTGCCGTCCTGCGTAGCGTGGTCGGCGAAAATGGGGTTCACGATGGCCGCGCAATTGTCCGCCACCACCACCTTCTTGAACAGCCCCCAGAGCATTTGGCGCACACCATCATAGGCCATCGCTTCATTGAACGTGCGCTTCGTTCCGAACTGGGGCAGCATGTGGTGCGCGCGTTCGATCGGCCCGGCGAGCAGCTGCGGGAAGAAGCTCACGAAGGCGAAGAAGGTGCTGGGGTCCTTCACCGCCGGCAGCTTGCGCCGGTAGACGTCGAAGGTGTAGCTGAGACTTTGGAAGGTGTAGAAGCTGATCCCTACCGGGAGCACGATGCCGAGGGGTCGCGCATCGATGGGGTGGCCGAAGAAGCTGAAGGCGTCCACGAAGCTCAGCAGGAAGAAATCGAAGTACTTGAAGAAGCCGAGCAGGCCCAGGTTGGCGGTAAGGCTCAGCCCCATGAGGAACTTGCGTCGTCCGGTATCCTCCGTGCGTGAAAAACCGAGCGCGACCAAATAGTCCACGCCAGCGGTGAAGAGCCATATACAGAGGAAGCGCCAGTCCCACCAGCCGTAGAACACACAACCAGCGACGATAAGGAACCAATTACGCGCGCGTACCGAACTACGGAAGACCGTCCAGTACAGGACGAACACGATCGGCAGGAAGACGGCGAAGTCGATCGAGTTGAAGAGCATGCGAACCGCGTACTACGATGGAGGACCGGCGAAGTTGCGCATTGAGGACCGGATCGCTATGCGATCCTGCGCTCCCAGGTCCTAACGCCACCCCCTGGTGGAACGCTCCGGTCGACCGGGGCTATTGGATCTGGAACCGCTGAACGGACAGACGCCCAGCATCATCTTTCACCAACAGGAGATAGCCGCCCGGAGGGATACCGGAGAGATCCAGCTCCGAACGCGGACCGTTCAAGGTCCGCGCGATCATCTCCCGGCCTGCAACATCCAAGACCTGGACATGATGTGGACCTAGTGACGTTGCTCGAAGTACGATCACCGATGAGCCGGATGGCACAGGGTTCGGGCCGATCGACAAGGCTCCTTCGGATGGGTGCCCACTGACACCCGTCGAAATGAGCGGGCCACAAATGCACACCAAACACAGGCCGGTGTCCGCATAGAAGAGAAAGTCACACGGCTGTGAGCACAGGTCCATGATGATCGTATCGCCCACCACGTTCAATGGGATCGGCTGCCCCCATTGCGAACCATCCACACAGGTCATTGGATCGAACAAATAGGTGTATGGACCGGTGCAAGTGCTCCACAACGCGGAGTAGGGTCCGAACGCCCAGGTGCCATCGCACCCGTTCGTGGGTGGAATGACATAGTAGGTGGTGAGCGTGTTCTGAGCCGGAAGGGAAGAAGAACAGACCCACAGGCAGAGCAACGCGGCGATGGAGCGCAATTTCATTCCGTGAAACTAGTGCTGGCATGAATGTTCGGACGACCACCTTCCGAACGAAAGCGAACAGCATGATGTGTGGTGCGCGAGCCATCGCGATCAGTCGATCGATGTACCACCGTTCTCCAGCCTTGCCGCCTATGCGGCGATCATTAGTGTAGGATAAGAACGGAGCGCATGAGGATCCGGCCAGAGCGAAGTATGGCACGTATGGCATAGAGCCCGGGCGCGATCGACGTCATATCCATCTCAGCGGAATTGCCCGTGGTGGCGATGGTATGCACCAGCGTTCCCTGGGTCGAGATCAATTCCAGATGAAGGATCGGCTCGCCTGCGCGCACAAGGAGATGTTCACCGGAATTGACCGGGTTGGGTTGGACCGTCAGCTCTTCGGCCGCTGATGCGTGCGAAAGACCGGTGCTCACATCGTCATAGAGCGCGTAGAAGAGGTTCGCCGTGGTACCCACTGAATTGCAACCCGGCGTCATGGCGTATGGGTCTAGATCCAGGCCTGTGCCATTGAAGGCACCGCCAAGCGCGTAGCGGTCCGCACCGCGCGAGGCGATGGTGGTCACAATAGAGTACTCAGTGGCCGGGAGGGTGAACCCGCTCAGGAAGCTGCCGCTCCCATCATAGCGGCACAGGAAGGCATCTTCAGAGGTAGCGGTTCCGTGCAACCAAGGTCCGCCCGGGGCTACCTGCAGGCTGTCATTGTAGAAACGCCCGCCCAGGAGGATCTCGCCCGAACCGGTGGAGCACACAGCCACGCCTTCACCAATGTTGTAGCCTGAACTGGATAAGGGCACGAGCCACGCCAACTCACCTGTGGAGGTATACTGGGCTAGGAAGGCTGCGGTATCCGAGAACAGCATCTGGCCGGGGCCAGGGTCAAAGTCCACCGATATACCCTTGAACCACCCGGCGACCAACACATTGCTGTGCGCAGCGGTCGTTATGTCGTAACCGCCTACGCCGAACCCGTTCTGCGGTACGCCGATGGCCGTTCCCCATCGGAAAACGCCTACCGCGTCATAGCTCGCCAGCAGCAAGTACTTCCGTTCGTTCAGTGCATGCACCAGGTATTGGCCTGAGCCGGGATCCAGATCGACGTCCGCGCTCAATAGTTCGCCGGTGATGTACACGTTGTCGGCCTCATCCACAGCCACGCCAAGACCTTTCTCGAAATCCTCTGTCCCGCCGATTCGGAAGGCCCAAAGTGCCGCACCTGATGGGCTGTACTTGGCCAGGAAGGCGTTCTCATCGGTCAGGTCGAAGGAGAACAGTTCGTTCGTGCCAGTGCCCGGATCCATATCGATGCCAAGGTTGTTCCCTGTACCGAAGGCTCCAGCGATCAACACGTTCCCATCGTTGTCCAAGGTGATCGCGGTGGGGAAAATGTAGGCGAAGAGCGCACCCAGATCGAAGGCCCAGAGCAGCTCGCCGGTCGTGTTGAAGTGGGCAACGAACATGTTGTTCACTATGCCATTGCCGGTCATCACCACGCTCGCTGGCCCGGGATCGATGTCGAATGAACCGAACGAAAAGTTCCCGGTGACATAAAGCCCACCCATGGTATCGGGTACCAATGCGGTGATGTCTGCGGAGCTGGTATCTCCCAGCACATGCGCCCAGAGGACCGTTCCATTGGGGGCGTACTTGGCCAGGAACAGATCGGAGTTCTCGTTACAGGTCAGGTCGACCGTCCCTGTTCCTGGGTCAATATCGATGGAGCCCTGTCCAAAGCCCCCACCCACGAAGAGATCGCCAGCAGGGCTGAACGCGACATCTCCTACGCTTGCTCCGCCCGGGGTGCCGCCACATACGGACCATTGTAGAGGTTGCGCCTGAGCGGCCAAGGCACTGCATACCCAGACGAGTTGAACGAACCGGGCTGCGCGAACCGGGGTCATTTGAACGCTGCCAAACCCGTCACCTCCTGCCCGGTGATCAGCAGGTGGATGTCGTGCGTGCCTTCGTAGGTCACCACGCTTTCCAGGTTCATCATGTGGCGCATGATGGGGTACTCGTTCGTGATCCCCATGCCGCCGAGGATCTGGCGTGCTTCGCGGGCTACGGTAAGTGCGAGGTGTACGTTGTTCCGTTTCGCCATGCTGATCTGTTGCGTGGTGGCGCGGCCTTCGCTGCGCAGCACGCCCAGGCGCCAGGTGAGCAATTGGGCCTTGGTGATCTCCGTGATCATCTCGGCGAGTTTCTTCTGCGTGAGCTGGAACCCACCGATGGGCTTGCCGAACTGCACGCGCTGTTTGCTGTAGCGCAATGCCGTGTCATAGCACTCCATGGCCACGCCGAGCGTGCCCCACGCGATGCCGTAACGGGCGCTATCGAGGCAGCCGAGCGGCGCGCCGAGGCCGCTCTTGTTCGGCAGCAGGTTGGCCTTGGGCACTTTCACATTGTCGAACACCAGTTCGCCGGTAGGGCTGGCACGAAGTGAAAGTTTGCCATGCGTGGTCGGTGTGGTGAAGCCTTCCATGCCGCGCTCCACAATAAGGCCGTGGATGCGGCCTTCGGTGTTCTCCGCCTTGGCCCACACGATGGCCAGGTCGGCGAAGGGCGAGTTGCTGATCCACATCTTGGCGCCGTTCAGCAGGTAATGGTCGCCCTTGTCCTGGAAGGTGGTGACCATGCCTCCCGGATTGCTGCCGTGATCTGGTTCGGTGAGGCCGAAGCAGCCTATCTTCTTGCCTTGCACCATGTCCGGCAGCCACTTCTTCTTCTGCTCCTCGCTGCCGTATTTCCAGATGGGGTACATAGCCAGTGAGCCTTGCACGCTGCACAGGCTGCGCAGGCCGCTGTCGCAGCGCTCGATCTCCTGCATGATCAAGCCGTAACTGATCTGGTCCAAGCCGGGGCCGCCATATTCCGCGGGAACGAAAGGACCGAAGGCACCGATATCGGCCAAGCCGGGAATGATGTCCTTGCTGAACTCCCCCTTCTCGAACCGCTCCTCGATGATCGGCTTGAGGTACTTGCTCACGTGTTTGCGCGCCGTATCGCGGATCAACTTCTGTTCCTCGGTGAGCAGTTCGTCCACCAGGTAGTGGTCGTGCGCTTGGAACTGGTCGGTGGCGACTTTAGGGGCGACAGCGTTCGTGGTGGGATGGGCCATGGCAGGGAATGGGAAAGGCGCGGTCCGCGGAAGGCGGATCGGGCGCCAAAAGTAGGAAAGGCGTGTGCCGAGGTCGGGCGTCTACTTTTGCGACCGCATGGGCACCCTTCGTTTCCAAGACCCTTTGAGCGCGGATTGGGTGGCCCTGCTCTTCGTGCTGGTGCTGGCGCAACTCGCCTGGACCAACGTGACCTCGCCGAAGAAATGGCGCTTGGTGATGGAAGGGGCCTTCCGCACGCGCATCAGCCGGCGCAGTATGCGCGAAGAGATCGATCTGCAGGACCGGTCGCTCCTGGGCTTGTGGTTGGCGGCGTTGGTGGGTGGGGCGCTCTTCATCTATCAGGTATTGGTGCAAAGCACCCTTCTGCCCGATGGGGCCCTTCGCTATCTCGAAGTGTTCTTCCTGCTCGCACTGGTGGCCGTGGCGCAGGTGTTCCTTCAGCGCGCGGTGAGCTTCGTGTTCCGGGGCGACGGCGGCTTGCATGAGTACACCTATTCGCTCGTGCTCAGCTACCTCACCATGGGGCTCTCGCTGTTGCCTGTGTCGGTATTGGTCACTTACCGGCCGGATCAGCGTCCTTGGCTTTTGCTGGTCGGCGTCTCGATCATCGCGCTGGTGGTGGTTCTGCGCTGGGCCAGGGCGGTCCTCATCGGGCGATCCGCCGGGGTGCCTTTCCGGCATATTTTCATCTACCTTTGCGCCGCCGAAATCCTGCCTGTCGTGATCCTTTTGCACGCCCTTCAGGCCAGCGGTACATCCAGCGATCCACTTCTCTAATCGCGCGGTCTTGAAGATCAAGTCCATCCTCGTCACCCAGCCCGAGCCTACCGACGTCAAGTCGCCTTATCACGACCTGTCGAAGAAGTGCGCGGTGAAGATCGATTTCCGCCCCTTCATCAAGGTGGAGGCGGTGGATGGCCAGGAGTTCCGCCAGGAGCGCATCAGTATCCTGGACCATTCGGCCATCATCCTCACCAGCCGCAACGCGGTGGACCACTTCTTCCGCATGTGCAAGGAGCTTCGCCTCACCGTGCCGGAGACGATGAAGTACTTCTGCGTGAGCGAATCGGTGGCCTACTATGTGCAGAAGTACATCGTGTACCGCAAGCGCAAGGTCTTCATCGGCAAGAACACCTTCGCGGACCTGCTGGACGTGATCAAGAAGCACAAGGATGAGGTGTATCTGGTGCCTTGTTCGGATATCCAGAAAGCGGAGATCCCGGCATTGCTGGGCAAGGCCGGGGTGAAGTACACCAATGCGGTGTTCTACCGCACGGTGGCCAGCGACCTGAGCGATCTGAAGGACATCAAGTACGATATGCTCGTGTTCTTCAGCCCGGCGGGGATCGAGAGCCTGCACAAGAACTTCCCGAAGTTCGAGCAGAACGGGACCGTGATCGCCGCCTTTGGCCCCACCACGGCGAAAGCCGTTCGCGACGCCGGCCTTCGGTTGGATATCGAAGCGCCCCTTCCCGAGGCGCCGAGCATGACGGGGGCCATCGAGCTCTACATCAAGAAGCTCGGCAAGAAGAAGTGATCCCCGCCCGGTTCTCCATCTGGGGAAGGCCGATGTTGGAGAACTTCGCGTCACTTCGCACACCGCCCACGGCACGGATGTCCACCCCGGCACCACTGCGAGCTACCTTCGGGAAGCATGAACGGCTGTGCTCCCGCACGGTCCTCCAACGCTTGCAGCGCGAAGGCCGCAGCGTGAACGAGGCCCCGTTCCGCTTACTCGGTATGATCACCCATCTGGACACCGCAAGCCCCGCCCAGGTCGCCTTCGCGGTGCCCAAGCGCCATATGCCCCACGCTGTGGACCGGAACTTGATGCGCCGACGCATGCGTGAAGCCTACCGAAGGAACAAGCAAGCCTACTATGAGCGCCTCCGGGCCAAGGACATGCAGTGCGCGTGGCTCTTCGTGTTCGGGTCGCGCGTGGATCTACCCTTCGCCGAAGTGGAGCGTAAAATGATCTCGGCCCTGGAGCGTTGGTTCAAAGCGCATGGATAAGCCGATCGCCATGCTGATGATCGCCTTGGTGAAGCTGTACCAGTACACCCTCTCTCCTTTGCTTCCCGGCGCGTGCCGCTACACACCGAGTTGCAGTGAGTACGGGGTGCAGGCCCTACGGGCGCACGGCGCATGGCGCGGCGGCTGGCTCACCCTTAAGCGCTTTCTATCTTGTCATCCCTGGGGCGGTCACGGCCATGACCCGGTCCCATAAAGTACCCCGACCATGAACATCCGTCGTCCTCTCCGCTGGAAAACCTGGATCATCTCCGGTGCTGTTGTCGTTTCCGGCATGGTAACGGTCGCCGCGGGCGACAACTACTTCGAGATCTCCAAGAACCTGGAGATCTTCACCGAGCTTTACAAGGAGCTCAATGTCTACTACGTCGAGGACACCAAGCCAGGGACCCTGATCAAGACGGGCATCGATGCGATGCTCACCTCGCTCGACCCGTACACCCAGTATATCCCGGAAAGCGATATCGAGGAGTACCGCTTCCAGACCACCGGCCAGTATGGTGGTATCGGCGCGTTGATCAAAAGGAGCAAGGAGGGAGGCATGCAGGTGAGCGAGCCTTACGAAGGCTATCCCGCAGCGAAGTCGGGTATCTGGGCCGGTGATGAGATCCTGGAGGTGGAAGGCCGCAAAGTGGCCGGGATGGACACCGAGGAAGTGAGCAAATTGCTGAAGGGCCAGGCGGGCACGAACGTGAAACTCGTGCTGCGCCGCGATGGCGGTGCGCCGCAGGAGAAGGTGCTCGTGCGGGAGGAGATCAAGATCCCTGACGTGCCCTACAAGGGAATGCTCGACGCCGAGAAGAAGATCGGCTACATCAAGTTGAACAGCTTCACGCAGACCGCAGGCAGCGATGTGCGCGCTGCGCTGAAGGAACTGAAGGAACAGGGCGCCGAAAAGATGGTGCTCGATCTGCGCGGCAACGGCGGTGGCCTGCTGCGTGAAGCGGTGAACATCGTGAACCTCTTCGTGCCGAAGAACGAGCTGGTGGTGGAGACGAAGGGACGCATCGCCGAGTGGGACAAGAGCTACCGCACCCTCAGCGAACCGTTCGACGGCACAATGCCTTTGGTCGTGCTCGTGGACGGGGGCTCCGCGAGCGCCAGTGAGATCGTCAGTGGCGCGTTGCAGGACCTTGACCGTGCGGTGATCATCGGCGAGCGCACCTTTGGGAAAGGCCTGGTCCAGCAAACGCGCGATCTGTTCTACAACAGCAAGTTGAAGGTGACCGTGGCGAAGTACTACATCCCCAGCGGCCGCTGCATCCAAAAACTCGACTATGCCCACCGCGATAGTGCGGGCAAGGCGGTGGAGCGCACGGATACGTCGCTTGTCGCGTTCAAGACCAAGGCCGGCCGCACCGTGTACGATGGTCGAGGTATCTGGCCCGATCGTAAAGTGGAAGAACCCGAACTCGCCAAGGTGGTCGGTGGTCTCTATGCGGATGACGTGTTCTTCGATTTCGCCACCCAGTACCGTCGCTCGCATGATTCGATCGGGCCGGCGGAGAGCTTCACCATCAGCGAAGCGTTGTACCAGGAGTTCACCCAATTCGCGAAGGGCCGCAGTTTCACCTACGATACGGAGAGCATGGAGGTGTACGCGGAACTCGCCGAGGTGGCGAAGAAGGAACGCTACTACGATCATGCCCAGGCGGCGTTCGAGACCCTGAAGAAGGAGTTGACCCCTGACCCGGCCGAGGAACTCGTGCTTTTCCGGGCGGACGTCGAGGAGCTTTTGCGCAACGAGATCGTAGCACGTTACCATCTGCAGACCGGTCGCGCGAAGGCCGCTCTCGTTACGGATCCGTACGTAAAGAGCGCATTGCAGGTCTTTGGCGATGGATCGTACGACACGATCCTCAAGGGCCAGTGATCGCGGACGTGATCCGCAGATGAAGGCGTCGTTGCGCGACACCGCACAGAACTGGGCCCGATGGTCCGGCCACGTCCGGGTCGCGGCCGTGGTGATCACCGCGTTGGTGCTACCCTGGAGCAATGTGCTGGTGAGCAATGCACAGTTCCTGCTCGTCCTCGCATGGCTGGTGGAGGGGATCGCTTCGGGCGATCTCGTGGGGCGTTTTCGACGGGCGTTCACTTCGCGCTGGTCGCTCGTCTTCCTTGCGTTCCTGGCGTTGCACCTGGTAGGTCTCGCTTGGACCAGCGATCTGGAATGGGGCATGGACCTTTGCCGCATCCTCGCCCCCGTGCTGGTGTTCGGGACGATCCTTTCTTCCTCACCACCGTTGGGGCGCGGCGCGCTTTGGTGGGTGCTGCGCGCAGGCGCCTGGAGCGTGGTGCTCAGCACGTTGGTCTGCCTTGTATGGCGCGGCGACGCTTTGGCGAGCGGCGACCATCGGGCCGTTTCGCTCTTCATCAGCCATGTGCGGCTGGGCTTGTTGCTCGCGCTCGCTGTACCGGTCCTCTTGCTCGACCGTCAAGTACCACGTTGGGCCCGCATCGCTCAATACCTGGCCGCGGCTTGGGCGGGGGCGTTCCTGATCCTCATCGGCAGCCTGAGCGGGATCTCCGCGCTCGCGGTGGCCATGATGGTATTGTGCTGGTGGGCTTTGCGTCGGTTGCCTGTCGTTCCACGTTGGGCTTTGCGCACGCTGGTGGTACTTGCGCCGCTTACCGCATTGTTGGTGCTGGTCGGCCTGCTCTGGCCGAGAGCATCAGCCCCGCTTCGCCAGGAGGACCTCGAAGACTATACGCCTGGCGGTGAAGCCTACTACCACGACGTGAACGATCCACAGAAGGAGAACGGACAATATGTATGGACCTACATCGCGGGGGATGAACTGGAACGCGGCTGGGCGCGCCGCAGCCACATCGAGCTCTATGGCAAGGACGAACGCGGTCAACCGTTGCGTGGAACTTTGGTACGCTATCTCGCGAGCAGGGGTCTGCGCAAGGATTCGCTCGGTCTGCTCGCGCTCACGGAAGAGGATGTGCGGCGCATCGAGCAGGGCATGCCCAGTGTGCGCACGGGACGGCAGAGCACCTTGCTCGCGCGCATCGATCAATTGCGGATGGAATTGGACCGCTACCGGGCGGTCGGCGATCCCAATGGCCACAGCCTCACCATGCGCCTGGAGTTCTGGAGCACCGGGTGGTGGATCGCCCGCCAACACTTTTGGACAGGCGTGGGCACCGGTGACACCCGGCCCGCTTTCGCTGAAGCGTACGAAGCGCGGAACAGCCCGCTGAAGCCTGAGTGGCGCCATCGCGCGCACAACCAGTACCTCACACTGCTTGTCAGCTTCGGTGTGTTCGGGCTCTTGATCGCCATGTGGAGCTGGATCGCGCCGGCCATGGCACTACGGGCATACCGCCAGCCGATCTTTCTGGTGTGGGCTGCCATCTTTCTGGTGTCCTGTCTGACCGAGGATACCGTGGAAACACAGACCGGAGCCACCTTCTTCGCCCTGTACTATGCCTTGTTCGTGTTCGGCGCGCGCGCGCTCAATGCGCCCGTAGCGGCTCCAGAAGCGCGAGGACCCGCTGCGGGGTGATGCGGCGGATGCAATCACATTTTTTTCCCGCGGCACAATCCGCACAATCCGGATCGAAGACCAACGCGTGCGCGTCGCGCCCGATCGGTGCCCAACGCCCGGGATGCACGGGTCGTCTTGGAACAAAGAGCCCGATGGCACGGATGCCGCTCGCTGCCGCGATATGTAGAGGACCGGTGCTCGCTGCCACGAGCGCATCGCACGCCCCGATCAGTTGGATCAACTGGTCCAGGGTGAGCGTACCGCCCGTGTCGATGACATGCGAGAGGTCCACCGGCAGTGTCGCGCGATAGCGATCGGCTTCATCTTTCGTTCCCGTAATGAACACTTGGTACCGCTCCGGATCCAACGCACGGATCAATTCGGCGAAGCGGGCCAAGCCCCATTCCGCCGCACTTCCCTTCGATCCCGGGTGAAGTACCACATGCACACGGTGCGGACGCAACAGCGCACGTACCGTCGCGTCGGCTTGTGGGACCACGAAACCGGTGCGCGCAGCGAGCGCCGTCGTATCGGGTACGTCGTTCATGCCCAAGGGCCCAAGCAGCTTCACGTTCAGCTGCGCCTCGTGCAGTTCGCTCTTCCTTCTGCTGAAGGAGACGCGCTCATTGCAAGTGAGCCAATGCCACCACCGATGGCTGGTGCCGATGCGGCGGGGAATGCCTGCGGATTTCGCCCAATGCGCGACATCGCGTTGCGGGAAGACATGTACGATGGCATCCGCGCGCAGGGAGCGGAGCATCCCCACAGCATCTCCGGTCGTGAGTTCCTCGAAGGTGATCACGCGGTCCACATGGGAGCAACGCTCCAGCACTGGCCGGGTATAGCCACGCCCGATGAAAGTGATGCGCACGCCGGGGAACCGCTGCTTCAACAGCCCAGCGAGCGGTAGGGTAAGCACGACGTCCCCGATGCTGTCGGTGCGGCTCAGGACGATGTGCTCAGGTGCTTCTACCACGGTGCAAGGCGTTGAGCTTTTCATACTTCATCCGCACCGCCTTCGCGCTCAGCGTGGCGATCATCAGCCCCGCGCGTCCGTCGAGGAAGCCGAGTTGGAACCAATAGCCCTGGATGAATTTCGCTACGGGCGAGAGCCAACGCTTCACCGCGCTGGCGCGTTTTCCGGCCGCGAACAGTTTGTGCGCGTGCAGATCGCTGTAGCGCTCAATGCGCGTCAGATGGTCTTGCACCGTCGGGTAGCTGTAGTGCAGCAGGTCGCCGTGCAACAATGTCACGCGCGTTCCCGGTTCCAGCTCCAACGTTTCATGCACATGTGCACCGGCCCATTTCGCGCTCTTCTTGGCGAAGAGCCGCACCTTAGTGTCCGGATACCAGCCACCGTGCCGAACCCAGGTGCCGCAGTAGTTGGTGAGGCGGTGCATGCTGTACGCACCCGTGAAGCCCTTGTGTTTGGCTCGGAGCAGCGAACCGATCAGTTCCGGGGAAAGCTCTTCGTCCGCGTCTAGTGACAGGATGTATGGCTGCGTGGCCTGCGCGTTGGCGAAGTTCTTCTGTTCGCTGTAATCGGTCCATGTGCGTACCACCACGCGCGCACCGTGCTGCTCGGCGATGCGACGTGTATCATCGGTGCTCTCGGCATCCACCACGATCACCTCGTCCGCCACACCTTTCAGTGCGGTGAGGCAGCGGCCGATGTTGCGCGCTTCGTTGCGGGTGATGATAACAGCGGAGAGGGCCATGGAACGGTTGCGGAAGTTAGCTGTGCCCAACAAGCGGAAAGGCCCGCTCTTCGGCGGGCCCTTCCAGAGTTCAAGATCCTTTGCTCAGTGCGCTACCATCACCTTCCCCCTCGCCAGTTCACGGTCCTTCTGGGTGGCGCGGAAGAAATAGAGACCATCGGGCAGCCAGGCGGTGGTGAGGGTGAGGCGGCCATTGGCCGTGCTGCCACGTTCCACAGCGCGGCCGGAGTTATCGAGGAGCTCGATCAATACCGTGCCGTTCGCGCCGTGCAGATCGAAGAACACGACACGGTCCGCCGGATCGGGGAAGTGCGTGAGCGAGGGACCAGCGATGGTCTCGCTCATGCCGGTGTTGGGGTTGACCAGGTTCACACAGTAGTCCTCGGTCTCGCCGAACTCATAAGCGTCCTCGCAACCGCTAGCCGCGTTGTCATTGTACACCATGATCACGCGCATGCGGGCGTTTCCGGGCAGCGCGTCCAATGGAACGAAGAGGTTCCCGGTCACCGTGGCATCGGACAATGGGGCGGCGAAAACGAGTTCGCCTGTGGTGGTGAAGTCCGCATCATGGTCCCAATCGATCCACACGGTGAAGCCTTCTTCGAACAGGGTACCGGCAAAGCCAGGGCTCAGGCTGATGGCTGTAGAGTCGCCGATGATGAGATCCGTGCCTTCGCTGGTGTAGTCGCCGTAGCCATCATCGCTTATAGTGGTGTTGTTCAGCGTGCCCACCGTCACATTGGCGATCCACTCCTCGCTGGCATCGTCGCTCATCGAAGCGCAGTAGACGTTGTCCAAACAGGCTCCACAGCCCGTGGTGTGGACGAGGATGGTGCTGGACCAATCCGTGGGGACCCCGTTGCACAGTGTGCGCACCTGTACATCATAGTCCGTGCAGGAGTCCAACGGGGTGATCTCCATGAAAGTGTTGGTGATACCGGGGTAAGAGGTCCAATTGCCGGTACCGCTCACGCTCACTTGCACCTCATAACTGGTGGCGGCCAGCACGGGCGACCAGGTGACATTGGCGATGTTGCTGCCGATGAAGCCGGGCATGAAGTTGTCCGGTGCGGCGCAGCAACCTTCGGTGGTCCAGTTGAAGAGGCCGCTGGGGTCGCTTGTGATCGAATCGCACTGCACGCTCACCTGGAACTCATAGTCGGTGCAGGGCAGCAGACCGCTGGTCGTGAAGCTCGAATTGATGAGGCCACTTTGGGTGGTCCAAGTGCTATCGCCAACAGGGCGATATTCCAAGGTGAAGGGGGTGCCACCGGAGGCGGTCCAACTGAAAAGCACCTCGCCGATGCCGGTGTTGGTGGCGTTCAGGTCGAAGGGCGACGGGCAGGGACCGCAGGCCGCCATGATCGCCATCAAGCTGTTGTTCGAGTTGATGCGTCCTCCAGTGAGCGTATTGCCGGGCAAATTGCCCACTTGCTCGACACCCTCGAAAAGTTTGTCGCGCACATACAGTGCTCCAGCGGCTGGATCGTTGTAAACGAGGGACATGAGGTTGGAGCAAGGCGCGCTGTACAACAGGCCGATCACCCCCGCGGTGAGCGGGCTGGCGAAGCTGGTGCCGCTGGTGCTGCCTGTGCCACCGCCGATGCTGGTGGTCACCACGTCCGCGCCCGGAGCACCCACGTCGATGGTGGTCGCGCCCCAAGCGCTGAAAGTGCGCATGTCGTTGTTGTTGGTGGCGGTCACGCTCACCATGAAGGGGCTCGGGCAGGCCGTAGGCAGATCACCTTCCACGTCGATGTCAATGGCCTGGTTGGCGGTGGCGCCACAGTTCAGCACGCCTTCCGCACCGAGCGAATCGTACACCGCGCACCACAGAGGGGCATCGGCGGGATCGCCGAAGTCGATGCCCCAGCTCGCATTGGTGGCCACCACGAAGGCGCCTTTGCTGCCACCGGTCTGGTTGTAGAGGCGGCGCATCATCCACGGGTAGGTATAGCTCTCCACCACTTCGGCCTCGCCGATGCCGTCGCGGGTCACCACCATCATCTTCACGTTCCAATTGGCGCCGGCGACCGCGATACCGTTGTCTCCCTTCGCGCCGATCATGCCGGCCACCTGCGTGCCGTGACCCCCACCGTACACATCGTCATCGTTGCCTTGCGGGTTCCATCCTTGGAAGTCATCGATGTAGCCGTTCGCGTCGTTGTCGATCCCGTCGTTCGGGATCTCCAGGTGGTTGAACCACGCGTTGCCGATCAGGTCCTGGTGGGGCAGGTCGGAATTCTCGATAATGCACACCACGATGGTATCGCCGGTCGCGGTCAACCCGCCGGTGGTGATGTCCCAGGCCAGATCGCTATCGATATCGGCATCGTTCGGGTTCACATGGTGCCATTGCGACCCGAAAGTGGGATCGTTCGGGACGATGCGCTCGCTGATCACATGGTTGTTCTGAGCCATTTGCGTCGCCGGGTGGCGCTGTACCGCGTGTAGCAAGGCACGCTGCGGAAGAGCGGTCTGGTCTGTATGCAACAGCCAGGTGCGCATGGGGGCGCTCACCTCTTTCACCACGCGGAGTTGGGTGGGCAGGCCGTCCACCACGGCGAGATCCTTCACTAGGGCTTCAGCACTTTGGCCGGGTTGAAGCATCACCAGCACGTCGCCGGGCAGGTAGGCGGCCTCCTGGGCGCGGCTCTCAGCGGTGAAAAGAGCGAGGGCGAGGAGTGGCAGGGATCGCAACAGGTTTTTCATGCGCATGTTCAGGGGCCGCGAAAGTAGGGTGCTAACGTCAGGGGAGCGTCACGCAGGCATTAAGAGCCGCGCACGATCGGCGGGAGCGGCTTGGAAGGCTGCGAACACTTAGACGGTTGTCGGTTGCTGGTGCATGGTTGTCCGGCGTGATCAACTCCCCTCACTAGCAGCAATCGCTCGCTGCGGATACATAGGGAGGGGTAGGGGGTGGGTTCCAAGCGCATTTGTACACACGATCCACTCCGCCCACCCTCTACCCACTGCACCAAGTAGAGATCGCTCCTTGCTTCGCCGAAGCGGGTACGCGAAGGCGCAGTCGGCCCCTTCGGGATCCTCTCGAAGACGTCGTGTGCTTCCGGTGAAGTGCCTTTACTCCACCACCAGCTTCCCACCGGTTAGCCACTCTCCATCCATGACCAAGTGCAGGTGGTAGATACCGGGCGCATAGTCTGAAACGTCCAACATGTAGCTCGCATCAGCGATCGCGATCGGAATTGTGCGCACTAGTTGCCCCTGCGCACTGACAACCGACAACTGGCAACTACCCTTCAGCGTGCCCGGCAATTCCCAAGAGAGTCTTGTCATCCTGCTCGCTGGGTTAGGAGATATGGAAAGCGCATCGCGGTAGTTCGTCACTTGGCTTTGGAGGCCGGTGATCAAATGACAGCCAGGTTCAAGGCAGCCCATGCTATCCACTTTCACCACCCAGGTATCCTGGCCATAGGCCGGCGGGTCGTTAGGGTTATTGGTACCGAAGGCTACGCCAGCGGCAATGAAACCTCCATCGTTAGTTGGCAGCACGTCGTAGAAGCGGCCACGTCCTTCGGTCCATAAGCTGTCATAGTAGTGATAGTAACGCATCCATAGACTATCCCCATCGCTGGTGGTTCGCAGCATAGCTCCCTGTTCGTATCCCAGTCGATAGCTCACGCCTGTGGCGATCAGATCTCCTCCTGGAGTGACCTCCTTCACCGAGAACAAACTGGAACCGTAAGCGTTGCCGTCATAGAGCTTTGCCCATATCAGAGCTCCAGTGCTGTCGACTTTGGTTAGACCGAGTCTGTGTGTCCCGAAGTTGTTCTGAGCCCAACCCGAAGCGAACAAGACGCCAGAATCAGCAAGGGTCGTGATATGCGCATTCGGACCATCGTTGAATGGGGTGCCATACGTGTCATCCCAAATGAGAGCACCGGAGTTGTCAACACGCAGAAGCCACTGATCAAACTCGTTGCCGGAAGGAGCGCGCTGTCCACCGAGGTAGTAGCCCCCGCCGGGGGCGATATCGACTGCTAACAAGTAGTCTGGCTGCGCAGGGTGCCCGTATGTCTGGACCCACTCCTGATCGCCTGCATTGTCGATTTTGAGGAGAAACCCGTCGGCAGAACCTCCCGAAGAAGTCTCCCCGCAAATGACATAACCTCCATCAGGGGTTTGCTTTCCCTGTCGGCCGATCCACGTTTCAAGTGGCACACCATACTCATTCACCGTCACCACATCTCCAAGCGCATTAAAGAGGTAAAGCGTCGGGCGATGCGTTCCATCTGGATCAGAGGTACCTCCGCCGACACCATACCCACCATTAGCAAGAGGGAAGCTGGAGTTGGCCAAGCCTGGAAATGCCGCTCGCAGCGGTACTTGAACGAGCGTCGTATCCAACGGATCCCCGAACGCATCAAGTCGTAGCACCACAACCACCGAACCATACAGGAGGCTGTCATCTGCGTACTCTGAACCGAGGACGACCATGAACTCTCCATTGCTGCCATGTTCGATCCCCAAAGCGGTTTCAGCGCGGAATTGGTTCAATGCGTCATACCGACGCGACAGGGTTTGGCCAAATGACAATTGGACCATACATGTGGCCACAGCGACCATGGTAATGTGCCACCCCGAAACCTTCATTACATCAGATCAAAGCTCGTTACCCGTGCGTAAACACCCGCTTCACCCGCTGGCTGATAGCGGTGAGCGCCTCGTAAGGGATGGTTCCAAGATCCTTCGCGTAGTCTGATACTGGATGCTCCTGGTCGAAGACCACCACACGATCACCAACAGCGCATTCGATGCCTGTCACATCCACCATGCACATATCCATGCAGATGGTGCCAGTGAAGGGTGCGGGCTTCCCATCGATCCACACTTTGCCGACGCCGTTCCCGAGGCGACGGAAGAGACCATCGGCATAACCGATGGGAAGCACGGCTACACGAAGTGGTGCGCTCGCGCGGAAACTGCGGCCGTAGCCGATGCTATCGCCTGCGGGCACCACGCGGATCTGTGCGATGGTGGTGATCAGCCGCGCGGCGGGGCGGAGTTTCGCCGTCTCGGTGGCGTCCGCACCGATGCCGTGCAAGCCGATGCCGGGCCGCACCAGATCGAAGTGCACTTCCGGGAACCGGCTGATCGCGCCGGAGTTGGCCATGTGCCGCAGCGGCCGGTAGCCCAGCGCCTCGGTGATGCGATCCGCAGCGTGCCTGAAGCGTGCGATCTGCTCGCGCGAGAAGTCGTCATGCGCGGGATCTTCGCTCGCTGCGAAATGGCTGAAGAGGGAGGCGATCCGCAGCGGTGCGGCGGATCGCAAGGCAGACAAAAGAGGGTCCAACACATCAGCATCGAAGCCGAGACGGTGCATACCCGTATCGATCTTCAGGTGTATCGGCGGCGCATCGCTGTGCATGCGCGCGTGAGCGATGGCCGCTTCCAACGAGCGCGTGTCGTACACCACCGCTTCCAAACGGAATCGATGCAATAGATCGAAAGGCACCGGCTCGGGGTTCATCACCAGAATGGGCATGCGCACACCGTCCTGCCGCAGCGTGATCCCTTCGTCCGCATACGCCACGCCGAGCATGTCCACGCGTTCGAAAGCGAAGAGACGGGCGAGTTCCGTGGCGCCACTACCATAGCCGAAGGCCTTCACCATCGCGATGATCCCGACGCCCGCACCCCCCCTCTCCGTGGGTGAGGGGAAGGGGGTGAGGGCTGAACGATAATAATTCAGATTGTGCCGGATCGCTTCCAGATCGATCTCCAACACGGTACCGTGTGCCTGCTGCTGCCAGTGTTCCACGGCGCGTTCCAATCCGAAGGTGCGGGCGCCCTTCACAAGTACCGCAGCGCCCCGTAGTTCATCCGGTGCGACCCCTTCGAGCAGCGCATCGGTATCAGCGAAGAAGCGTCCTCCCGCGCCGAAGCGATCCGCGTGTGTGGAGATGATCGGACCCACACCATAGAGCCGGGTCACATGTGCGCGACGCAGCATTTGCGCTACACGATCGTAGAGGCGATCCGCGGCTTCCCCGCTTTCGTGGATGTCGCTGAGCACCACCACGCGTTCGCGGTCGGCGGCGTGCGTCACCAGATGGTCTAGAGCGATGGCGAGCGAAGCGGTGTCGTTGCTGTACGCGTCGTTGATGAGCAGGCTGCCCTGCACGCCTTCCAGCAATTGCAGGCGCATGCTCACCGGTGCGAGATGCGGCATGCGATCCACCAGACGTTCCGGAGGCCAGCCCAGCCGAAGCAGGAGTGTGGCACAATGCAGCGCGTTCTCTACAGAGGCCTGATCATCGAAAGGAATGGTGAAGGCGATGTGTCGATCAGCTTGCAGTAGTTGTATCCGTGTTCCTTCCGCGACCCGTTCTTCGCGCAGCACATGTACATAGGAACTGCCCTCCCGCGACCAGCCGCAGAGTTCCACATGTTGGTCCAAGCCGCGCTCTTTTATCGCATGCTGTACCGTGGCATGATCCGCGCAGTACACCAGCGTACGCACCTCGCGGAAGAGCTCCAGCT
>JAGNSU010000169.1 GCA_017987895.1 Flavobacteriales bacterium | reverse complement strand
GCGGTAAGAGCACCTTGCTGAACACCTTGCTACAGGAGGACCGCGCCATTGTGAGCGAGATCCCCGGCACCACACGTGACACGGTGGAAGAGACCATCACCATCGGCGGTGTGCTGTTCCGCTTCATCGACACGGCGGGCCTCCGCAACACCGAGGATACCATCGAGAAGCTCGGCATCGAACGCAGCTACAAGAAGGCGCGCGAGGCGAGCATCGTGGTCTACCTCGGCGATGCCTCGGTGATGAACGAAGGCGCCTTCCGTACGCAGGCCACCTTGCTGCGCGAGCGCATCGGCGAAGGCCCCCAGCTGATCCCTGTGCTGAACAAGATCGATCTGCCCGGGGCCCACGCCGGAAGCGCTGTCATGCACATCAGCGCGAAGCACGGAACCGGCATCGGCGAATTGAAGGACGCCTTCATTGAACACGTACAAGCCTTGCAGGCGTCTTCGTCCCGCATCAGCGGGGAAGGCGATGGCGGCATCGTGGTCACCAACGTGCGCCATGTGGAAGCCCTGGGCCACGCCCGACAAGCCCTGCATGATGCGCGGCTGGCCCTGACCAAAGGCCTCAGCGGCGAGTTGTTGGCCACCGATCTGCGTCGGGCCCAGCATCACCTGGGTGAGATCACTGGAAAGATCACGCCCGACGACCTGCTGGGGTCGATCTTCGGCAAATTCTGTATCGGCAAGTAGGAACGCCGTAGCGGTATCGGCAGGTGTGGTCCAGCGGGCTGATCTTGTAACATGTTTGTTTGTAACACATTTGTTACTAACATTGTTGTTACAAAATCGGTCAGTGCCATGGACCATCATCCCTTCAAGTTCGGAAAGCTGGCGGAGGGCGTCCATTTCGTGGACCGTGACCGGGAGCGCCAGCGGTTGAAGAGCAACGTGCTCACCGGCGTGAACACCATCCTGATCTCGCCCCGGCGCTATGGCAAAAGCTCGCTGGTGCAACACGTAGCAGCGGACCTGGACAAGGACAAGCGGATCCGCTTCGCGCAGGTGGACCTGTTCGAGGTGCGGGACGAACGCGAGATGCTCGAGCGCGTAACGGCAGCCGTGATCATCGCCACCTCGAACTCGCTGGAAGAGCGCCTACGCGACCTCAAGCGCTTCGTGCAGACCATCGTGCCCAAGGTGAGCCTGGGCAGCGATCCTTCCCAGGAGATGAGCATCGGCCTGTCGTGGGAGGATCTCCAACGCTCACGGCACGAACTGCTCGATCTTCCTGAGAAACTGGCCAGGGCGAAGAAGATCCAGCTCGTCCTGTGCATCGACGAGTTCCAGAACATCGGTCAGTTCCCGGATCCCAAGGCCACCCAGAAACTGCTGCGCGCGGCCTGGCAGCGGCATACACACGTCACCCATGTGCTTTACGGCAGCAAGCGCCATATGATGCTGGACATTTTCACCAAGAGCACCATGCCGTTCTACAAGTTCGGTGACCTGATGTTCCTGGAGCGCATCGAACGACCTTACTGGACGGCCTATATCGTGGACCGCTTCAAACGGACGAAGAAGAAGATCGACAAGGACCTCGCCACCTCCATCGCGGCCACCATGGAGGACCACCCCTACTCGGTACAACTGCTGGCGAACGCGGCATGGCAACAAACCGATGTGGTCTGTACGTCGGCGGACATCGAGCGGGGGTTGGAGGAACTGCTGGACCAATACGCCATCCTCTTCCAGCACCTGGTGGACGGGCTGACCACCCCGCAACTGCGTTACCTGGAAGCCATGGCCGATGGGGTCGAGCGCTTCACCACCGCTGAGGTCCTCGGACGCTATGAACTAGGATCCTCGGCCATGGTGGGGCGGATCCGCACCGGTTTGGAGAAGAAGGATATCCTGGACCATCAAGGGCCCAAGACCGTATGGCTGGACCCCGTGTTCCGCCATTGGCTGGAGCGCCGTTTCTGGCGAAAGCCCAGGCGTGCGCTCCCCACTTGAGAAGGCTCAGGGGCAGTGTTCCAATGTGCGCTCCACCTGCTCGATGTACACATACTCATCCGCACCATCGCCTTCCATGGCCGGGCCCATGCCCAGCGTACAGATCACTTCCACCACCCAGGGGACACCATCGGCCTTGACCCAGTTCCGGTATTCCCGCTGCAAATCCACGTTGGTGAACTTCACGAGCGGCTCGCCTTCCTCCTCCCCCATGTCCATGCCGCCCACGCAGGGCCAATTGAACTTCGAACCGCAGGGTTGGAAGCTCTGCGCATCGGCCACGTAGGTGAATGTGCCCATGAGCCGCATGCGTGGGATGGCATCGCCGATCTCGTCCGCCAGACGCTCCAATTTCCAGTCCTCGGCTACATCATAGCCGCCGATGACATCCACCCAGGTGAGGCCACGCTCCGTCGGGAGATAATGGTCCGGGGGATCACCTTGAAGCGGAATGCGCAATAGCCCCTGAGGCGGTCCCCCGTCGACATGAGCCACGTTCCACTGACCGATCAGGCCCTCTGGGATGCTGTCGTGACCCGCACGGAATTGATGCAGCACGAATGTGCTGTCGCTTCTGATCCAAAGCGCTACATCAGTGTGCCGGTCCTTGCCGTCAGGGAAGGTACCTGCGTAGTAGCCGGTCCAGTCAACGCTAGTTGGCACGGGTACGGAAATGACCGGAGTGGTGTCGCCTTTCACCGTCTCGTCCCCAGATGTCGTGGGCGACGAGCAACCAGCGATCAAGAAGACGAGCAAAAGGAAAAGAGCAGTGGGGCGCAAGGAAAAGAGCATGCGCAAAAGTACCTGTGCATCTTCGTCGCCGGATGACCCCGCTCCTATCCGCCTTCTTCTTTGGCAGCGTCGAGCACTACCGCCTGCTCGCGCAGCACGCGCGCGTGGTCATTGATATCGGCGAGCACTACGAACGGCAGAGCTACCGCACGCGCACCAGCATCCTCGGGCCCAACGGACGACAGGACCTCCAGGTGCCCATCACCCGGATCAGCGGATCGAAGATGCCCATGCGCTCCGTGGGCCTGAGCTACGCCGAGACCTGGCCGCGGCAGCATTTACACGCCATTCGCAGCGCCTATGGCCAAACACCCTGGTTCATCCACTACATCGATGAGATCGAAGCGGTCGTCCTGAAGAAATACGAGCGTCTGGTGGAACTCGACCTCGCCACGATGCGGTTGGGGATGAAGTGGCTTGGGTTGACGACCGAAGTGGTCGTGGCCGAGGAATACGTGGCCGGTTCTCCGTTGTCAGTTGTCAGTCCCCCGACCGTCGCTACAGACAACCGACAACCAACAACTGACAACTACGCCGATCTGCGCTCCACCTTCCACCCCAAGGAACCACTACCACCGACCATCGCACAGGTTCCCTCCTATCCACAGGTCTTCGCCGATCGCCATGGCTTCGTTCCGCGTCTTTGCATCATCGACTTGGTGTGCAACCAGGGCCCCCGAGCCATGGAGCAGCTTCGCTTTGGGGCGTGAGCGGCGTCTCCGATCCATCCAGCCGCCGTTCCTACCTTGGTGGGGTTGGGCATCACCCGCTGCTACGGTCGGTCCGATGGAACGAGATCATGGCGGCACGGTCGTTGCCTGCGTACGGAATCCAAAACGCTTCGATCATGCTACGATCACTACCCCTCTCCTTCGCGTTGTTCCTCGCCAGCACCGCACTATCAACGCAATGCCATGCGCAAGCGACACCCGCATGGCAGCAAAGCCCCGGCGGTAGTATCGCGTGGATGCGCACCACCAGCACAGGGAACCTCGTGGTATGCACGAGCGAAGGATTGAAAGGCCTGGATCCGGCAACAGGGAGTGTCACCTGGACCATGGCGGAACTGGCCAACGCTCCGGAAAGCGGATATGAGGAGATCGCGAACACCCCCTTTATCGCCGTGGCACCGGCAGGGGCGGCGGACCAGCTGGTGATCCTGGAACCTTTCGGAGGAACGGTTCTTTTCAACAGCACCGCGAGTGGGATAGGGCACATCGCCAGCAAGTACTTCCTCTATGCCAACAATGCGATCGTTCTGGTGGGTCAGCGTGCTGACAAGACCGCCGTGATGGCCTGCGTGGACATGGGTACCGGCCAGGTGCGTTGGACCAAGGACGATGCCTTCAGCAAGCTCACTTCCTGCTCCAGTGCTGGCAAGGATGCCATCCTGGTGAGCACGCTCTTCTTCGCGTACAAGTTGGACGCCAACACGGGTGCGGAGCTCTGGAAACAAAGCCCCGATCCCAAGTTCGCGAGCATGGCGGGCCTGATGAGCGCGCTGGACAAAGGCGGCGCGAATTTGAGCGGACCCGCCGCGCGAACGCAGGGAGTGTTCGTAACCACGCCGCACGCGCCGGACCTCTGCTTCATGGGCCTACAGCAGACCAAACAGTCCGAAAAGACCGATGCCCAGGGGAAGAAGACCGTCACCATCACCTACACCAGCTTCTTCAACGCCTTCCGCATCGCGGATGGCAGCTACGCCTGGGCACAACCATTGCAGCTCCAGCAACAGTTGGGGACCGTGGTAACCTTGAAGCAAGGCTTGCTGGTGGGTGCCGGTGACAAGAACAGTGTGGATATGCTCGACTACAATACGGGCAACGGTCTTTGGGGCAAGAACGGCAAGGGTATCGCGGTGAGCGGTCCGTTGAGCGGGGCCGTGGAGATGGATGGCAAGACCCTGCTCACCTCGGGCGGGAAGGATGGGGTGGCCATGTTGGTCGACGGCACGGGGTCCGACCTATGGGAGAAGAAGGTGAAGCTGGGTGGGGCGATCCAAAGCGTGACAGAGATGCCCGGAGCGCTGTTGGTCGCCAGTAGCGAGGAAGCGGATGTCGTGGATCTCAGCACCGGTGCATCCAAATTGGGCAAGCCCTTCAAGGGGGGCGCCGGCACCGTGGCTGTTGGAGAGGGCGAGGTCTTCCTCTTCAACAACAAGGACCACCTTCTCTACCGCATGCCCATCGGCGGAGGAACGGCCACAGCGCTGAGCACCGCGCCGCTGGAGTTCGATGGCAGCGAGAGCGCCAGCCATGTGGAACTTGTGGCCGATGGCGTCGTGGTGAGCAGCGACCAGAACATCGCGATGTTCGGGAAGGACGGCAGCCTGAAATACAAGAAGTACTTCCCCGCACCGCGGGAAAGCGGCCTCACCCGCGCCTTGCTCTATGCGAACGCTGTACGCGCCGCTTACTACACGGCCGCCTTCGGCTATACGAGCGCCGCCTTTGGCGCGGTGAGCCAGAACATCCAGGTAACCGATGCCGGATCCGCTGCGGGCAAGGAGATAACCGGCCAACTGTCGACGATCTATGGGGACGCCACCGGGATGGCCATGGACTATACCAAGCAGTTCATCGCACGCGCGAACGCACGGTTCAAGGCCACAGCGAGCACCAACGACGTGCAGTACATCCTCAGCGATGCGGGCAAGCGCGAATTCGTGTTGATGCGGGTGAGCAAGAGCGACGGTTCACTCGGCGAGACCATCCCGCTCGGCAACGATAAGACACCCATGTACGAGGTGGATGGCTTCGACAATGCCGTGTACTTGGTGAACGGAGCCAACGTCGTGGCGTATCGATAAGCCGTGCGTTGAGGTGCCTAGTACCAGGCCACCGTAACATGGGCTACCTTGCGGGCCTGAACACCATCCATGGCAACATTCGAGAAACGCGAGAAAGAAAAGAAGCGGCAGCAGAAGCAGGAGGAGAAGAAGCGGAAGAAGGAGGAGCGGAAGGCCAACGCCCCTGGTGGCGGGTTGGAGAACATGATGGCCTACGTGGACGAGAACGGAAGGATCACGACCACGCCTCCCGACCCCACCAAACAGAAAACCATCATCGATGCGTCCGAGATCGAGCTCGGCGTTCCCAAACGGACCGCGGCCGATGAGGTCGCCGCCGAACGGGTCGGCAAGGTGGATTTCTTCGATACCTCCAAAGGCTTCGGCTTCATCAAGGAGGACGGCACCCAGGAGAGGTTCTTCGTACACGTGAGCGGGTTGCTCGACGAGGTGAGCGAAGGCACCAAGGTGCAGTTCGAAGTGGAGCGCGGCCAGAAAGGCATGAACGCGGTGCGGGTGAAGAAGGTCTGAAGACCCACCGCCACGTCGCCACGGACGCAACGGTAACGCCACGGGAGGTTTCCTCTGCTCGTTGTCACTTGGCATCGTGGCAGTGAAAACCCCGCCCCTACTTTCGCGGCACGCCTTCGCAATAGCTAGGGCGGCTATAGCATGGCCGAGAAGATCGATATCGAAGCAGCGAAGTCCGAGGACCACAACAAGCTCGCCGTGCGCGCGCTGAAGGACCGCCTGGAGAAGATCCACCTCGGCGGCGGCGAGAAGCGCATCGCCAAGCAGCACGAGCAAGGCAAG
>JAGNSU010000043.1 GCA_017987895.1 Flavobacteriales bacterium | reverse complement strand
TGGCGGCGAACAACCCGTTCGTGGAGGATGGCCTGCTGCTGGAAGGAGGATTGATAGAACACGTAGCGCAGAGCAGTGCCGTGGGATCCGGGTATGCGGGGGCGCGGTCCGGTGAACGCGATCCTCGTGTGGGCTTCATCGGAGCTGTGACACGCTTGCGCATCGAGCGCCACCCGGTCCTCGGCGAACAGTTGGAGACCGAGGTGATCACGTCGCTCCGCATGGAGAACGTGCAAGTGATCCACGGCACGGTGCGTTGTCAGGGCGATATCCTGGCCGAGATGGAGATGAAGGTGTTCCTGATGGAAAGCGCACATGCCGGTTGACCTGAGCACCACATGCGAAGTGCCGATCACCTTCGGCGACCTCGACCCCATGGGCATCGTATGGCACGGCAACTACGTGAAGTTCATGGAACGGGGCCGCGAGCATTTCGGCCGTGCACATGCACTGGACGCGATGAGCATCTACGCGATGGGTTGGTCCACGCCGATCGTCCGCTCGGTGCTGGAGCACAAAGCCATGCTGGAGTACGGGGACATCGTGGAGATCACCACCTTCTTCGTTCCGTCACCTGCGGCCAAGGTGGTGTTGCGCTACCGGATCCAGGCGAAGGGCAAGGGGATCGTAGCCGCCATCGGAGAAACCACACAGGTATTCCTGGATCGCGAGCGACGCTTGCAACTGATCGCCCCGGCTTTCTTCCAGGAGTGGAAACAACGCCACGGAGCGCACTGAAGCGATGGAGATCCTTCTGGGCGCCCCGGCCTGCCTCACGCCGCTTGGGCCGGATCTCCCAACAACCCTGGCCGCGATGCGGGCAGGCACCTCCGCGTTGCTCCCTTCCCCTTTCCCCGGTTCGGAGAAGCCCGTGCATGTAGGCCGCGTGGACGACGTTTGGCTCACCGGAAGTGGGCGACGTTCCCAACGGATGATCGGCCGTGTGGTCCGACACACGCTTACTCGGTTGACAAGGAACCTGCGCACCGAACCGCGTACCTGCTTCATACTGGCCACCACCAAGGGCGATGTGAAAGCGTTGGAACAGGGGCGTCCGGAGGATACCATGCTTCCTGTCTTCGCGGCACGCATGGGCGCCGCTCAAGGATTTTCCGGGCAACCGATCGTGGTGTCCAGCGCGTGCATCTCCGGCACGCTGGCCATCAAATTCGCGGCGGATCTGATCGCGTTGGGTGAGTTCGACCATGCGCTGGTGGTGGGGTTCGATGAAGCGTCCGATTTCGTGCTTTCCGGTTTCCTGGCACTTCACGCCGTGGCTGCGGAGGGATGCGAACCCTTTGATGACGCACGCGATGGCATCTCCCTGGGTGAGGCCAGCGCTTCGGTGGTCCTTAGCCGGGACCGTTCCTTGTTCCAGGAAGGAGCCGTGGCGGAATACATCGGTGGCGGCATGGGGAACGATGCCAATCACATCTCCGGACCATCGCGCACGGGCGAAGGATTGGTGCGCGCCGTGCAGGCGGCCCTGGACAGCGCTGCCCTGACCGCATCGGATGTCGGGCACGTCAATGCCCACGGTACCGGCAGCGTGTACAACGATGGTATGGAGGCCATTGCTTTCGGTCGGCTCGGGCTGGGCCATGCACCGGTGAACTCCTACAAAGGCTATTTCGGCCACACCTTGGGAACCGCAGGGCTCGTGGAAGCGTTGATCACGGTGGAAGCACTGCGCCAGGGCATACTGCTACGCAGCCTTGGTGCGACGAACACCACAGCGATGCCCGACATGGACATACTGAAGGAGAACCGCGACACCAACGGGGACCTGTTGCTGAAGACCTCCTCCGGCTTCGGCGGTTGCAATGCCGCCATTCTCTTGCGCGCCCTGAGGTCATGAACGTGATCGCACATAGCCTTTTGATCGATGGCTCGTTCAGGTTGGACGATCGGGAGCTGCTCCGGTCCAGTGGTACGATGGAGGACATGTTCCGCGCATGCTACAAGGCGATGGCGATGGACTATCCGAAGTTCCACAAGATGGACGCGCCTTCGAAGTTGGCCGTTCTTGTGACCGAGCCATTGCTGCAGCGCGCTCGGCAGGAAGGCGCCGATCTGGAGAACCGTACGGGCCTGCTGGGTATTTCGCACTGCGGAAGCACCGTCACCGATCAGGAACACTGGGACATACGCCGCGGGACCGGGTTGGCCAGCCCTGCGGTCTTCGTGTACACCCTGCCCAACATCGGCCTGGGCGAGATCACGATCCGCCACCGCATTTTCGGCAGTTCGTTGTGCCTCCTGGACCATGAACCGAAGACCGAACTGGTACTGCGGTCGATCCGCGTGCTGCACGAGCGCGATCGAATGGAATGGATCGTCTGCCTGTGGTCCGATATCTTCGCGGACCGTTACGACGCGCGGGCCGTATTGCTAGGTCCAGGGCCCGGTGCCCCGGCCGATGCGAACACCCTACGGACCCTGATCAGCACATAAGCCCATGGACCCCCAAGCACTCAAGCAGCAACTGAAGGAACAGATCATCACCCAGCTCAACCTGGAGGAGGTGAAAGTGGAGGATATCGCGGACGACAAACCGCTGTTCGGCGAAGGGTTGGGGCTGGATTCCATCGATGCGCTGGAACTGATCGTTCTGCTCGAGCGCCACTACGGCATCAAGGTCACCGACCCGAAACAGGGGCAGACCATCTTCCGCTCGGTGAACACCATGGCGGAGTTCATCCAGTCGCAGAAGTGAACCGTTCGCCGGTCGCCATTACGGGGATCGGTGCCATCTCCGCCGTAGGGACCGGCGTGGACGCCCAGCTGGCCGCGTTGCGCGAGGGTCGCTCGGGTATCACGCGGTTGCAGGTATTGGACCTGCCGTTCCCTGATCTGTTCTTCGGAGAAGTAAAGGAGACCTCCGCACAACTCGCGCAACGCGCTGGAACAACGGCCGATCGCTCACGCACGCTGCTCCTTGCGCAAGTCGCAGCCGCCGAAGCACTGGCACACGCCCGGATCACGGATCGTTCCGCGCTCACGCTCCTCAGCGCGAGCACGGTGGGTGGCATGGACCGCAGCGAGGCCTTTGCCACCGAGTGGATCGCGGGTGGGGATCGGGGGCTCGATCGCGCGGCGCACCACCCGGTCGGAGATCACGCCCTGCTTCTCGCCCATCACCTGGGCGTTCGCGGCATGGTCTCCACCATCTGTACCGCGTGCAGTTCATCGGCGAACGCACTGATGCTCGGCGCATGGCTGCTGCGCACCGGTAGAGCAAAGGTGGTACTCGCGGGCGGCACCGACGCGCTCTGCGGATTCACGACCCACGGGTTCCGTTCGCTCTCCGCCATGGATCCGCAGCCCTGTCGCCCGTTCAGCAATGATCGCAACGGCATGAACCTCGGTGAAGGTGCTGCGTACTTGGTTCTGGAAACCGTGGAACATGCCGCGCAACGAGGTGCGGAGCCTCTTGCTTTGTTCGCCGGAGGCGCCAATACGAACGATGCGCACCATCAAACCGCTACCTCGCCGGAAGGGGAGGGGCCCTATCAAGCCATGTCACAGGCATTGGCCAACGCAGGTATCGCACCGGAAGCAGTGGATCTGGTGAACGCGCACGGCACCGGCACGGAGAACAACGACCTGACCGAACAAACGGCCATGGAACGGCTCTTCATGCACATGCCGCCGTTCGTCAGCACGAAGAGCGCAACGGGCCATACCCTCGCAGCTGCCGGCGCACTGGAAGCGGTGTTCAGTGTACTGGGCATCCGGCATGGCCTGGTGCCTGCGAACCTCCGCTTCACCGCGCCGATCGCAAACTTGAGGAGCACACCGGTGATCGCGCCGATGCAACGTTCGATCCGCACCGTGCTCTCCACCTCGTTCGGGTTCGGCGGGAACGACACCGCGATCGTACTTACCGCGAGCTGATGTTCATCCGCGCGGCCGCTACATATACGCTGCATAGCGCTTCCGCGGAAGCCGCGCCCACACCGGGCATGGACCTGCTGCCCAAACCGATGGCGCGCCGCATGCCCCCCCCCTTGCGTCGTGCGGTGGCATGCGGTCTCGCGGCGCTGGACCATGCGAAAGTGGAACGGCCGGACGGGATCTACTACGCCACAGGCTTGGGCTGTCTCCTCGACACACAGGAATTCCTGCTGGAGATCGAACGCAACGCGGGCGGGCTGCTCTCCCCCACCGCCTTCATGCGTTCCACGCACAACACGGTGCCGGGCCTGCTCGCGCTGGCGCTGAAAGCGCAAGGACCGAACCTCACCTTCAGTCAAGGCTTCATCGGGTTCCACGCGGCGTTGCTGAACGCCATGATGCACGTGGAGCAGCATCCAATGCATAGCGTATTGGTCGGCGCCAGCGATGAGCACCTGCCCTTGCTCGATCACCTCTATACGCGGCTGGGTGGTGAAGCGCGTTTCGGCAGTGCGGTGCGCCCGGCGGAAGGCGGTGCCTTCTTCGTTGTGAGCGGCGAACAGCAGGAAAGTGTGTTCCGCATCGCGGATGTGCGCATCGCGAACGTCGATCGATTGGAGACACCGAGCGCATATCGCACCGAAGCGATCCAAGCTGGACCGACGGTCGATCCCGCGAGGACGAACGGATCATCCTACGCGGAGCGCACAGGCTTGCATCAAAGCGCACCGGCCGTGGCGTTGGCAGAAGGTCTGGAGATGCTCCGGACCCAGAACGGGATCGCATCGCTCGTGCTTCTCGATCGGGAAGAGGACCTTGCCGGTCTCATCCGCGCGGAACGATGCTGACACACCGCAACCTGCTCTTCGTTCTGCTGCCGATCCACATGGTGCTGCTGAGTATGGCCCTGTTCGATCGGACGCCTTGGTGGCCGTTCTTCGTTGTGCTCTTCGTACACCTCGGGCTCATCACCTGGGGTTCGTTGGACCTTGGACTTGGGTTCTTCCTGAAAGCGCATCGCGTTGGCGAACCCGGGACATTGGCGCTCACTTACGATGATGGTCCACATCCGGAGCACACGCCGGCTTTGCTCGATCTGCTGAAGAGAGAAGGCGTTCAGGCGGCGTTCTTCTGTATCGGTCGGCATGTGGAAGCGCATCCGCAATTGGTCGAACGCATGGTGCGAGAAGGCCATTTGGTGGGCAGCCACAGCCAGGAACACCCCATGGGCTGGGGCTTTCTACCCACGGCGCAGGTGGTGGAACAGATCTTGCGAGGCAGGGCCTCCGTTCAAGCCGCCAGTGGTATGCAGACCTCCTTCTTCCGTCCTCCGTTCGGCGTGACCTCGCCCAACGTGGCGCGGGCCGTGAAGACCACGGGAGTGCAAGTGATAGGCTGGGATGTACGCCCGTTCGATACCACCTTTCGCACCACGGAAAAACGATTGGCCTGGATCTTCGGTGACCGGCCCAAGGGTACTATCGTAGTCTTGCATGACACGGTCGGCCCGGTGGTGGAGACCACGCAGGCCATCATCGATCGTTGCCGCGCGCAGAAAGTGCCCCTTCTTCGTGTGGACCGTTCGCTCAACCTTTCCGCATGATGCGTCACCTCCTACTCTCTTTCGTCCTATTGTTCAGCGCACCGGTATTGTTCGCGCAATCGGTGGGTGTGGATCACCCGGAAGTGAAAGCACTGCTCGCAGCGACCAAGGCCATGCGCACGGTGCAAGCGGACTTCACGCAAGAGAAGCATCTGAAGGTGTTGAAAGAACCAGTGATCGAACCCGGCAGCTTCGCCTTCGAACGCCCGGACCGTTTCCGCTGGAGCACCAACGGGGCCGCACCGATGGTGATCCTCACGAACGGTGAAAAGGTGCGCGTGAAAGAGGGCACCAAGGAGAAGATCCTGAACCCCGGTGAGCAACGCATGTACGCTGCGATCAATGGTATGGTGCTGGACATCCTCAGCGGCAAGATGCTCGAATCACCCGATATGAAGCCGACCTATGAACTGGCCAAGGACGCGGTGCTCGTTCGCCTCACACCAACGCAAAGCCCAATGGCAAAGCGGGTGAAGAGCTTCACCCTCACCTTCGATCGTACCACCCATCTATTACGCACCATGGAGACGGCTGAACACGATGGGGATCGCACCGTGGTGCGGTACGCCAAGGTTGTCGGCGATAAGGCACTGCCATCGGGCACCTTCACCGATCTTTGAGTGCGATGGATCGAGCCCTTTGTCGAAGCCTTTTCCGCTCCGCTCCGCTCGTGCCCCTCGCCGAGGGACGTGGCTGGAACGCACGCGCCACTTTGGTGATCGACCATCCCATCTTCCAAGGACATTTTCCCGGCCGACCTGTCACACCAGGGATGGCCATGGTGCAACTCGCACAGCAACTCCTTAGCGAAGCCCTTTCGAAGGAGGTCCACCTCCGCACGGCGAGGGCCATCAAGTTCCTTTCTCCGCTGGAACCCGCCACAGGTACTGAACTTGACATCGTGCTGAGGATCACCGGTGAAGAGGGATCGAGCTACACCTGCGATATCCACGGCACGTGTGGTGAACGTGCGGTATTCAGCTTGAAGGGATCGTTCGCACCCAGGACCTGATCCCGTCGTGAGCACCCCGCGCTGTTGCATCCTGGTGCCCACCTACAACAATGGAGGCACCGTGGCCACCGTGCTACGAGCCATCCTCGCGGGCGGTGAAAGGGATGTGATCGTCGTGAACGACGGTAGCACGGACAACACCGCGGATGTCCTGCGAAGCATCGATGGCGTTCAAGTGCTCACGAACGATCGCAATCGCGGAAAGGGTTTCTCGTTGCACCGGGGCTTCGAGGCCGCTTTGGCACAGGGGTTCGACTATGCCATCACCATCGACAGCGATGGGCAGCACGCTCCGGCGGAGATCGCGAAGATGCGCGCGGCCATCGCGGCGAACCCCGGGTCCATGATCATGGGTACACGCGACATGAGCGGCAGCGACGTGCCCGGCAAGAGCAGCTTCGGCAACCGGTTCAGCAACTTCTGGTTCCGCGTAGAGACCGGTTGGAAGCTGGACGATACACAAACCGGTTTCCGCGCCTATCCATTGAAGGCAGCTTGCAGCATGCGCGCATGGACCAAGCGCTTCGAGTACGAGATCGAGGTGATCGTGCGCCTCGCCTGGCGCGACGTGCCCTTCGTGCAAGTGCCGGTGAGCGTGCGCTACGACTTCGCGGAGCGTGTGTCGCACTTCCGGCCGGGCCGCGATTTCTTCCGCATCAGCGTGCTCAATTCCGTGCTGGTCACCTTGGCGTTCCTCTGGCACTGGCCCAAGCAACTCCTCACCGGTGGCCGCCTCTGGCAGAAGCTGAAGGCCGAAGCGGTGCGGCCTGAAGAAAGTTCGCTTCGCAAAGCATTGAGCATCGGCTTCGGGCTCTTCATGGGCATTGTGCCGATCTGGGGGTTCCAACTGGCCGTGGGCATTCCCCTCGCTTTCCTGTTGAAACTGAACCGGGTGCTCTTTGTGGCCGCTGCGAACATCAGCATACCGCCGATGATCCCGCTCATCCTATATGGTAGTTATATGGCAGGCGCGCCCTTCGTCGGCGACGACCGCGTGCGGATCAACTCGATCTCCGCGCTCACGCTCGATGCCATCCATTGGAACGTGATGCAATACCTGATCGGCGCGGTGATCCTTGCCGTCCTGGCGGGACTGGTCGGAACGGTCGTGAGCATTGTGGTTTTGCGGCTGGGGCGGGGAAGGTGATCCACGACCGATCAGCCGCATATGCACCCGGTCTGTTACGTTTGGAGGGAAGTGATCGAGCGAAGCCGCAGATGCGCGGAGATCTGAGCATGGCAACAAGTTGGAAGAACATCTATGGCGCCGTTATTCGGTGTAGCAAGAAATGATGGCCCTGATCCGCCTTCCATGGACGTGGGCGATCTTCGCCATCGCGAGCCTCACGCTCTATGTTCTCAGTCGCTTCTGGATCGGGTCCCACGAGGACTTGGTCAATATGAGGCAAGCGAATTTTCCAGCCCTCTTTCTTCAACGATGGGGCAGCGGCATATTGCTCGTCTTGGTATTCCTTGCTCTCCACGCGGTACACCTACTTCGCTTGGTGAAGAAGCCTACCATTGAAATGGTGTCCACAGCTACACGCGTTCGTCTCATCTATATGATCGCTGTGCTATACGCTACGATCCATGCGGTCTTCACCTTAGGATTTATCCTCGACTAGATCCTTCACGTCCCCACAGGGTCAGCGTTTCGGGACCCTGTGGAACCGAAGTACCGCGTTCGCGACCGTCCCGCTAGGGCGCGAAGCGACTCATTAGTGCTAGCGCGTTAGGAAGACGTGGTCCACAACACTTGGCATTCAGACCAAGTGGCGTCCCATGAACGCACGACCGCTGCCGGTCTTCAAATACTTCTCGAACGCGTAGGCCTTGTACTTGTCCATGAAGCCGAAAGCTGCAATGCACTGAACAGGGAGCTTGTCTTTGGTAAAGTGTACCATTCCCGCTCCGTGGCGGCGAAGTCGCTCATCCAAGTTGTTCGTGCAACCAACATAGGTATGTCCATCCGAGCAGCGTAGGACGTACATATAGTCAGAGAAGATCATGGGAATACCGTGGACCGCGTCCGCCGAAGCCTCGACGAAGAACGGGTTCTTCGATCGGGCGACGGCGGTAAGGGCGTAGCCCGCCGAAGCAAAGTCCTGCGCGGGGCGCAGTCCTTTGCTTCGGCGAGGCGAAGGTGGAGCCGGAGGGATTCGAACCCTCGTCCAAACGACCGTGCCATGCGCTTTCTTCAGGCTTAGCCACTTTATTGGTTTTCGACCATCACCTGGGAAAGGGCACCCTAGTGACGGCTTAGGTCCTGTGTCTTACCCATGCTACGGACCACCGCATGGGCCAGTCTTCCAAGATGATACCCCGGTTCCGGGAAGGAGGATGACGGGCCTCCCCGAGGGGCACTCGTCCACGCTACTGTTATTCGCGTGGATAAAGCGGAATAGCCTAAGGCTATTAAGCTGCGAGAGCGTAGTCTACGTTGCCAGTTATGGCGTTGAGGCACTGGGATAACGAGCCGCACCTCACGCTCGGCCTGCTTACACACACCACCAAGCCGCTGTCAAAACCAGGTCGGCCCCAAGGTGTTCCAAAGAACGGGGCGTAAAGATACGCCGCCCGTATCCGGCGAAGCCCGTGCCGCAAGGTCCGCCGCGACAACATGTCAGTTCCCAGGCCCGATGATCCATCTACCTTCGCGGCCGTTTTTAGCATGAAAGGAATGGAGCGAAGGATCGGCATCATCCGCGAACGCAAAGTGCCCGTGGATCGCCGGGTGGCCATGACACCGAAAGCTGTACGCCGGGCCAAAGGGAACCACCCGGATCTGGACCTGGTGGTGGAGCGCAGCCCGGTGCGGGCCTTCACGGATGCGGAGTACGAAGCGGCCGGTGTTCGTCTAAGCGACGACATGAGCGATCGCGACCTGTTGATCGGAGTAAAAGAGGTGCCGGTGGAAGATCTGATCGCAGGGAAGACCTACTTGATCTTCAGCCATACGATCAAGAAACAGCCCCACAATCGGAAGCTGCTGCAAGCGGTGCTGAAGAAGGATATCACGCTGCTCGACCACGAACTGCTCACCGATGCGAAAGGCGAGCGGGTGCTGGCCTTCGGACATTGGGCCGGTGTGGTAGGGACCTACAACGCATTGCGCGGCTGGAACCTCTTGCACGGTGGCACCGCGCTGAAGCCTGCCGAAGAATGCCACGACCTGGCCGAGCTGAAGCACGAGGTGAAAAAGCTGCATGTGGCGGCAGATCTACGTATTGTAATGACGGGTGCCGGGCGCGTTGGCCAGGGTGCGTTGGAGATCCTCGAAGTCGCCGGGATCCATCAAGTGGGCACCTCTGACTTTCTCCGAGGCGCACCAGGACCTGTGTTCACCATGGTGGGCACATCGGATCTCTACGCCCGCAACGACGGCGCTCCGTTCGACAAGAAGGCGTTCTACACGGACCCGAGCGGGCACCACGGCACTTTCCTCCCCTACGCCCGCAAAGCCTCTGTCTATCTGGCCTGCCATTTCTGGGACCCGCGTGGGCCGAAGATCCTTTCGACCGAAGACCTACGCGATCCGGAGCTCTCTTTGCGTGTGGTCGCGGACATCAGCTGCGATGTGGGCGGCCCTATTGACAGTACGGTACGAGCTTCCAGCATCGCCGAGCCGTTCTATGGATATGATCCGCAAAGCGGAAAGGGAACAGAGGTCGCCGCTCCGGGTTCCATACTCGTTATGGCCGTGGACAACCTACCCTGTGCGCTACCTCGCGATGCCTCCGAAGCGTTCGCCCAAGACCTCCTGGACCACGTGTTGCCAGCGCTTTTGGGGGATGGCGATGAAGAGATGATCGAACGCGCAACGATCGTATCCCATGGTAAGTTGAGCGACCGGTTCGAATACCTGGCGGACTACGCTTCGCAGCCCACCGGGGTATAACGTTCAATCGCCAAGGGGCACCGCTAGTTCCAAAGCGAATAGAGCCTCGGTCTCGGAGAACGGGTTGCACCGAACGCGCATTGGCCTTTGGCTGCGGCGGGCCATGGTGAGCAAGCCCAGTCCGGCACCTCCACGCTCCGTGCGCTCCCGATTCGCGAGAAGTTTCAAGTAGTGCTCCTTCAGTCCCACCTCGTCCATCTCGTTCAAGAAGTCGATGCGGTGTTGGAGCAGTGCCGCGGTCGCCAGCGGCACAGGATTGATGAGCACCAGTCGGTAATCCGACCGTGTTCTCAGCACCAGCACAGCGCAGAGGGCCGCAAGGTCCTTCCCGGCATGAACCAGGATGTTCTCCATGCCCTCCACCAGGACGCTGATCAATCGTTTGCGCACAGCGGTCGCATCGCTATGCGCCACGCTCACATGCTCCACTCTGTGCAAGGCCACGTCCAGGTCCGCGCGGCCGAAAGTTCCCGTGTGTTCCCAGAGCAGGGTAGCCCCGTCCAGGGCCAGCGCCTGGCCACGGATCTCCGCCACGAGCGCGTGGTGGAAAGGGACTGCGTTCCGGGGATCTCCCATGAATAGTCCCCCGATACGGACAGGATGGCCAAATGGTTCGACGGGAACGGGGAAGTGCGCGGACCATTTGATCCAAGCGCCACAAAGGCCCATTTCGGATAATTCTTGGAACGCGTGGCCCGCACGGGTGAACGGCTATCTTTCGAGGGTCCCTTGCGAACCCTTCTACGATGATCCTCACGACCCCGTGGATCCGCTGCACCGCAGCGGTATGCACCGCCATTTTCCTCGCACCGTTGTTGAGCGCCCAGGTCACCACCGATATCGGTACCGGCGTCACCTTCAACCCACCGAACCAGTACCCCGCACCTTACGGCAACCAAGCCAATGGCTCCCGGCACCAGATCCTTGTGCTCGCCAGCGAACTGAACGCTGCGGGAATGACCGCAGGCGATATCGTTTCGCTGGGTTTCAACGTGGCGGTCCCCTCACCCACCACCCTGCTGGGATTCACCGTGAGCATCGGCACCACCACGGAGACCGGCCTTACGAACCTGTGGCAGCCCGGCATGGTGCCGGTCTGGGGTCCCCTGGACCTGACCGCCACGGCCGGCTGGAACATGCATCCGTTCGATTCGCCGTTCACTTGGGACGGGCTTACCAACTTGCTGATCGAGACGTGCTTTTCGAACGGCTTTGGATCGGAGAACAGCGGCATGTACCGCACAGCGACGGGGTTTACCAGCGTGAGCTATCGCCAGACACCGAACCCGAACGTCTGCACCTTCAACGGAGGTATGATCGTGAACAGCGACCAGCGGCCCGACCTGCGCTTTGAATGGAACCCGTCCGAGATCCCCCCGGTTGCCCTGTTCAGCCTCTCTCCCGCTTTTACATGCGATGGGGTGGTACAATTCACGGATGCGTCACAATACCTTCCCGACACTTGGACTTGGGACTTCGGTGACCTCACCGGCAGCAGCGATGCTTCGCCCGAGCATACCTATCTCGCCGACGGCGTGTACGACGTAACGCTGATCGTGACGAACGCCTTCGGCAGCGACACGCTCACGCAATTCGCAGCCATCACTGTGCTCACGAACGGACCACGACCGGATACCGCCTGCCTGCCGCTATCCAGCCCCACGATCGAAGGCTTCGGGATCCTGGACATCGAGTTGAACGGGGTAGCACTGCCCTCGGACGATGCTGTGGCCGATGGTGGCTACCTGGACCGCAGCTGCATCCTGGACACGGTGGAAGTGGGTTCCTTGCTCGATCTATCGGTGACCACAGGGACCATCGCGACGCACCAGATCAAGGTCTGGGTGGACTGGGACAGCAGTGGTGTGTTCACAGCGGATGAAGTGATCCTGGACGAGGCCCATGGGAACTTTGCGACCGCGAGTTCGATCGTGCCCGGCACTGCGGTCCAGAACGTGCCTCTGCGCATGCGGGTAATGGCGGACTACGAAGTGAGCCCTGCGCTCGACCCGTGCGTAGGTCCGCAGTTCGGGCAGGCGGAGGATCTGGCGCTGGTGATCATCACCAACCCCGATCCACCGATCGCCCAGTTCACCGCTTCGCCCCTGTTCAGTTGCGACGGGCAAGTGCAGTTCACCGATGGTTCTTTGAACCTGGCGACCGGCTGGACTTGGGACTTTGGCGATCTGACCGGTAGCACCGATGCCTCGCCGCAGCACACCTACCTCGCGAGCGGTGTCTACACCGTGACCCTGATCGCCATCAACGCCAACGGGGGAGATACGCTCACCTTCACCGACCTGATCACGGTCGACCTGAACGGCCAACTACCGGCCGCGCAATGCACCCCACAGACCCAAAGCTATTGCTGTGGCTATGGCCTGTTGGGCATCACGTTCGCCGGCATCAATAGCACGAGCGTGGATGGGGCGGAGGGCTACCAGGACCGGAGTTGTGGCCAGGTGGCGCAGGTGGAAGAGGGCAGTTCCTACGCCATCGCGATGGAGACCGATGACCAGAACGATCAGGACGCCTACGTATGGATCGACCTGGACAACAACGGCATCTTCGCCGCGAACGAGTTGGTCTTTTTCGCGCTCGGTACCGTGGATCCCATCGGTACTGTAGCCATTCCGCAGGGTTCGGTGTACAATACACCCTTACGCATGCGGGTGATCACCGATGTGGTGGGTGAGATCACCGGCCCGTGCGACCCGCCCTTGTTCGGCCAGGTGGAGGACTTCACCGCTGTGGTTTCGCAGATCACCACGCCCCCTACCGCACAATTCACCGCTACACCAGAGACGACTTGTGACGGCGTCGTGCAATTCACCGATGCGAGCACGGCACTCCCAAACAGTTGGCTCTGGGACTTCGGCGACCTCACCACGAGCACCGATCAAGATCCGCTGCACACCTACACCACGCCCGGCACCTATACCGTGACACTGACCGCCTCGAACGGGAACGGGAACGACACAGAAATTCAAACCGGGCTTATCCAATATCTGGAGGGCTTCCTGTGCGACACCTCCTCCATCCCGGACAATGGACAGCTGGTATTGGATGAGTGCCAAGGCCTGCTGGTCGATGATGGCGGCATCACGGACAACTATTCCCCAGGCGTGAGCGGTTCGGTGACCCTCGCACCAGCTGGTGCGGAAACGGTGACGCTGCTGTTCGATCAGTTCGCCTTCGAGACCAATTTCGATTTCCTGGCGCTCTATGATGGGCCTTCCGTGAACGCGCCTTTGTTGGCGGAGTTGACGGGCGCGACAGTGGGTGACCTGCCCAATGGAGGGGTGTTCACCTCCAGCGGCCCAGCGCTTACCATCCGGCAGGAAGCGAGCAACGGCCCCACCACCTGGGAGGGTTTCGTGGCACAATGGGATTGTTCCTTGACCGGGATCGGAGAAGCGCAGGACCCGATCGGTTCGGTGGGTCCGGTGCCAGCATCGAATGTCTTCAATTTGAACCTGACGCGTGGTGCGGGCAAGGATTGGTGGGTGACCATCAACAATGCCTTGGGAGAACTTATGGTGCGCCAAGCCCTTCCACAAGGGGTGCGCAGTGCCACCTTTGATGCTGCACCATGGCCCCCGGGCTGCTACGGTCTTTCCGTGCATGGTCCGGACGGTATCTGGTCCCGCTTGATCGTGGTGCAACGATGATCCGCTCGCGCATGAAGCGTCACCTCCTCCGTATGATGGCCGCTGCGGCCATCGCGCTCAGCACTCTCCCCGCGCATGCCAGCCACTTGGTAGGCGGCAACCTGGGGTATACCTACCTGGGTGAAACCTCACCCGGGAGCGGCTTGTACCGCTATGAGGTTTACCTGGATTTCTTCATGAACTGCGGCCCGAACTCCAACTTCCCAACGCTTTACGATCTGCTGGGCCAGGACCTGAACACACCCCTCCTGGTGGGTGCGTATTTCCAAGATCCGTTGGACCCGAACGGCGACAAGGTGAAACTACAGGACATTCAGGTGTTCCTCACCGATTCGTTGTTGATCGAACCGGACCTGCCGGATGGCTGCACGGTCGGTGAGGGTCTTTGCACAGTGAAGGGCCGCTTCATCGGCCAGGTGGACATCCCGTTGAATTTCGGCGGGATCCACCTGTACTACCACATGTGCTGCAGGAATCTGGACATCACCAACCTGAACAACCCGAACGGAACGGGGATCGGATACTACGCGTTCATTCCCCCGCCATTGGTGAACAATAGTTCTCCGATCTTCCTAGGCTTGCCTACGCCCTTCCTGTGCATTTCCGACACGGCCACCTTCTTGAACACAGCGGTGGATCCCGATGGTGATCTGCTGATATTCTCCTTCGAGGTGCCCTACAACTCCCAGAATTTCGGTGGCGGGATCATCCCGCCTCCACCCGTTCTGGGCTGGCCGATCGGCGATGTGACCTACAACCCCGGCTTCAGCCTCGCCCAACCTTTCGGCGCTGGCGGCTATTCGTTCATCAACGGGGCCACGGGGTTGACGCAGTACCAGCCGCCGCTACAGGGCAACTACGTGGTGGCCGTGGAGGTGAAGGAATACCGCAACGGGATACAGATCGGACGCATCCGTCGCGACCTCCAGTTGCAGGCCATCGTTTGTCCGCCCAATGCCACACCACAAGCGAGCACCCCGATCCAAGCCTCGTACACGGTGCAAGCCGGGGCCCCGCTCTGCATCGATTTCGCGTTCCTTGATGCCGATGGTGATTCGCTGATCTTGAACGCGGACGGCAGCATTTTTGATGGTGGTTTGTTCAACCCGCCCGCTACGATCGGCAGCCCGGTGGAAGGGGATGGCACGGTGGCCACGCAATTCTGCTGGAACACCGCGTGCGACCAAGGCCAGGACCAACCCTACCTGTTCAGTGTGAGCGTTACCGACAATGGATGTCCCCCGTTGACGATCGATGTGGTGGTGCAAGTGCAAGTGCAGCCCTTCCTGGGCTCTGGTCCCATTTTGGGTCCCACGACGGTATGCACTGGAACCACGGGCGCGGCCTACACTGTGCCGTCCATCGCTGGCGCGAACTACCAATGGACCATTACAGGGGGTACGCAAGCAGGCGGTGGAAACACCAATAGCATTACGGTGGATTGGGGCACTCCCGGCACGGGCACGGTTTCCGTGGTGGCGACGGATACGCTGGGTTGCGATGCGCCCCCGGTGGAACTCCAGGTCACGATCTCTCCCGAACCGGATGCGGATGCTGGAGCAGACCTCACGATCTGCGCTGGTGATAGCGTGAACATAGGAGGCGCTCCCACCGGGCCGCTGGGCAGTACTTTCAATTGGACCCCGTCCACCGGCCTTTCTGCGACGAACGTCGCGAACCCGGATGCTTCGCCCGCCAGCACCACCACCTATATCGTGCAGGTGAGCAATAGCGGTTGCATTGTGAGCGACACGATGACCGTGACGCTCTCCTTGCCCCAATTGGACGCTGGTGCGAACGCAGCGCTATGCACAAGTGACACCGTCCAACTCAACGCGACCGGGATCGGCGCGTTCGCCTGGTCCCCTGGCACCGGGCTCAGTGCCACGAACATCGCCGACCCGCTCGCTTTCCCAGCGACCACTACGGAGTACTTCGTGACCGTGACGGACAGCGTTGGCTGCACAGCAACGGACAGTGTGCTGGTGACGGTGAATTCCTTCAGCGACCCCCTCAGCGTTCTTCCGGATGTGGAGGGCATTTGCGAAGGGGACACAGTGGGCTTCTTCACACTCCTCTCAGTTGCTGGATACACGTATTCGTGGACGGCGACGGGCGGGACGGTGGTCGGCACCAATGGCAATACCGCCGATGTCCTCTTGAACATCCCCGGCCCCGGATCCGTGACACTCGTGGTGACCGACACCAATGGCTGTGCGTCATCTCCGATCACGGAGAATTTCACCGTGATCGATAGCCCGGACGCGGACGCCGGTCCCGACCAGAGCATTTGTCCGGGAGGGTCCGCCAACATCGGGGGCAGCCCCACCGGACCCATCGGTGCACAAACGCTCTGGTCCCCTGCGTTGGGGTTGAACGACAGCACGCTGGCGAACCCGACCGCCACACCGAGCGTGACCACGACCTACATCGTGTTCGTCATCGCGGACAGCATCTGTGTCAGCACCGACACGATGATCGTCTTCGTATCGATACCGCCGGCCAATGCGGGACCCGATGTGGCGATCTGCAACGGTGGGTCCGTGCAGTTGAGCGCGAGCGGCGGGATCGGCTTCCTATGGTCGCCGCCCACCGGCCTGAGCGATGTCGCGGTCGCGGATCCGATCGCTTCACCCACGATCACCACGACCTACACCGTGCAAGTCACCGACAGCATCGGGTGTACGGCGGCGGATGATGTCACGGTGACGGTGAACGATCCTCCGAACGCGGGAACAGATGGAAGCATCACAGTGTGCAGCGACGGAGTGCCCGTGGACCTGTTCAGCTTGCTCGGCGGATCGCCGGGTATCGGTGGTACATGGACCCCAGGCTCCATCTATACACCTGGCAGTGGGGGTGGGATCTTCACCTATGTGGTAACGGCCATCGCGCCGTGCGTGAACGATTCATCGGTCGTGGTGGTTACGGAGAACGCAGCACCGGACGCCGGGGCGGATGCGTCCATCGCTGTCTGCTCGAACACAACGCCCTTCGACCTGTACAATGTGTTGAGCGGTACTCCTGATGCCGGCGGCATCTGGACCGACCCTAACAACAACCCGTTCAGTGGCATCTTCGATCCTTCGCTGTTCACAGGCACGGTTACGTGTACCTACACCGTTCCCGGCGCAGCGCCCTGCGTGGATGCCATTGCGACCGTGACCATCACGATCGGCGTGGCCGCTGATCCGGGTGCCGACATGAGCGTGAGCTTATGCAGCAGCGGCATCGCGTTCAATTTGTTCGATTCGCTCGCCGGTACGCCTGAACTGAACGGGACCTGGACCGATCCGCTTTCCGCAGCCCATAGCGATACGTACGATCCTGCCACGGATGAGCCCGGCACCTACACCTACACGATCGCAGGTGCCGTCGGCTGTCCTGACACCAGTGCCACGGTCACCGTGCAAGAGCTGGCACCGCCCGCGAACGCCGGATCCGATGACGCACTATGCATCGGCGACACGACACAACTGGCCGGTGCGGGAGGACCCTCCTATTCGTGGAGCCCTGGCACGGGGCTGAGCGCGGTCGACATCGCGGATCCACTCGCTTTCCCAAGCAACACGACCACCTACTTCCTTCAGGTGACCGACGGTCAGGGATGCATAGCCACCGACAGTGTGACGATCACCGTGAACGCTTTGCCTGCGGCCAGCGCGGGTTCGGATATCTCGCTGTGCGTGGGACAACAAGGCAGTATCGGCGGATCGCCGACCGGTCCTGCGGGCAGCACCTTCCTTTGGGCACCTGGCATCGGCCTTAGCAGTACGACCGACCCGAACCCATTGGCCGATCCACCCACCACAACGACCTACGTCGTGGGTGTGCAGGACCTGAACGGGTGCATCGATACGGACACAGTGATCGTGAACGTGAATCCCCTGCCTTCTATAAGCGCCGGAGCTGATACGTCGATCTGCACCGGCAGCAGTGTTCAATTGAACGCGACAGGTACCGGCACGTTCGCTTGGACGCCTTCCACGGGGTTGAGCGATCCTGGCGTGGAGGATCCGATAGCTTCACCCTCTACCACGACCACGTACACAGTGACCTTGACGGATAGCAATGATTGCAGCGCGAGCGACGATGTGACGGTGAGCGTTGGCTCCTTGCCCACGATCGATGCGGGCGCGGATGTTTGGGTGTGTCCCGGCTTCGATGTGCAACTCCAGGCCACTGGTGCGGCTTCCTACACATGGTCGCCTGTCACTGGCTTGAACGATCCGAACAGCTCCAACCCATCCGCTTCACCGGTGATCACCACGGTCTATACCGTCACCGGAACGGACGCGGCGGGATGCGACGGCACTGACCAGGTCACGGTCACCGTGACCGATGATCCTCCGGTGGATGCGGGTCCCGACCAAGTGGTCTGCTTTGGCACCCCCGTGCAGATCGGTGGTGCTCCGACCTCGCTCCCCGGGTCGAGCTTCACATGGACACCCGGCGCTGGACTGGATGATGCATCGCTCTCCAACCCCACCGCCTCACCGCTGGCCACTACGATCTACACGGTGACCGTATTGAACGATACATGCACGAGCACCGATGAAGTGCTCGTGACCATCGCCGGTGAAGCGGTGGTAGGGTTCACGGTGCGCCTCGAGGCGCGGTGCGATGGGCTGCGGGTGTTCACCACGGACCTGAGCGAAGGGGCGGTGAGCTACCTCTGGACATTCAGCGATGGAACCACTTCCACCGAGCAGGAACCGTCGCCTGTAATGACCTATGGCGGTGATCTGGTGATCAGCCTGACCATCACAGATGCGCTCGGTTGCACGGCTTCTGTCACGCAGTCCTACCCCTCCGGTTCGCTGGAGGATCATACGGACATTACCATGCCGAACGTGTTCACGCCCAACGGCGATGGGGACAACGACCTGTTCGGACCGATCACCGATGCCTACCTCGGTGGCTGCTTGCGGATGAACGTCTTCAACCGTTGGGGACAACAGATGTTCGAGAGCCTCGGGAACAGCACGACCTGGGATGGCCGCACCTTCGCCGGCGAGCCAGCTGTCGTTGGGACCTATTTCTATACCATCGACCTCAACGGGCTGCGTTTCGAGGGTTCGGTGCAATTGATCCGATGAACACTACGACCATGCTCCGTTCCGCTACCAGCATTATGGTTTGCGCGCTCGTGCTCACATCTTGCTTCCGCATGGACTGTGTGGATGGCAAGGGCCCGGCCGTGAAGCGCGAACTGTCCCTGGCTCCGATCACCGGTGTGGTGACCGAGGGTTCCATCGATGTGGAACTCACCCAAGGCAGCGTGCAACGCGTGGAGGCCGAAGGTCCAGCCGCTGTACTTGACCTGATCGGCACTTCGGTGAGCGGAGGTGTTTGGAAGGTCACCACCGAAGGATGCTTCGACTCCGATGTGGATGTGGTGGTGCGGATCACACTACCTTCTTTGGGTGAGGTCGGGGTCGCTGGATCCGGCGATGTTCGCAGTACAACGCCGTTCGCAGGCGAAAAGCTGCGCATAACGATCCAAGGCAGCGGCGATATGGAACTTCCATTGAGCTATCAGGAGGTGGACGTGGATATCCAGGGCTCCGGTGACGTTGCGCTGAAGGGTACCGCCTCAGCGCTCAATGTGTCCATCGCCGGATCCGGTGGTGTGGAAGCGTTGGAACTGAGCACCACCCGCAGCGAAGTGGAGATCATGGGCAGTGGTAGTGTATCCGTCACCGCGATTGGGGAACTGCATGCGGAGATCATGGGCAGTGGAAGTGTGCGCTATCGTGGTACACCGCAAGTGTCCTCGAAGATCCATGGATCGGGGTCGGTCACCCCGGCGCCATGACCCCGCGCAAGCTCTTGTGCATCGCACTCTCGCACGCGGCTCTTCTTTCACTTATCAACCCGGTCGCCGCGCAGACCAGGCGTGAGAAACGCGTGGGACCGATCGAGGTCGACGATGGAGGGCGCTGCGACACATCCGCTTGGAAGCTCGTGTTCAGCGACGAGTTCGAGGGTACACGCCTGGACGATACCAAGTGGCGCACCTGGTTCCCCTATAGTGACGATGGCAGCGACCACTGTGAGGGATGCCGACTCATGGGCACGAGCAATACGATCTTCCGGGACGACCTGGTCTCCCTTGGTGATGGTCTGTTGCACATGGGCGTTCGGGCACGGTCGGGGGAATGGTACGGCCAGGCCAAGGAGCACGAGGGCTCGATCATACACTCCATCGGGACCGCCCGGTTCAACTACGGCCGCTTCGAGGTACGGTGCCGCATACCGAAGGGAGCCGGGCTGTGGCCCGCTTTCTGGGGATTCGGGGGCGAAACGGAGATCGACGTGTTCGAGATCTGCGGAGAGCGAACGCGTGTATACAAGACCGCGCTCCACCGTTGGGGAAAACCCAAGTTCTCCAACAACGGGAAGGAGCGCGTGAGCGACCTCTCACAAGAGTTCCATGTGTTCGCAGTGGAATGGGAACGCGACGGTGTGCGGTGGTACGTGGACGAGGAGCTCGTGCAATACCGCGGGCGCTTTGTGGACAAGCGCGGTCGGCCCATGCCGGCATGTGAACGCGTGCCGGGTGAACATCATTCCGCTCCTTACTTCCCGCGCGGGCAGGACGACCTGAGCATCATCCTCGACCTGGCGGTCTCCGGCGCGAAGGGCTTTTGCAACGGACCGGTCCAACCTCAGGCTTGGCCAGAGGGTACCAGCTTCGACGTGGACTACGTTCGGGTGTACCAGCGCGGCGGAACTCCTACTCCACCGTAGGGATCAACCCGCGTACCCCCATGTCCTGCACCACATCGAATGCGGGATAGCCGGGTTCGTAGATCCCGTCGCCGTTGTCGCTCCACTCGAAACTACGGTCGGTGCTCAACGATACCGTGATGACCACATCCTCGGTCTCGTTACCGGTGATCACCAATGGCTGCGCGAAAGCACCGGTCACCAGGCAGGAGTTGGCGGGGATCGGCGAAGAGGCGAACAATGGGTTGGGTACGGTGGTCACGCCCGCGGCCTGTCCGGATATGGGAGCTACCGGGACCAGCGGATCGATCACCTCGAACGCCCAGAACCCTTGAGCACGGTCGTCGTTGATCGTCAACGACTGCTCGTTGATCGTGAAGGTGCTGATGTAGGTATTGAAGCCGATGAAGGAGGCGATGGTCCCTTCCAGATCCAACCCTCCCAGCCCGAACACCGTGTCGGTATACCGGAAGTCGATGTCGTAGTTCTGGTACCCCAGCGAAACGCGGATCCATGGATAGGTACCGGCGGACAACAGCGACAGCGGAACGCTCAAGAAGGTCTCCCCTTGTCCGGCGAGCACGCTTTGCGAGAAATTGATCGCGTTCGCGCCACCCGCCGTGGTCTCCGGCGCGTGGTACACCACCTCGCCTTGTCCGGGCAGCGTCCATGCGGTAGGCGCGAACTCGACATAATGCGCGCTCATCTTGTTGAAGCGTGGGTTCTGCGCAGCGCGGCCCGCGGGCAAGTTCGGTTCGGGCTGCCCAAGTTCGTCCAAGCGCACCTGGGTACTGTCGAACTTGAACTTTAGGATCAACCGCGGGCCAGAAGGCGTCGGCCCAGGCGTTGGCTCCTCCTCCTCCTTACAGGAAGTGATCAACGCGAGGGCAGCCAGGGCAGCAAGGATGAGGGTACGCATGAGGGATGGGTTGGTGGGCGAAACTAGGTCAGTGGAACAACGACCATCGGGCGAAAGAAATTTCTTTACATGTTATGCGCGCATAACAAATGCCACTAGCTTCGGTGCCGAGGTCCAGTACATGAAGCCCGAAGAGACGATCGACTTTCCGATCCGCAAAGTGTGGAGCCGCATTTCGCGCATCTACAATAGCGAAGCCTCCAAGTATGGCGGCACCATGGCCATTGGCCAGATCCTGCTGAGCATCGATCCGGAAGGCACGCCCAGCACCAAGCTCGGTCCGAAGATGGGCATGGAGAGCCGCAGCCTTGTCCGAACGTTACAGACCATGGAAGAGGAAGGGCTCATTAAGCGTGTGCCGTGCAAAGATGACAAGCGCGTGGTGCGCATGCACCTCACCGCGAAGGGCAAGCAGATGCGCGACGTAAGCCGCAACACCGTGATCAAATTCAACGAAGCGGTGCAGAGCCGGTTCACGCCGACACAACTCAACAACTTCCGGACAGTGATGACCGAACTGGATCGGATACTCGAACAAGAACAACTCTTCTGAAGACATACCGCAAAGGGCGCGAAGGACGCAAAGTGAAATGCCAACCGAATGGAACCCGAACGAACCACTCGCCCTGCTGGGCTCCTTTGCGCTCTTTGTGCCCTTTGCGGTATCAACGCGTTCTCAAACTCCTTGAAGTAGATGGCCAACAGACAGATCAAGAAAGTCGCCGTCCTCGGATCCGGCGTGATGGGCTCCCGTATCGCGTGCCACTTCGCCAACATCGGCGCCGAAGTGCTGCTGCTGGACATCGTTCCGAAAGAAGGTACGGACAGGAACAAGATCGTCAACGACGCCCTGGCCGCTGCGCTGAAGAGCAGCCCCTCGCCCATCTACGACAAGCGCTTCGCCAAGCGCATAAGCACCGGCAACTTCGACGATGACCTGCCGAAGATCAAGGACTGCGACTGGGTGATCGAGGTGGTGGTGGAACGACTGGACATCAAGCAGCAGGTGTATACCAATGTGGAGAAGCATCGCAAGCCCGGAACGCTGATCACCACGAACACCAGCGGCATCCCGATCCACGCCCTGCTCGAAGGCCGCAGCGAGGACTTCGCGAAGCATTTCTGCGGCACGCACTTCTTCAACCCGCCGCGCTACCTACCGCTGCTGGAGATCATCCCCGGCGCGAAGACGGATCCCACAGTGCTCTCCTTCCTGGAAGAGTATGGTCAGCGCGTGCTTGGCAAGGTCACCGTGCTGTGCAAGGACACGCCCGCCTTCATCGCCAACCGTATCGGCGTGTTCGGCATCATGGGCTTGTTCCACTTGGTGGAAGAGATGGGCCTCACCGTGGAAGAGATCGATCGCCTGACCGGTCCCGCGTTGGGCCGCCCAAAGAGCGCCACCTTCCGCACGGCGGATGTGGTGGGCCTCGACACGCTCGTGCACGTGGCCAAAGGCGTCCAGGAGAATTGCCCGAAGGACGAGCAGAACGCCACGTTCGCGCTGCCCGGATATCTGCAACAGATGGTGGAGAAGAACATGCTCGGCAGCAAGACCGGCAAGGGCTTCTTCTTCAAGGACCGCTCAACACCGAAAGGCGACATCCTCGCGCTGGACCTGAAGACGCTGGAGTACCGTCCTCAGGTGAAGCCCAAGTTCGCCACGCTGGACACGGCGAAGAAAGAGGACAACCTCGTGAAGCGGACCGCGATCCTCTACGCGGGCACGGACAAGGCCGGTGAGTTCTACCGCAAGAGCTTCCACGGGCTGTTCGCTTACGTGAGCCACCGCATTCCGGAGATCACCGACCAGCTCTACAAGATCGACGACGCCATGCGTGCGGGCTTCGGCTGGGAGCTGGGGCCTTTTGAAACGTGGGATGCGATCGGCGCGAAGACCGCGCTCGATGCGATGAACGCGGCGGGAGTGAAAGTCGCGCCGTGGGTGAACGAGATGATCGCCGCAGGCAATACCACCTTCTACAAAGTCGAAGGCGGCAAGCGGCTCTACTACGACATCCCGAGCAAGAGCTACAAACCGGTGCCGCGCGCGGAAGGCACTATTGTGTTGAGCGAACTGCCTGAAAGCAGCATCGTGTGGAAGAACAATCTGGCCCGCGTGTACGACATCGGCGACGGCATCCTCGCGGTGAGCTGGGGCGGCAAGATGAACGTCATCGGCGCGGAGGTGATCCAGGGCCTGAACAAGGCGATCGATCTCGCGGAGGCCAGCTACAAGGGCCTCGTGGTCTACAACGACGGCGCGCTCTTCACCGCGGGCGCCAACGTGAGCATGATCTTCATGATGGCCGTGGAGCAGGAGTACGACGACCTGGACATGGCCATCCGCACATTCCAGAACACGATGATGCGCATGCGGCATTCATCCATCCCCGTGGTGGCCGCGCCGCACCAGCTCTGCCTCGGCGGCGGCACCGAGCTCTGCCTGCACGCGGACAAGGTGGTGGCGCATGCCGAGACCTACATGGGCCTCGTGGAATTCGGCGTGGGCGTGATCCCCGGCGGCGGTGGCAGCAAGGAGTTCGCGCTGCGCCTCAGCGATGAACTGAAGGAAGGCGACATCCGCATCAACGCGCTGCGCGAGCGCTTCCTCACCATCGGCCAGGCCAAGGTGAGCACCAGCGGCGAAGAGGCCTTCGCCCTCGGCTACCTGCGCCGCGGCACGGACGAGGT